>NZ_CP034443.1:3394025-3696139 GCF_003952365.1 Mesorhizobium sp. M9A.F.Ca.ET.002.03.1.2 | reverse complement strand
TGAGTGTTATCTTAGAGCCGGATACTTCGCGCGTGATCATGGGTTGGCAAAGCTCGCTCGTGTGCAACAAGGACATCGACTATCTCGATCAAACTTCTGTCCGCCTGAAAAATCTGATGTGATGGAATGACGATGCCTACACCAAGCGTCGCAACATATTTCCCTCAGACACCGATCTGGCTGGCTGGACTTGCAGCGCGGACTCCGGTTGGCCTGCGCCCCGAAAGCGCTGCGGCAGCAGTGCGAGCGGGGATATCAGCAATTTCCGAGCATCCGGTCTTCGTCGACCGCAATGGGGAGCCCATGCGCCTAGCGCAGGACGCGGTCATGCGCCCTGATATGCTGCTAACAGAGCGTATGAAGGAATTGCTGTTTTCGACACTGCTACAACTGCCTCAGGCCGCTGCGCTGTCTGCCAACGGCATGAGAACGCTCCTGATCATCTGCGCGCCCGAGCCACGGCCGGGGTTGCCGGATGACGTCGCCGAAATGCTCGGCCGTGCCGTGATGGGAAGATTCGGCTCGGCGAGCCTGCGCGTGCAATACCTAGCCCATGGACACGCTGCCGGAATGCTTGCGTTTGGTGTAGCCGCCAAAGCGATCGATGAGGATATGACGGACCTAGCGGTGGTAGCAGGCGTGGATTCCTATCACGAGTACCAAACACTGGAATGGATGGATGAAACAGGGCAACTAAAATCCGAGGTGAACCGAGACGGCTTCTTCCCGGGAGAAGCAGCGGGCGCCTGCCTACTGGCACGCAGAAATCTGATTTCAGAATTGGGCCTGGAATTCTTAGGTCGGCTGACCGCGGTCAGCACCGCGCTCGAGCGGATCACCATCAAGCGGCACGGCGAGGAAGAGGTTTGCGTCGGAGAGGGGCTGAGTTCCGCTTTCCTTGGACTTAGCCCCGCCATCGACAGGGACCGACGCAAAATCACTGATACCTATTGCGATCTCAATGGACAGCGTTACCGCAGCGAGGAGTTGGTCTACACAATCTTGCGAGTTCAGCATCTTTCAGATGAGGCAACTCACTATTTGCATCCGGCCGACTGCTGGGGCGATGTCGGCGCGGCGTCGGGACCGCTATTCGCGGCGCTGGCCCACGCCGCCTCCAGCAAGGGTTACAGTCACGGTTCGCGGGCGGCGCTCTGGGCCGGTTCCGAAGGCGGCCAGCGCGCAGTGACGTTGCTGGACTTCCCTGACAATCGGCTAAGAAAGGCGGCATGATGGTTTCCGTTGGGGTCAATCCGCCCAAAACGCCGGTGACCGAGGGCAGCATAGACATGGCGCCGGCGGACGTGCCCAATGTATGCAAGATGCCGGGACCGCCGGCTCCGTTCGTGCCTGTTCCGCTGCCGAATTTTGGACGCTCCGCTGATCGGCTGTCGGATGCCACTTCGACGGTCAAGATCGAAGGGAAGAAGATAGCCATTAAAGGCAGCTACTACATGAGCGCGCCGTCGCCCGATGTGGCGAGCCAGGGCACTGGCGGCGGCGTAGTATCATCGGCCACGCAAGGAAAGACCGAGTTCGTTGCGCCCGGCTCGATGGACGTGAAGGCAGAAGGCAAGAACATCCAACTTCTCGGCGATCAGATGACGAACAATGGGAGCTAAGAACTCCGCCACCTCGACCGGAAACAAGCAGGCTCCGGACAACAAGCCGATGCACAAATGCGGCGAGGTTGGAAGCTATGGAAGTCTTTGTAACAGTGGAAAGGCGAGTCGAGCAGATGGGTCGCGAGTATGGGAACGCGACCACGTACCGGCGAAGGGAACTCTATATGCACGCGCCGTGAAACGCTTTGGGCCGTTCGACCCAGAAGTAGCAAAGTGCGTAAAGGGCAGAACAGAAAGCAGGGGTATGGCTATCGTCATCCCACGCAAAGTTCACCGGTCGGATAGCAAGACGTGCGGAAATTTGAACAAACCGTTGATGAAGCCGGACGCGGAAACCAAGAAGAGCATGGATGCTGCCATAAAGCGAGATACAGACGCACTACAGGAAGCGCTGGACGACACCGAGTGCGAAGCAGCTTATGCAGCGGCGGTCAAGGAACTAAAAGAGTTTGACTACGAAGGAATGATCAAAGAAGTGGTCAAGGAGTGCGAGGGTTGATCGTTGATCGAGCTAGTACGGAGGCAGTAATGGACTACCGAAAATGGATCGACCTTTTTGGAAGGAAGAATGACGATCCGCAGGTTAAGGAACAATTGAAACGGGCAGGTGTCATAAAACGTGTGGTAATGCCAAGGGACGAGATCTACCTGACCGTTGATGCAGATGGGATGACTCTTCAATTCGAAGATGTCGAACTCTTCAAGGATGTTCCTGGGGGGGCCGGCACATGTGTGCTCACTAGTGTGACCATGCATGTAAAAAGGGAACCTTGGCCGGCTCCTTATGATATTTCGAAAGATGCAACCCGGCCGAGCCTGAGGAAAAAGTTTGGAACTCCGGTCGAGCAAGAGGAAGCTTGGGACCAATGGAGAATGTCCGACAATCTCCTTCTAAGGGCTCGCTACAAAATCGGCGGTGACGCGCTGATGAAGGTTACCTTAAGCATGGAAGAACCGAAATAGTAGACGGATGCGGCCCAGGTATGGACTTCAGCGGAAGCGTGAGCCTTCTTGGAAGGCCGTCAACGGACACCGAGGTTCAGGCCTTGATGTCGCGGCTGGCTATTTTGCGGCAGCCGGAAGTCGCGCTCGACGAGAATGACGGGTCAGTGCTGAGTGCTCAGGATTGGCTTCTCAACAAGAAGCTTGGTGTGGAATTGGGGTTCGAGGCAAGAGCGCACCTGCTCGGCCAGGAAATAGAGGACCCTAAGAACGAACCGATGCTGCTCATTCAAATCTACTTTTACTGCGAGCACCATGATGTCGGCCCGTACCGGGGGTCCTTGCCTGCTGGCCTTGTGGCTTCGGACAGCAGGATTGCGACGCGAGACAGGCTGGTCGAGCACGAAAATACCCGGCGTTCCTACGTCAGGGACACATGGGAGCTTCCGCAGTTTCAGCTTATTGTAGGTTATGCAAATGGCGGAACGAATATAGGTTTCGTTTCGTGTCAACTTCGACCGCCGCCAATGCCTGCTGACTACGACGATATCGCTCTGATACCATCAACCCCAAACATCATATCCGCTCTTGGCAAGAAGTTATCCGACCCTCAACTCCGCCTTATGTTTTCGCCTCTGCGATTGGAGCAAAATCTGGAGGGCGATGAAGGCGGCTTGGTTGCAAGGTTCGGTACACACCTGGGTCTTTTCCTTCACTTCCGGTATTTGGATCGAGGCCGCGATCTGGTCCTAACTCATGTTCTGTTCTTTCGAGAATACGAAGCCGACGGAGCGCGTTGGCCCGGCGCGCTCCCGAATGGCTTGCATTTCGACGATTCGCCCGAAGTTGTATTCCGAAAGATTTCAGCAGAGCCGGTCAAGCACCACGACGAGGATTTCACGGGAGACGCAATCTGGATATTCCCAGAGTACACGTTGCAAGTTTTGTATAGCACCATGTCGAATTGTATCCTCCGGGTGCAGGTCGTTGCTCCTGGAGTTCTCCCCATAGCATAGCGACGAATTGCGCCGCATGCCGATCACGGCTATCATGCGCTAAAGACATCAAGGTAATCACAAGGTAAGCACCTGTGAACGATCGCCCCGACTTCGCGCGCATAGGCAGCGGTCTCAGCGATGGCCTTGTCATCGGCACCTTCATAGGACGCAACAAGTCAGGCGAGCCGATCGTCTCCCTACTGGACGGAATCGAGAGCAGGATGGTTGCTGCGCGCGCGGCAACCATGCTCGAGGCGTCGGATTTCGGGACCGACGTGGTGGTGATGTTCGATGGTGGCGACCCAGACCGCCCGATCATTCTGGGCCGCCTGCTGAATCCGAAGCCGGTTCCCGTCGAGGACGTCGCCGTGACCCTTGACGGCGAGCGCCTGGAGCTTTCCGCTGAACGCGAGATCGTGCTGCGCTGCGGCAAGGCCAGCATCACGCTCACCCGCACTGGAAAGATCATCCTGCGCGGCACCTATATTCTCAGCCGCTCGTCCGGCCCCAACAAGATCAAAGGGGGCTCGATCCAGCTAAACTAGAGCCCCTGGATGTCGCGCCGCGTTATCGAGCATATCGTCGAGCAACATGCCGAAGACGCGGCGTTCCTTTGGCTGCAGCGTGATAGGGCGGTCGATGCTCCAGATCAGTACCTCAAGAACTTGGGCCGGCTGGACGACCGCTTGGAGGCACATATCGACGGTCTTCGTATTGCGGGCGAGTGGGGTTGGCAGGTAGCCGAGAGGGCCTTCGACCAGTATCAAGAGCCGGGCGAAGCTTTCGTGGCTGCCGTCCTTGCCTTCGAAAGCTTGTCGGAAAACAGGGTCGGTTACGTCCTGAACGTCACCGAAGCATTGCCGGAATTGTTCCGAGCCACGGTATCGGCCTTGGGTTGGGTCGAACTGTATCGGGTTCAAGAATGGGTACGCTCCCTTTTGGACGATGCGCGCCCCACTCGGCGCCTGCTTGGTTTGGCCGCGTGCTCGGTTCGGCGAATTGACCCCGCGAGGCGCCTTTTGGAGTTGCTGAACGATACCCCAGCGGTGCGCGCCAGAGCCTTGCGGCTAGCGGGGGAAGTCGGACGCGTCGATCTCCTCCGCCACGTCAAGGCGGCTCTAAATGACTCGGATCAAACCTGCCGATTCTGGGCCGCATGGTCTTGCGTATTACTTGGTGATAGGCACGAGGCACTGGAGATCTTGCGGATGCACGCCAGCGTCGACGGGATTGGTTGGAAGGGCGTGCAACTATTGTTGCGGGCCGAGAACCACCAAAGCGCAGTGCAATGGCTGCTTGATGTGCGCGGTGATCGTTCGAAGGAGCGTCTGATCGCCGCCGGCGCAGGCATCCTGGGGGACCCCATCTTCGTGGCGTGGCTGACCACACGCATGCGCGACCCGAAGCTCGCACGACTGGCCGGCGAGAGTTTCGAAACCATAACGGGAATGTCACTTGATCGCGAAGCGATGCACGTCAAGCCATTAGCGGATATGGGTTCCGAAGATGAACCAGCCGGCCCATCCCCTCGTGACGAGGATCTTTTCTGGCCCGATGTCCGCAAGATCCGCGAATGGTGGAGGTACAACCAAGCAGATTTCAGTCAGGGCAGACGGTATCTGCAGGGCCAGCCCCTGACAGCAGCGAGTCTCGCGGAGATCTTTGCAAACGGGACGCTGCGACAGAGGCGAGGCGCCGCCCTGGACCTGGCGCTAAGTGCACCGGATGTCCCACTGGCCAACAACTCAGCACGATCTTAAAATGCGCATCGCGCTAGGAGTTTAGGAATCGTGATCCAAGCAGGCAGTGGGCACCCTGCCCGTTCTTGCGGACTACTCGAAGTGCCCTTGGCGCCGCCCCCACTCCAGGATCTTGCCGGCCAACGGGACCCTTTCGGCCCGGTCGCCAAAAAACTGCTCGAAGCGAGGTCCTGCCTCGCCAGGGTCATTCGTGAAGAGATCGCTCTCCTGCCGCGCCTCGGGAAACAATTCCAGAAATGACGCTCCAGCGGTTACCGCAAGGGCGGGATTGTCCATCTGGTCAATCAACCACGGCAGGATCGATCTATCGCCCAGCATGCCCGCCGCTCTTACCCCGAGGAAGGCGGTCTGTGGCAAGCTATATAGCGAACCTATCCAGCTTCGCGCCTCTTTGACGGGTGTCGCCTTCACGGCGGCCCGAAGCGCGTTCAGTGTGTTGTCGTCGCCTTGCATTGCTGCCCTCCTCAGTTCAGGAAGAGCGAGGTCGCCCGAGCCAAGTTCGCTCAAAGCCCAAGCGGCCCAAAAACGCACCTGCGGGTCCTCATCGGCACCCGCGTTCCTGACTTCGGCTGCCAGATCAGCACGACCAAGCTTCGCGACCAAGCGCAGGCTCGCCGCGCGCACCGACGCGTCGGGATCGCGTAATCGCAACGGTAGCAACAGTTTTGGATCGACACTGTGTTCGATGCAGGCCGACACGCCCAGGAATCGCTTGAATGGGTCACGCGCGTCGATCCACGCTCGCACCCATGGAGCAATCTGGCGAGGCGTGTGCCACGCCAGCGCGCCGAGCAGGCCACCCGGACCTTCGATCGCGTTACGACCGATTTCCACAGCTTGCGCGACATAATCAGTGTTCTCGAATTCGATAGCCGTCCAAGACACGACGAAAAGTTCGCCCTTGCCGGGAAACGCCTCATAGAGAGCGATAACACACGGCCAAGCCCCTGTGCCGGCGACCCTTAGGCCATCGAGGCTTATTTCCAATCTATGGTCTATGGCCGCTCCGGCTTCCAGATCAGGAGGATCGTCGAGGACTAGACTATCCCTTTGTGCCCACAAGGAAGCCGCCTGCTCAGCATGCTGCCCGATAATATTCTCGATGATGATCATTTGGGCAGAGCAGCCAGTCTCTCACGGCGCGCGATGATGGTAAGCGTCATTGGGTTCCCCTAGTTTTCGTGGATTTTGGAACCCTTCATGGTAATGTCACTTGACGCTTTGATATTGATCTTGCCGGACCCGTTGACGGTAATGTCTTTGCCCTTGATGATGATGTTCCCGTCCTTCTTCATTGTGATCGAGGCACTGCCGCACGTAAGTGAAATCGAATCCCCGGCGTCGATCGCAAAATTCTTGCCGATCTTGAAACTGCCGTCCGCGGCAACATCCACGGCACTGGCCTTGCCGACCTTGAGCGTGTGCCCACCGCCGACATCGGTGGCGTCATCAGCGCCTATTTTTGCCGATCTGGCCTTGCCGATCTGCGATGCCTGCGCACCGCCAACGTCGAATTTCTGATCCGCGCTAATCTTTACGAGTTGGCTGGCTCCGACTTTCCAGGTGTCCGAAGCCCCAATGTCATGACTCTGCCCCGCCCCCACAGTCATGCTCCGCGACGCCCCGATAGTGTTGGTCTGCACCGCGCCGACGCTTCTCGTCTCGGCAGCCCCCACCGTATCGATGCGCGCCGCGCCCACCGTAATGGTCTGCACGATCGCCACCGTCTGAGAATGGTTGGCGTCGATGTTCTCCGTCGAGTTCGACACGACGTGAATCGTCTCGTTTGCCATCACCGTCAGCGAACGGTTCGCCCCCACCGTCTCGGTATCGTTCGAGCCGATATCCGTGGTCTGGTCGACGCCGACCTTCACCGTCTTGTTGTTGCCGACGTCCTCGTCGAGGTTGTGGCCGACGGAGTGCTTGGCGTCATGGTCGATGCGGTCCGACTGGTCGTGCTGGACCAGCTTGGTGCGGTCGTTCTTGATCAGAAGGTTATGATCCTTCTGCGCCTGGAAATTGACCAGTTCGGAGCCGGCCTTGTCCTCGAACATCAACTCGTTGTAGCCGCCACCGCCCTTGGATGAGTCGGATTTCCAGCCCGATTGCGTGGCGCTGCCCGGCAGCCCGTAGGGCGGCATCTGGGAGGCGTTGTAGACCCGGCCGGTGATGATCGGCAGATCCGGGTCGCCCTCGATGAAATCGACGATCACCTCCTGGCCGATGCGCGGTATCTGGATGAAACCCCAGCCGCTGCCGGCCCAGGTCTGCGAGACCCGCACGAAGCATGAGCTGTTCTGGTCCTTCTTGCCCAGACGGTCCCAGTGGAACTGCACCTTCACCCTTGCATACTTGTCGGTGAATATCTCCTCGCCGGAAGGGCCGACCACCGTCGCCGTCTGGGGGCCGCGCATGATCGGCCGTGGCGTGATCCGCGGCGGGCGATAGGCCAAGGCGGTCGGCGCCACCCCCAGGATCACCTTGAAGTTCTCGCTGTCGACGTCGGCAAGGGCCCTGTAACCCGGATCGAACAGCCGGTATTCGGCGCTGACCACCAGATACTCCTGGTTCTGGTCCTCTCTTGGGAAGCCATCCAGCTTGAACGTGCAGCCCGAATACAGGCCGCGCACGGTTCCGACGGCGGCGATGCGCTGGTGCACCGCCTGGATTTCCTCGCGCCGGATCGCCGCCAGGCTGTCGCCGCGCCCGACTTCGAGATGCGCGCCGGGCTGGCGGTAATTCTCGCCCGCGGCCAGCTTGTGACTGAACGGCTGGGCGGATTTGGCCATCAGGTCGGCGCCCGGCTTCTCGAAATCATAGTCAGTATGGACATAGGCACCCGGCCGCACCGAACTGCCCGGAATCCATTCCGTGATATATTCGACATCGCGCCGGGAGCCCTGCCCTTCGAAGTGATAAGGCACTTTCTCATAGCCCGGCGCCGGCTTGAGCTTGCTCATGGCATCGGCGAGCACGAGCGTATGCTTGCCCTCGTCATGCTCGAAGAAATACAGGATGCCTTCGTGCTCGAGCAGCCGCTGCACGAAATCGAGGTCGGTCTCGTCATACTGCACGCAGTACTCGCGTGGCGGATAAGATCCTTGCAGGCGTTTCTCGAATTTGGCCGTGCTGTATTTCGAGAAGACCTCCTCGACGATTTCGATGACGCTCATGTTCTGGAAAATGCGGCAGTCGGTCGTATTGCCGAGAAACCAGAGCCAGGGCCTGACGACTGCTTCGTAATATGCCAGACGGTCCTCGATCCGGGTCAGCCGAAACTCGGACACCAGGCCACTGAACCAACGTTTCGGATCGGATTCACCTTCGATCGAAACAGCACCGCCCAGCATCTTCAGCGGATCGACATCGGGGCTGCTGCTCACGAAGCCGACCGTATAGGCCAGGCAACGGCTGATCTCATCACGCCCGACAAGATGCGTGAAGGTCAACAGTTCAGCGCCAACCGGCGTCTGCACAACCGTGGCACGTTCGTTCGGCATGGGTCGTGCCCCTCCCGCCGCTCGTTTCTGCCTGAGCCTAGCACATGTCTTCCAACGACCAAAGGGGACCACTTGGTGGGCTGCAGCGTGGTTAACTTTAGAATCATCGGCTTGAATGCCTCTGTGCCGCCGCGCTCGCGAATTGCTGGTATAATGGGGTATCTTGGGCGAGGTTGCCCGACAGGCGATCGACGGCGATTTGAATGTTCATCAGGCTGCAGATCAACAATGTCGACTCCGTGTCCGCCGGTATGTCGACCGGCTACTCAGCTCGTGATCGCAGCTTCGAAATCGGCCGCGAGGCCTGTGACTGGACCTTGCCCGACCCGGACAAGTTCATATCCGGCCGACACTGCGACGTTCGCTACGAGGCAGGCGCGTTCTGGCTGCACGATGTCTCCCGCAATGGGACCTTCATCAATGGATCGATCCATCGCATGGCCAGCCCGCACCGGCTCGGCCATGGCGACCGGTTGCTGATCGGCCGCTACGTCATCCTGGTATCGATTGACGACGAGCGCGCCACGACAGGTCCTCAAAGCAGGCACGGTTCGACGCAACGAGAAATGCCGGTCACGACAGGCCGCCCGCTGGACTTCGGAGACGAGCCTTTCTTCAATCCGGTGGAGCAGCGGCCCGGGCAGCGAACACCGGTATCAGCGTCTTCGCCGCCCACGCCCCTCCCCTCGACGAGGGACGAGGTGCTGCGGGAAATCGCGATCGGAGCCGGCATCCCGCCGGACATGCTTCAATCGCGTGATCCGCATGAAGTCGCTGCCGAAATCGGCGCGGTGCTGCGGACGGTGGTCGAGGAACTGGCCTTGCTGCTGAAGGCACGTGCGGCTGCGAAAATACTGGCCAAGAGCACGCACCGAACGATGATCAGTGCTGCGGATAACAATCCCCTGAAGTTCGTCCCAGGAACCGACGACATCCTTGAAATCATGTTTGCACGGCGCAGGGCCGGCTATCTCGACGCCAGGCACAGTATCGAAGACGCCTTCCACGACCTCAAGACGCACGAATTCGCCACCTATGCAGCCATGCAGGCTGCGCTCTCCCGGCTGCTTGACGACCTGTCTCCCGAGGCGATCGGCAGAAAACTCCCACCCACGTCATTCACTTCGAAGAAGAGCTTGGCTTGGGACGCCTTTGTCGCCAAATGGCGAACCATGGAGGAAGCGCACGAAAACGGAATGCTGGACATATTCCTGGCCTATTTCAGCGAAGCCTATGCCAAAGCCGACAAGCAAAAATAGGCCGGGAAGACTGAACCTGGCACATGCCCTGAAATCGGGCCGGTTTGCTGGGCTGACCTTGGGGTGCGGAACGGATCATTTACCAAGTGGAAAGTATTAGTGCGCCCTTTGCGAGCCCAAGGGACGCAGCGCTGTAATTTGCGAAGAAAAATCCTTTCGCAGCCCTGCATCTGGTTCCAATCGACCGTTTCTGAGCTTACGATCACATACGACAGTTCGCCAGCGGGTAAGGCTGATTGACCTGGGGTCTGCGGCACATGTCATGTTACGGCGGGATGATTTTTTGTAGCCGACCTTCCTCCAGACTCTGCCCTCGTCAGCAGCGCCTGCGTTTCGTGCACCCGACCCGGGACCGTTCTGCTCCCCTGTGGCGCAAACGCAGGAACCGGGCGTGGACGGACGTTTGGCGATGAGCTCGAAGGACGATCCTTTCGGTCCGGCGGGCAAGACCGTCATTCGCGCACCGCGCCGCGCGGAAAAATCAGCGCCAGCTCCTCAGGCGCCTGTTCCTGACGGCGGACAGCCCGGTCCCTCGCGGGTCAAGGATTCAACGGTTTTCGATCCGGGTGTCGGTCAGCATACGCCGCCGGGCTGGACGTCCGGAACCGTGATTTATCACGGTGCCGATCCCGGCGCAGTGACGGAAACCGGCTCCTTCGCGGCGACGCCAGCCATTCAGCAGGAGATCCTGCTCACTGCCGCGGACAGCGTCAGATATTCCGCAGCAAACCCGATCCTCGCCGCAGCCGCACCTTTCCTGATGCTGTTTGGCCAGCTCAGGCTCATGCCTGTCGAAAGACAAGCGGCACAGCTGTCGGAGCATGTCGCCGAGGCGATCGAAAAACTAGACCGGACAATGGAGAAAGCCGGCGTTCCCGAGGAAGATGCGCGGATCGCAAAATTTGCCCTTTGCGAAACCGCTGACGATCTCATCGGAAACCTGCCTTGGCCCAAGAGAGACGCCTGGGCGCAGCACAGCATGCTGTCGCAGTTCTTTCACGTCGCGCCCACCGGAACGGGCTTCTACGAAGCGTTAAACAAGATACTGGCCAGCCCGGAAAAACACTACGATTTGCTCGAACTGATGCATGCCTGCCTGTCTCTGGGGTTCGAAGGCCAATATCGAGGCCTGGCGCGCGAAGACAACAATCTCGAACGCGTTCGGCGTGACGTCTACGAGACGCTTCGCTACTTCAGGGAGCGCGCCGACGAAGACATATCGCCCCACTGGCAAAGCCTGGCGGTGTCAAGCGCACAGTCGCCGGCCCGGCTGCCGCTCTGGGTCGTTGCGGCTGCAGCGTCAGCACTGCTGACGGCGGTATTCTTCGCTTTGCGGGTCGTCATCACCAACGAGGGCGACGCCCTTGCCGGCGGGTTGCTGGCGCTCGATCCATCGACGCCGATCGCTATCGAACGCGCCAGCGTGGTGCCGCTGGCTGAGCCGATGAAAGTTACCCCGCCCACCGCCACCACCCAGATCGATCGCATCCGTGCCGCACTGGCAAAGGACATCGCGCGCGGTGGGCTGGCCGTCGGCACGCAGGGCAGGTTCATCGTGGTGGAGATCAACAACGTCCTGTTGTTCCAGTCCGGCAGGGCCGAGGTAAACCCGGAATTTCAGCCGATTGCCGCAGACATCGCCGCCGCGTTGGAGCCCGAGCCCGGACCGATCTCGATCGTCGGCCATACGGATAATGTGAAGCCGCGAAAATCGAGCGCATTCAAATCCAACTTCGACCTTTCCGTCGCCCGGGCGAAAGCGGTCGAAGCAATGATGGCACCGCGATTCAGCGACCCCTCGCGAATCACGGTCGATGGCAAGGGCGAAGACGAACCGATCGCCGATAATGCGACGCCGGAAGGCCGCGCCCAGAATCGCCGTGTCGACGTGATGATCCCCAAGGAGGAGACATTGTGAGCCTATGACGCGTTGGCTGCTGCGGATATTCAGCGTGATCGCGTTGGCCGGGTTCGCGGCAGCCGTCTGGTTTGCCGGCCCACTGATCCGTTTTGCCGACAGCCGCCCGCTCGGCCCCGTCTGGCTGCGCGCGACGATCATCGGTGTGATCGTGGCGATCGTGGCGCTGTTTTACGGCCTGCGTTTCTGGCAAACACGAACAGCGCAAAAGGCGCTCGAAAGGGCGCTCGCCCGCAGTGACGAGAACGGTGGCGACTCGCAGGTGCTCGAGGTTCGTATGAGTGAAGCCATCGCGGCGCTCAAGCGATCGAGCGGCAGGCGCAACTTCCTTTATGAGATTCCCTGGTACATCGTCATCGGCCCGCCTGGTGCCGGCAAAACGACGGCGCTGGTCAATTCGGGCCTGAAATTTCCGCTTGCCGGTTCGGGCAGCGCGCAGCCGGTGGCCGGCGTTGGCGGCACACGCTCCTGCGACTGGTGGTTCACCGACGAAGCCGTGCTGATCGACACCGCCGGGCGTTACACGACGCAGGATTCCCATGCGAAGAGCGACGCCGAGAGCTGGCTTGCCTTCTTGTCGCTGCTCAAGAAATACCGCACCAGGCAACCGATAAACGGCGTTATTCTGGCCATCAGCCTTGCCGATCTCATGAGCCTCGATGATCGGCAGCTTGACGCCCATGTCGTTGAAATACGCAGCCGTCTGCGCGAAATTCACGAAACGCTGAAAATCCAGTTCCCGGTGTACCTGCTCTTCACCAAGGCCGACCTTGTCTCCGGTTTCATGGATTATTTTGGCGGTTTCGACGAGCAGCGCCGCCGCAAAGTGTGGGGCGCGACATTCCAGACCGCCGATCGCAGCAAGAACATGGTCGGTGAGGCACCGGCCGAATTCGACGCATTGGCAAAACGCCTGGCGGAGGAGATGGCCGACCGCCTGCAGGAAGAGACCGATCCGCTCGTGCGCATATCCATCTTTGGCTTTCCAGCCCAGTTTGGCGCGCTGAAGGGCCGTATCGCCAGTTTCGTCGCCAGCATATTCGATCCGGCCCGCAGCCAGGTGAACGTCAGCTTGCGTGGACTCTATTTTTCGTCAGGCACGCAGGAAGGCACGCCGATTGACCAGGTGCTGGGCGCAATCGGCCGCAGCTTCGGCAGCGCTTCCCGCGGCCATCTTTCCGGCACGGGCAAAAGCTTCTTTTTGCATGATCTTCTGACCGGCGTCATTTTCGCGGAATCCGGGTGGGTGTCGTACGACAGATCCGCTGAAACGCGTGCAGCGATCGCCAGATATGGCGGCCTTGGCATCATTGCATTGATCGCTGCCGCAGCTCTGGGCACCTTGGCCCTGAGCTTTACAGCCAACAGATCGCTGATCGCTTCTACAACGCAAGCTGCGAGCCAGTATCGCGAGACGGCAGATCCGCTGCTCAAAAGCACGACGGTCGCCGATGTCGACCTCGAAAACGTTATTGGCGCGCTCGACCAGTTGCGCAACCTGCCGGCCGGGTTCGAGACCAGTGACTTACCGACACCGATCGAGGAGACGTTCGGCCTCAGTCAGCGGGAAAGGCTACTTTCGGCATCCAAAACGGCTTACCGGCAAGCGCTGGAGCGAACATTCCGCTC
Organism: Mesorhizobium sp. M9A.F.Ca.ET.002.03.1.2; assembly: GCF_003952365.1. Classification (NCBI taxonomy): domain Bacteria; kingdom Pseudomonadati; phylum Pseudomonadota; class Alphaproteobacteria; order Hyphomicrobiales; family Phyllobacteriaceae; genus Mesorhizobium; species Mesorhizobium sp. M9A.F.Ca.ET.002.03.1.2. Next base: position 3,682,508 of record NZ_CP034443.1, on the reverse strand, counting down.
GCGCCTGCTGCTTCAAGCCGAACGGACGATCCAGGCCAAGATGGCGGATCCCGCCGCCCTCTACGAACCGCTGAAAATCTACCTGATGCTCGGCGGCAAGGCGCCGAAGGTCTATGACGAGTTAATCGTTTCCTGGATGAGGCAGGATTGGGAGCAGAACCGGTATCCGGGCGAAAACAACCGCGCGGGACGGGCGCAACTCGAAAAGCATCTGCGGGCCATGCTTGCGTTGGACGACGCCTACGACCCGGTTTTCGAACTCAACCAGCCACTTGTCGAATCCGCTCAACGCTCGCTCGGACGCATGAGCCTTGCCGATCGTGCCTCCGCCTTGATCAAGTCGGCGGTATACGCGGCAGCGCTGGGCGATTTTTCCGTGTCCGTGAAAGGCGGCCCGGAAGCGCAGCTGTTGTTCGAGCGTGTCGATGGTGGCGATCTATCAGGCCTTCGCGTTCCCGGTATCTACACCTATAGCGGTTTCAACGACTTCTATCTCGGACAACTCTCGCGCATTGCGCAGATGCTTGTCGATGACCATTGGGTTCTCGGCGGCGGCGGCGAGCAAGGTGGCACCGATCAGGAGTTGCTCAAGCTCGGTCCCGAGCTTGTCGAGCGCTATGGGAGGGAATTCGCGGCGGCGTGGAACGGCGTTCTCGACAAGTTGAAGTTCAAGGCGATGCTGAAGGACAAGCCGCACTATATCGCGCTCTCCGCCGCCGCGTCACCGACCTCGCCAATCGACCAGCTTTTTACGGCGATCGCCGACGAAACAGCCCTGACGCGAGAAGCTGGTTCCGGCAAAGGCTATGGCTCCGAGGCCGATTCCGGCACGCTTCAAAACCAGCCACAGAAGGCTGAAGATGTCGCCAGGGGGTTGGCCCGTATCGGCATTCAAATCGCCACCGGCAAATCGCAAAGCCGGGCCGGCATAGGGTCCGCCGGCGCGCAAAACCCGAACCCTGGGGCGAATATCGAAGCGCAATTCAGACCATTCCAGGCCCTGGTGAACGGCCCCGCCGGACGCCGCCCAATGGACGCATTGACCCAGAATTTCCGCGACATCTACCAGAGCCTGCAACTGGCGGCCGACGTCCCGTCGCAAACGGAACGCGTCAACATGAATCTGCAGCTGCAGATATCCACCCTTCGCGCCAATGTCTCGCGTCTGCCCAAGCAGCTCGCCCGAATGGTCACCGCGACCGCCGACGAGTTTGAGGGCAACGTCGCAGAAACCTCTCTAGCGAATTTGAACCAGATGCTCGACCAGACGGTCACGCGCGCCTGCCAGGAGGTGGTTGACGGCCGTTATCCTTTCGCCAGCGATGGCGCCGAGGATATTGCGATGGCGGATTTCGCGAAACTGTTCGCTCCAGGCGGACTGATGGATCGGTTCTTTGCACAAAATCTCGCATCGATGATCGACATGACCGGCCAGGACTGGAGCTGGAAGCAGGATGTCCGCTTCGGGCGCGACCTGTCGAAGTCGACCCTGAAAAACTTCCAGACGGCTGCGGAAATCCGCAACGCCTTCTTTCCATCGGGTGGTTCGGTGCCGTCGGTCAGTGTCACCTTCACACCGTTTTCACTGCATGGCGATGCCGATGCGGCGATACTCGACGTCGATGGTCAGATTGTCCAAAGCAACCAGGCGGGCAACGCGCCAAGTACGCTGACCTGGCCGAGCGGCATGGCTTCCGCGTCCGCGAGCCTGAGCCTCATGCCGGAAATGCCGGGCCGTGAGTCCGCGATCAAGTTCGACGGTCCGTGGGCGCTGAAACGTCTGCTGGACAAGGCCGCCATCAGCAGCACCGGCGGCAACACGGAAGCCCGCTTCGTGATCGGCGGGCGCGATGTCGCCTACACGATCCAGGTCAGTTCGGACCCCAACCCTCTCTTTCTTCCTGCGCTTTCGGGGTTCAGCTGTCCAAAGGCGTTTTGAGATGATCTTTTTGCTTTCCAGCATGGCCAGGCTGTCCATTGGCAGCAGGCGCACGCACGTTGATTTCGATACTCTAATGTTCGAGCCTGTGGCAAACTGGCGCGAGCGAGCGCTGACAGTGCGCCGCAGAGGACGCTTGAGAAGCGCTTGGTGGCAAATTGAATAGTGTCGCCCTTTCCTTTGAGAGCTTCGGCGTCAGCCACAGAGGCTGTGTCCGTGAGCTCAATGAAGACAGCTATCTGGTCGAGCCGGAAACTGGCCTGTGGGTGGTGGCCGACGGGATGGGTGGACATGATGCTGGAGAAATCGCTTCGGCCAGCATCATCGATCATCTCGCAACAATCGGCATTGCAAGCTCTGCACCGGATCTTCGCGCGCGCTTCGAGGACCGGCTCAGCCGGGCCAATGCCGAAATCCGCAGGATATCGGAATCCCGCGGCGTAACCATCGGCTCCACTGTCGCCGCCCTTCTGGCGATGGATGGGCGGTTTGCCTGCCTGTGGGCGGGCGACAGCCGCGTCTATCTGATCCGCAACGCCTCGATCTCGCAGATTTCGAAGGACCACACCGAAGTTCAGGAACTCCTCGACCGAGGCATGATCAGCGCAGCCGAAGCGCTTACCTGGCCGCGCCGCAATGTCATTACGCATGCGGTCGGTGTCAGCGACGACATCGTCGTCGACTTCCAGCAAGGCGAAATCCTGCCCGGAGACATTTTCGTGTTAAGCACCGATGGGCTGACAGCGCATGTCACCGACGCCGAGATCGAGGCGGCGGTGGTGTCCGCGACACCGCAGGCGGCATGCGAAGACCTGCTGCAAACGGTGCTGGCGCGCGGTGGAACAGACAATGTCACGATTGTGCTCGTCAAGATTGGGGACGGGCTCAAGGGGCAATCGCTCCGTCCGGATTTGTCGAGAGCGGAGGGTTGAGGCCGATGAGCGCCGACGACAAGACCCGAATATCGCCGAACTTCGCCAACACGGCCGTGGGCACGCAGCTTAGCGGCATCTATGAACTCGACGAGCGGATCGCTTTCGGCGGCATGGGCGAGGTCTACCGTGGCCACAACATCCAGACCGGCGACCACGTTGCGATCAAGATCGTCCTGCCCGAGTTCGCCCGCGATCAGACGATCCTGTCCTTGTTCCGCAAGGAAGCGTCGATCCTCAATCACCTGTCGCACGACGCTGTCGTGCGATATCACGTCTTCACGATAGATCCCGGGATCGGCCGTCCCTACCTCGCCATGGAATTCGTCGACGGCCAATCGCTGTTTGATGTCATGCGACGTGGCCCGATGCCGACGGAAGACGTGCGTAAGCTCTGCCATCGCCTCGCTTCCGGCTTGAGCGCCGTGCATCAGGCGGGCGCGATTCACCGCGATCTCTCCCCGGACAACATCATCCTGCCAGGAGGCCGGGTCGAACGCGCAAAGATCATCGATTTCGGCATCGCGCGGTCGGCGACCGTCGGCGGAGAGACCCTCATCGGCGGCAAGTTCGCCGGAAAGTACAACTACGTTTCTCCCGAACAACTCGGGCTGTACGGTGGCGATGTCAGCGAGCAGTCCGACATGTACAGCCTGGGGTTGGTGCTGGCCGCTGCTCTGCGCGGGAAGCCGATCGACATGGGCGGCTCCCAGTTCGAGATTGTGGAAAAACGCCGAACCGTCCCGGACCTGTCCGACATCGACGCCGATTTTCGCGGAATTGTCGAAGCCATGCTGCAGCCGGATCCACAAGACCGGCCGATCAGCATGGCGGACATCGCCAGGATGACACGTGACGACACGGATAGCGAGGGGACAGCGCCGCCAATGTCGACCATCCCCGCGAGCGGACGGGTTTACCGCGGGCGGGGGGACCCTGGCACCTGGCCCCAAGCTCCAAAGCCAGCCTCCGGCGGCTCCCGGTGATCGGGTCTTCGTCCCGCATGTCCGCCCGGCGCACCTGTCCGAACCGAGGCCTTCGGCAGTTGCCGGTCCTCCTCGGGCGGTTTTGCCAAACGTCCCCGGAAAGTCCGCCAAGACCCGATCCATCGCGATCGCGGCCTTGGCGACATTAGCTGTCACGGCCGGTGCAGGCATTTATCTGAGCGGCGTGATGACGCCTTCCACGCCGACCGCCGGCGAGACAAAGCTCTCGCCATCAAAGCCGGCCCCGACGGACAGTGTTGTAAATTCGCCAGGCGATGAGACGGCAAAGGCGGTTCCACCGCAGCAGCCACAACGAGAGGCCACTGCGCCGCCAGCTGAAGATCAGGCAGGTGCCGCGGCCGATCAAATGTCGGAGCCGACACAGCCCGCCGAAGGCGCCTCACCAACCGAGAAAATCCTGGAGCAGTCGGTAACCGAGACGCAGTCGCCAGCTGAAAATCAGGCAGATGCCAAGGCGAAGGCTGAAGCCGAGGCAAGAGCTCAAGCCGAAGCGATAGCGGAGGCGCGGGCGCGGGCTGAAGCCGAGGCCAGAACCGAGGCGGCGAAGAGCGAAGACGAGGAACGCCAGAAGGAAGCGGCCATGCGGACCGCTTCGGAAGAAAAGGCAAGGCTCAACGCCGAACGCAGGGCCGCCGCGGCGCAGGCGCAGAAAGTGGAGCCCACGCCTCAGCAGTCGGCCGGAAAAGCCTCGCCGCCGCCAGCGGTCCAGCCCGACGTCATGGAAAGCCAGAAGCCCGAGCAATTGGCGAGCCAGCCGGCAGCACCCAAGGCGGCAGTGCAGATGCCCGAACCGGCTGCAAGCCAGACGGATGACGCGAACCCAAAAGGGCAACAGGGCGAACCGGAGGCGGGCAAACAGCCGGACGAAGCCGCCGTCGCCTTGAACGTGCCGAAACCGGAAATACCGTCGGAAATTGCTGTCGACGACGCTGCACAACGGGTCTCGTGGGTGCGCGACTTCAACGGCGGCGACTGTTTCTATGCGGCGTTGACGTCGGCAACCGGCAAGGCTGCCGCGATCGAGGGATTTGGAACGGAGGTCCCGCCGTTCGAACGAATGATGTACGATTTCCAGGCAAGATTCCAAGTCGAACCAGACATCAGCCTCCGCCTCATTGAACCAGCCCAATGCGAAGTCACCAAGTTTCTGCGCTTTCTGGACCAGACAGCGGCCGACAAGCCGCAGCTTGTTCTCGATCAAACGACGGTGCCGAGCGGTTCGCCGATCGGCGGCACGCTGCTGACGCATGGCGGCCTGATTTCCAGCTTGCTGCTGATCGACCACAGGGGCATGGCATTCAACCTCGACGATCGTATCTCGGTGCAATCGGACAAGGCCACTTTCAACATTCCGATCGATCTCGGCGCGGCCGACAAGGCGGCCGGCAAGGTCTTGCCGCAGATCATAATGGTTATTACGGGTCCACGGGATATTCAGGCTGCGGCATTCCCCGCGCCGACACCAGCCGCGCAACTGTTGCCCAAGATTCTCGAAGAGATCGAGGCCAACGGATCTGAGTTCTCCGCGACTGCAAAGTACTTCCGGCTCGGCGGGTAGCATGGACGCCGATGGACCTCCGCCGCTCGCGTTTTTCCTTCGTGACCGCTGTCCCGCCCAAAAATCAGCATGACGGGCTTCGCGCGCCGCCTGCCCTGAGAGGCGGTATCAAACTTGCAGCTATGTTGGGCGCGACATTGCTGGCTCTCCTGTCGTCCCACGAAGCGCGCGCCGAATTCACCGTCTGCAATCAGACGCTCGACGTCGTCAATCTCGCCGTCGGCCAAAAGGTCGACAATGCGGACCAGACCGATGGCTGGTGGACCATCGGCGCAAATCAATGCGTGAACGTCATCCGCGAGGAACTCACGAACCGCTACATCTACATCTATGCGACGGACGTTTTTGGACATGCGACCCTAAGCGGCTCGACCGAAATGTGCATCGACCGGCGGCGCTTCTCGATACGCGGCATCGACGAATGCTGGCAGCGCGGCCATATCGCCGCACGGTTTCTGGAAGTCGATACGCTTGAACAGGTGCGGTGGACCTTTTTCCTGACCGGAAGCAACCCGTGACGCACAGTATCGACACAAGCTTCAGGTTGAAAAAGCAGGCGCGCGCCGCCCTGCGCAGACGCAGGCTCTGGCGCGGACTCCTTGCCGGTCTTGCCGTGGTTGTCCTGTCGTCGATCGCTGTCGGCTTCTATCTCACCGCGGATTATTGGTCATTTGGCGATGAAGACGAGGAGTTGCAGGCGGTCGAGGGAACCGACGACGTGCCGGCCGATGCCTCGGTCTATGTGCCGGCCATCATCGACCTCGCAGGGGACCCGATGTGGATCACCCTTTCGCCCGACGCCGGCGCCGCAATAAAAAGCCAAGTGATCGCGCGCCCGGCAGAACTCGATCAGGCCGGAGTTTCGCCCCAGATCGAGGTTCTTTCCGATGTGATGCTTAGCGCCAGCGAAAAGTTCATGACAACGATACCGTCCACGCAAGAAGATTTCGCATTCTTCCAGGCGCAGCGACAGACCGCGGCGGCGCCATCCAGCGATCTGCAAAACGATCTTCAGCCACCAGACGTTGCAAACGAGGCTCCGGTTGCTTCGGACCCGCAGGCGGATGCCGATGATTCCGAAGCAGGTTGGGGCGAAACAATCGATGCAGGCGAGGCAGCCCTTCCCGCGTTCCGGAAGACCCAGATCGAAAACAACACGAGCGTTGCAATTGTCACGAGCGAATATCAAAGATTCGAGGCTACCGAAGACACGTTCGTAAAGATTCTCAACGATCGCAGCCTGGACAGCGTTGCCCTGGATGCGCATTTCTCCGCCGAGGATGCCAAGCTGGCAGGCGAAGCCCTGAAGGCGCTTTTCAGTCGGGAAAGCCTTGCGCCAGGTTATGTCGTCGCCATGCGTGGTTTCAGGCCGGCGCGCGAGACGACAACCATGTCCCTCATGCAGGTTTCGATCTACGCCAAGAACGTATTTGTCGGTACGCTGACGCGCAATGCCGCTGGTGCGTTTGTGTCTGGTGTCGACCCCTGGGTCCGTGAAGATCTGTTCAACTACTCGGGCGCGCAGGCGGAGGGCACGCACAAAAGGCAATACCGGCTACTCGACGCAATCTACTCGACAGCGGCCCGCAACAAAGTTCCGACGGGCGTGATTGGAGAAGCGATCATGTATCTCTCGCGAGGACAGGATCTGGATGCGTTCGCCAGCGAAGACCAGCGTCTGGTCCTGATCTATTCGCAAAGGCCGCGCGGCAAGGAGGAGACGGCCGGACGAGTGCTATATGTAGGCGTCCAGGGTGCCGAAAAAAGCCTCGACTGTTTCGTCTTCCAGCAGACCGGCGGCCAGTTCGCATGCGTTGGCGGCGACGATCAGGTTCGATCGCTGATCGTCACCAACGGCATGGTCACTCCGGTCAACGGGGTCATGACGTCCACCTTCGGCCCACGCAAGCACCCAATCCTCGGAACTGTTCGCATCCACAAGGGCGTGGATTGGGCAGCACCTCTGGGTACGCCGATAGCGGCCGCCTTCGACGGCGAAATCGTCTTTCAGGGCGATGGAGCCGGTTACGGCAATCTGGTGAAGATTTCGCACGGAGACGGGCGCGAGACGCGCTATGCGCATATGCAGAAATTCGCAATCAAGGGCGGTGTCGGCGCGCAGGTGAAGGCAGGCGATATCATCGGTTACATCGGCACCACCGGCCTCTCGACTGGGCCGCACCTGCATTTCGAACTCTATCGCAATGGCGAGGCGATCAATCCCTTGGGCACGGTTACCGTAATTGCAACGGACGCTTCCGCTGTCGCGACGCTGACCGACCGTATCGTTCATGTCGAAAGTGGCGGCAGCGCCCGCGCCAAGAACCCGAATTCTTCGGCAACCGGCGCCGGTCAGTTCATAACGAAGACATGGATCAGGATGATGAACACCTACCGTCCCGAACTTGCGCGGACACTGTCGACCGCCGACCTGCTCGCTCTACGTTACGACGCCACCATATCGCGCGAGATGGTCAGCAATCTGGCGCGCGAAGGCGAAGCCTATCTTCGGGCGCGTGGCCACCAGATCACAGCCGGCCGACTCTATCTCTGTCACTTCCTGGGAATGGAAGGCGCCCATCAAGTACTGTCGTCGCCGGGTTCGGCGCAATTGAGCGCCGTGCTCGGGTCGGCTGTCATTCAAGCCAATCCGTTTCTCACCGGCAAGACCGCCAGCTACGTCGTGGGCTGGGCCGAAAGGAAAATGGGCCGGAAGCTGAGTTCTGCAACGACCGAGGCGAGCCAGCAGACAACGACGACGACACAAGTCCGCCAGACATCGCCGGAGTTCGAAAAGTACAAGCAGGCAATCACGGCTCTCATGAGCTCGATGCAGAATACGTAAGCCGTGCCTTGGTCGCAGCGGCCCTACTCAGTCCTTATTCGCATCTCCACCCGGCGGTTTACCGGATCGTATGGATTGGGGTTACGCGGGTTGGCTTCGCCCATGCCTGTCGCTTTGATGCGGGCAGGGTCGATGCCGTTAGAGGTCAGGAAGGTTGTTACCGATCGGGCTCTTCGTTCCGACAGTCCCTCGTTGTAGTGAGCCGGGCCGGATGCATCGGTGTAACCTTCAACGACGAAGTCGAGAGCGCTCAGTCGGCTGTCCTTCAGCGCCTTGGCGAACTCGTCGAGTTCAGCGCGCGCAGTCGCGTCGAGTTCCGCGGAATCGAGGCCGAAATTGATCAGCATATCGAGGCTGGTTTTTTCGGCCGGCGCTTCTTTCTTCTTGCTCTTGCACTCGTCTTCGGTTCCGACGCAAATTCCCCGCGACGCGCCGAATTCGTTCACCCCGGCAAAAAACTTCACGATGTCTTCTGATTTCTGAGTTGGGTCGGCGAAAGCGTGAGTTGGAAAAAGCGCGACCGTCAACACGAAGGCTAAACTGCCCAACTTCATAGCGGTACTCCTGTCTTGAGCATCCGATTTCGGCGGCTGCGGACTATACCAAATCCCGAAGCGATTGTCTGTCAATAAACGTCGAGCATATGAAGAGTATACGGCAGTTTCATCTTGCTATGGCCTGAGACTTGACCGGTGCCCCGTCCAGGGCTTCAGTGTCGATTGTTCCCTAAGTGAAAGCGTGGCGGCCATGGCCAATGAGCTTCGATTCAAAACGGCACGGGATCTTTTCATGGCCTGCCCCGCTGTCTCCAGGCACATGGTGGCACTTCCGACCGAACAGCCCTCAATCGAATTTTGCCGTGCCCTCCTTGCCGGGCGGGTGCCCGAGGAGGCGATCACGTTCTGTGCCTATCTGCTTCCCGAGCGGGCCTCGGTGTGGTGGGCCCATGAGTGCCTGCACCACTTGACCGATCTGCTCGACAGCAGGGATCAGGAGTTGCTCGCGCTTGTTCGTGATTGGGTCAGCGAACCAGACAGTCCTCATCATAGCGCGGCAGTGAGCAAGACCGCTGCAATGCCGCCGGCAACGCCGGCTGCCTGGATTGCCCTGGCTGCGGGATTGCGCGGCAACGGTTCGGCTATGGATGCATCAGCGGTGTCGGCCTCGCAGCCACTCCCCGCCGCCCACGCTGTGAGTGCGGGAGTTCTAGCCGGACTGGCACGTGTTGCACTGGCGGACCGCTTTTCGGTCCTTTGCGCGTTTGTCGAAATGGGCATCCAGATGGCAGAGATCGAGGCGCTGCACCAGTCAGCGGACGCATACTAGAGCGTGATCCGGATCCTAATCTCTTGCCGGGTCAACCTCCCCACCCGCCTCCTGAGTTTCCACCTCCCAAAGGACGAACGATCACGGGAGGCGCGGCGACAGGCTCTTCCTCAACCGGTTGAACCACCACTTTCTTGACGGCTGCCGGTTTGGCAGCGGGCTTGACGACCTTTCGCGGCGCAGGGGCTCTGCGAACGACCTTCGGCGCGGGCGTCGCCGCCAGCGGCGTCGGTCGCAATTCGGGTGGCCAGGAGGACGTACAGCCTACGAGCCCCGGCAGGGCGACGGACAGAGTTATTCCGATGATTGCCTGCTTCCAGTTCCTGCTCACCATCACCTCCCGCTTGATCAAAACACGTCCCGACGTGGATTAGCCTCTTCCCAGACTCGTCTGGCCGCATTGACCAGCTGATTGTCCAGCGAACCGGACGCAGGAACCTTCGATTTGAGTTCCTGGCGCAGTTGCTTCAACGCCGTCGTTTTCACCTTCGCGCCGAAATTCGCGAGGTTCTTCTGGGCTTCCGGCAGCTGATTGCGGGTGTCCAGTGCGGCCGCGAATGCCAAAAAACGGACGGCCGTGGCCTGGTCGGCCTTTTCGCCCTTTTCCATTTCGAGAACCGCGCGTTCGAATGCGCCATACTCATCGCCGCGCATGGCTGCCATCTCGAACAGTCTTTGCGCCTCCGCCGGGTTGCGCTCCACGCCCACGCCGTCGCGATACATGCGCGCCAGATTGCTTGGAGCGTAGGGCTGGCCGAGCTCGGTGGCCTTCTGAAACAGGTCCAATGCCGTTTTCGGATTTTTCTCGACGCCCGCACCGCTGAGATAGTTCCGGCCAAGTAGGTTCATCGAATACATGTCCTGTCGCTGGACGCCAGCCTTCAGGAAGGCAACGGCACGGGCCTGATCCGCGGTCACGCCGTTGCGGCCTTCCGTGAAAATTGCGCCGAGATCGTTCATGGCATATGTGTGCCCCATCGATGCCGCCTTGAGCAGCAGGTCCAGCCCCTTGGCCGTATCGCGCTGGACGCCGGTGCCATGGAACAAGGCGCGGCCCCACGACGTCATCCCGTAGGGATCGCCCTTGTCGGCCGCAGCCGCGTAGAAGGTGTTGGCCTGCTTGCGGTCGACCGCCACGCCCGTTCCCGTCGCGTAGAGGTAGCCGAGTTCGAACACGGCGCGCACGTGTCCCCTATCGGCAGCCTGCTGTATGGCTTTCCTGGCCTGGTCGACCTTGCCGGCTGCGAGCAGCGCGCGCCCCAGTTCGTAGCGGAAGCGGGCGACATCGGGATACGCCTTCACCGCAGCCTCGCAGAGCTTCACCGCGTCGGCGCCGATTTCATTTGGCAGCAGGCCGGGGACGACACCTTGAAGATCGAGAGGTTCGCCGGCAGCCGAGTCGCACGGATCGACGGTTGGCGACAGTTTCATCGTGGCGGGTTTGGATACTCCGCTGTCCGCCCGAATTTCGAAGGCGACCTCGACCGGTGCGCTGGCTCCGATCTGGGGTTCATAGCGCAGCACCTCGACTTCACCGACTATCAAGGTCGATTCTGGCGACAGGGCTCGATCCGGCAGAGAAAGAGTTCCCTTTCCGGGATAGTTCGAAACTTTCAAGCTGATCGCCGAATCATCGGTCGGGAGATCCAGGTTCAGCGCAACCGGGCCAACGCCGACCGGAACGTCGATCTCGCGGCTCTCGATCGCCTCGGCGGCACCGGTGACATGAATGCCGCGCTGCAGCACCTGCTGTTTCTGCTCGGCTTCGAGCGAGGCCATGATCTGTTCGCCCTGGGTTCCTTCGGCACTCTTGACCCGGAACACCAACATGCCCTTGGCTTCGCCGCCCCAGTTGTCGCGTGCGGCGTAGGCCAGCATATCCATCTCTTCCGGCTCGCCGATTCCCTTGAGGACATCCATTTGCAAACGCGGCAGATCCTTGCCCTGGATCAGTCCTCCCGCCTCGATGACCTTGCCGTCCAGCATCAGGCGTCCGAGCGTGGGCGGTCTATCGATGCTGACGGTGATTGTCCCGCCGTCGACGTCGACGGGCTCCGGGAGATCCAGACCGACGGGGCCGGCCCCCGACAACACGACCTTCTCCAGCACCGGCGGCAGCGATAGGCGGCTGCTGCGACGCATCAGAACGACTTCGTCGATCAGCGAAGAATTCTCCCAGGGAACCTGCAAACCCTTGGTCGCCTCAACGACATCCCGGCGCACGGCCGACATGACCGTGCGGATCTCCTGGTTCGGGGCGAGCGCGCGACGGGAAAACGCTAACGAAAAAGGACTGAGGTCGCCGGCGCCGTCATAGGCAACCGCGCCGGGTTCGGTGGCGAAGGCGATCAGCGTGTTCAGCGAGCTTCTTACTTGCGCAAGGCCGGTGCCGGTGGCGGTCAAAAGCTGGTCCCTGAGCCAATAGTCCTTGCGAGGGAACGGATTGTTGCGGCAGGCATCGAGGATGATCACCTGGATCTTCGATTTCGAACGCATCTGCTGCAGCACGTCATTCAGCTTGATTGCCTGGACTTCGACGTCCGCCGCATCTTTCAGCGAGGCATCGACAGGGATCAGGAAATTTTCTCCGCCAATCTGAAAGCCGTGACCGGAATAGTAGACGACAGCCACATCCGCGCCGTCCACGGCGGCAAGATAGTTGCGGAACTGGTCTTCAAACTGCAGCTTTGTAAGATCTCTCGCGACGAAAACGTCAAAACCAGCCGCTCGAAACGTGTTGGATACGTCCACCACATCTTTGGCCGGGTTCTTGAGGGCTGAGATTTCTTTGTAATCGGAGTTGCCGATTACAAAGGCGACCCGTCGTTCGACAGCAGAAACTTCGAAGGTCGTGAAGCTTGCGAGCATGAAGGCTGCAACGAATCCGCAACGTCGGAGCATGGCAAATCCCTTAACCGCCGATACCTGGCGACCACAAGAACACAGCTTGCAGTGCAAGGTCCGTTAGAGAGCATGCTATCTGCCGAGACAGAAAAGAGAGAAAAGCCGTCGCGACAGCGGGCATATTCCTCATGTAACCAAGTTCTAAATTACATCAGAGGCAGGGCGTCCGCAATGATCGTCAAACGGTTTCTCATCTGGCTATTCGGATCGACTGAGTCGGACGAAAAGCGCAGCGATCGCAACCCAGTCGCGGTGTTGGCCGGGGCCCACCCCGCCCCGATATCGAGGGACGGCGCATTCGCCAATGGCAGCTTTTGACCCCGGACGCGATCTTCCGGAGCCGAATTCTCGTCTTTAAGCCGACATTCGTCGTAATCAGCACTCCTCTCTCGAATATCGCCGCTCGGATTTCCTTCCATGCGGCGGATGCCAAGCCATACAGGATACCAAGCTTCAAAAGGAAAGAGTTGCGTGGCGACATCTTGAGCGGCGGGGCACCGATTTTGACGCTTCCGCCGCAACAAGCCTCACTTCTTTTGTCCGCGGCTGGGCCGATCCGGAGTGCTTGCGTAACGATGAATCTTCGCAATGTGGGCAAGCACTTCGGCCTTGCTCGGTCCGCGAACTATGACAGCCCAATCGGTCGAGGACGGACGGGTATCCATTCCAAATGAACGAGACATGATCTGATCTCCTGTGTTGGTTGCCGCCTCATTGGCGCGCTGCCTGAGATCGCAGCGCTGCGGGGAAGCAGGCGTTTAAACACCCGTCGTTTTTGTCATCCCGGCGTGCCGAGATCCGGTCACGACCGTCCCGGCGTAAAAAACCTCTCGATTTCCCACTGTCATTCCAACTGCGCGTCAAACGCTGCCCACCGAGAAATTCAGCGGTCCGGGACAAGCCCGGTCGTCGACACCCAAACTCAGGAGTGAATGACATGCACAACGACCCCATGGTTATGGAAAAACCTGCCGCGAAGAAGGAGCCGCGGGTGCCGAGGAACGGCGTCGACACGCCCACCCTGCTGGCCACCATTAATGCCGTTGCGGGGCAGCCCGATCTCGCCAAGTTCCAGTTTCGCGCCAAGAGCCGCTGGATCTCCGGCACGCACAGCCGCAGCACAATGGCCGACTTTTTCGGTGCTGGCACCGAACAGTCGCACGGGATGGCCTATCAGGCCGACAGCGACCACCCGGCTGTCCTGTGCGGCAGCGACAACGGCCCAACGCCGGTGGAATACCTCCTTCATGCGCTTGCTTCCTGCCTCACTGCGGGCATAGCCAATATCGCTGCCGTGCGGGGCGTGACGCTGCACGAGGTGGAATCGACCGTCGAAGGCGACATCGACCTTCGCGGCATCCTCGGCATCTCCGACACGGTCCGCAACGGCTACCAAGGCATACGTATTTCCTTCAGGATCAAGGGCGATGCCCCAGCCGAAAAGCTCGAGGAAATCGTGATGCAGTCGCGCGATCGCTCTGCGGTTTTCGACGTGCTGACCAAAGGCGTACCCGTCTCGGTCGCCGTCGGCGCCTAATCTCAGCCCGCAAGAGCAACATCGCCGGCTCTGTCCAGGAAGGATGGCGCCGGCGATCTGGTGCTCCCGCTCACAAAGCGGAGACCCCATGCAACGTACAGATGTAGCTGTTATCGGCGCCGGTCAGGCCGGCCTCGCCGTCAGCCGATGCCTAAGCGAGCGCGGTATCGGCCATGTCGTCCTGGAGCGCGGCCGGGTGGCCGAGCGCTGGCGCAGCGAACGATGGGATTCGCTCCGCCTGCTGACGCCCAATTGGATGACCCGTCTGCCGGGCGGCGGCTATCGCGGGCCTGATCCGGATGGCTTCATGACGATGCCCGAGACCGTCCGGTTTTTCGAGGAGTATGGGCGCTCGATCGGCGCGCCTGTCGAGAGCGGGGCGGAGGTGCGTTCCGCTGAAGCCATCGACGGAGGCTTTCGCCTCTTTACAAATCGCGCCCGCTGGACCGCACGGGCGATTGTTGTGGCGACCGGCTACAGCGACAGGCCATGCGTTCCACCAATCGCCAGGCATATTTCCCCATCCATCCGGCAGATCACGCCGTGGGACTATCGCAATCCCGGGCAACTGCCGCCGGGCGGCGTTCTTGTGGTTGGCGCCTCTGCGACAGGCATGCAACTCGCCGAGGAGATTCATCGCTCCGGGCGCCCGGTCACCTTGTCGGTCGGCGGTCATACCCGCCTGCCAAGGCTCTACCGGGGGCAAGATATATTATGGTGGCTTGATCGGCTTGGCACGCTCGACAGGCCTATTGGCGAACTGCCCGACCCTGCTGCGGCACGGAGACAATCCTCGCTGCAGCTCATCGGCACTCCCGAGCGCCGGTCGCTGGACCTCGCCCACCTTTGCGATCAGGACGTCCGCCTTGTCGGTCGAGCCGTTGCCGCTTACGATAGACGCGTCCGGTTCGACGGCAACCTGGGCGCCGCGACGGCCGCAGCAGAGTACAGGCTGAGGCGAGTGCTGGCTAACATAGACCGCGCGGCGGCTCTTCACGGAGACGGTCGCTCGGATGAACCCCAGTCCGTTCAAGCGCTGATCCTGAATGTCGATCCAGTCGAGATCGACCTGATCGACCAAGGCATCAGGACCGTCATATGGGCCACCGGCTATCACCGGGAGTATCCCTGGCTGAAAATGCCCGTCTTCGATGCGCAGGGAGAGATCCTGAACGACGGCGGCATCTGTCCTCTGCCAGGCCTCTACGTGCTCGGCCTCAACTTCATGCGGCGCCGCAACTCCAGCTTCATAGACGGCGTCGGCCGCGACGCGGAAGCGCTGGCAGATCATATCGCCGGTTTCGTCGGCGCACTGCCCAGGATTGCCGCCTAAGCTGAAGAATTTCAACGCTCGTGCGGCGAAAAAACGACGCTGCCTTCAACGTTGGCGCTCACGGCCGGCCGCGACAACGCCTCCATCGGACGCGGCATCAGCGTCCACAAACCGATGGAGAACGTAAATGAGCGAAATATTCTTGTCTGCCGCACTTCGGCGCTTCATCCGCGTGCGGCGAGACCGCCAACATCTTTATGAGCTGCCGGACTACATCCTGCGCGACATCGGCATCGACCGCTCGGAGATCAACTCGATCACCTTGTTTGCCGGTGCTGACAGCAGCCGCCGTTCGCGGTTTTGAGGCATGGATGGAGCTCGTCCAATGACGGTCGCATCGATTCTTTGCGTCTCGCGTCAGGCACGGCGTGCACCCCTCGTTGTTGCCTTGCACTGCTCGGGGGGCAGCGCTCGCCAATGGCGTAAATTCGCAGAACGGCTCGACGAAGGTTGCCGCTTCGTCGCACCCGATCTGATCGGGGCGCCGGGTGGCAGTTCGTGGGCCGGCAGCGGCACCTTCAGTCTGGCAGACGAAGCGGCCGGCACCATCGAAATGATCGATAACCATGAGGGGCCTGTGCATCTTGTCGGGCATTCCTATGGCGGTGGTTTGGCCCTTCACATAGCGGCGATGCGTCCGCATCGGCTGGCCAGCCTCGGTCTCTATGAGCCGTCGGCTTTTCATTTGCTGAATGGAATGGGATCCGAGGGGCGCGTCGCCTTCGAGGAAATCTCTGCGGTCGCCGGCGCCATAGCTGAAGGCCTAAACAACGGCAGCTATCGGGCCGCGGCAGCTTGTTTCGTCGACTACTGGAACGGCCCAGGCACCTTCGCCGCAATGAAGCCGGATCTCCAGGCAGAGCTGGTGCGGTTTCTTTCGAAGGCCAGCCTCGACTTCCACGCCCTTATCCATGAACCGACACACGTGGGCGAATATTCCCGGTTTGGTTTTCCCGTAGTGATACTGCGCGGCGAACACGCACCGGTTCCGACGCGCCTCATAGCCCAGGAACTCGTTTCCCGCATTCCGGCCGCGATTGGGGTGATCATTCCCGGCGCTGGACACATGGGCCCGATGACCCACGCGGACGTCGTAGCAGATCGCTTGGTTCGCGACATCCTGTTCCACGCCGTCAAGGGATCGCGAGCCGCGTGACCGCGGTACGCACCATCTCGGCATCGACATGTTCTGTGGAGATCTTGCGGCTCATGGCCCCCGCCGCGTTCGAGCTTGAGGAGGCCAACCGGGAGCAGGTCCTAGATGCGATCGCGGCTCTGCCGGACTACATCGCCATCGCCGTCGGAACGCGATCGGGCGGGATGCTTTCGGCTGGTTCCACGTTCCCGGAAAATTCCTCCCGCAACTGCATTTCGGCGTAAAGCTTACCCGCTTCGGCGAGAGTGGCCTCTGCGCCGGCGATTTTGCCGCGCCGCTGCGCCAACCCGAGGGCCCGCAAGGAGCGGGCCAGTTCGGGTCGCAATTCGGTGCGCCGGGCGAGACTGCAGGCCTGTTCAAGCCAGGCGATGGCCGACTTGGACGGCTTCAGTTCCGCAAGAGCGCGCAACACGATGATCTCGCTCCACGGATCGCCGCGTCCTCGCGCAAGCTCCAGCGCATGGCTTATATTGGCTGCCGCTTCCGGCTCGCCGCGGCGTGTGTGGATGCATGCCAGGACGGCCCGGGCATGACATTCGAACTGCGGCAGATCAAGCCGCTTTGCCTCGGTCACCGCTTTTTCCAGAGTAACGCCCGCTACACCAACGCGGCCGAGCAGGAATTCGGCATGCCCGAGCATCGTCAACAGCCATGGCCGGAGCAGGTTGGACCCGCTGGTCTGAGCTTCGGAAGAACACGCCTGCAGTGCAGCGACAAGCGCCGGCGTGGGCCCACGCAGGACACCCACCACGCCGGTGAAATATGCGGCCGCGCAGCTATCGATCGGACGCGCCACTTCGGCGGCAACCTTCTGCAGCTCGGCAAGAGAGCGCTCTGCACGCTCGAACCGACCCAGGCGAGCTTCCGCCTGCGCGCGATGCCCAAAAAACCAGACCGCGCGCGTGCCGAGCTGTCCGAAACGCTCGGAGCGCCAGGCTCCGGTGAAATTCTCTTCATGCGGAAGGAGGCGCTCCAGCGCCTGCCGCGCCTCACTGCGCAGCAGAAGCGCTTGCGAAGCGGCCAGATCCGACTCGCTGATGCAGCGCTGCACGCCATTGGCAAGCGCGTTGCGGTTGAGCGTCTGGGCCGGTTCCAGTGCCTCGTCGTAGCGGCCATGGGAGCTGTTGAGATAGCTCAGGTGAAGCAACACGTCAGAGATGAGTTGCGGATCGCCCAGCTCCATGGCCAAGTCGCGCGCTTCAAGCAGTCGCGGCAGCGCCTTCCGGTAAGCACCCAGGGCGCCATAGGCAGGTCGCATCCGCACCCGCAGGTCTATTGCCTGGGCGAGCGTCTCCACGCTACGGGGCAATGCGGCGACCGCCTTGAGCGCGTTTTCGAGAAATTGGACGGCAGCGGCATAGGCGGAGCGTTCCTCGGCCCGGCCAACCGCCTGCAGCAGGTAGCGCGCTGCCGGCTCCCATGCCTCGGCGCGAAGCGCATGCTCGGCCAGTTCCTCGACATGGTGGTTCAGCGATCCGGCATAAAGTCTCTCCATTGCAACCAATGCGGCCCGATGCAGCCTTTTCCGGTCCTCCGCTAACAGCGATTCGTAGGTCACCGTGAGCGTCAATGCGTGTTTGAAGGTATATTCCACGTGAGGATAGCTCTGCACCTCGAACAGGAATTCCAGAGCCTGCAGCCTGGCCAGGCACGCCTCAAGCTCCGTCTCCGTCAGCGGGGAAAGGGCCCACAGTAAAGGATAGGGAACATTCTTGCCGATCACCGATGCGAGCTGGAGGATTTGCTTTTCCGCCTCGCCGAGTTGCTGGATGCGCGCGGCGATAAGCGATTGAACCGTGGACGGGATGGTCACGGAATCTGCCGGCTTTTTGAGCTCGTAGCGGCCCGGTTGACCGGCGAGAACACCGTTGGCGACCAGGGCGCGAACCATCTCCTCCAGGAAAAGCGGCGTTCCTTCGGCCCGTTCGACAAGCGAGTTGCGCAGTTCTTCCAGGCCGGACTCGGAGCCCAGCAGTTCGGTAAGGAACTCCTCCACATCATCTCGCACGAACCGTTCCAGCCTGATCTGCTGGAAATAGCCGCGTTGAGCCCAGTCGTGCCGATATGATGACCTGTGCGTGGCAACCAGCATGATGCGATTGGCGCCGATAAAGTCGACAAGCCGGTTCAGGACGGCTTCGCTCTCGACATCGATCCAATGCAAATCCTCCACGAGGAGGGCCATGGGCGAGGCGCGGCTCATCGCGACGAGAAAAGCGTTCATCGCCTCCGACACCCGCGCGGTCCGCTCCCTTGCATCGAGATTCCGCCAATAATCATCCACGGGCAGATCCGCCAGGAAGGAAAGCGGCGCCGTGTGGCGGGGGTCCAGGCGCAGCTCGGCGTGCCTGCGGGCAAACCGGCGCTGGGCTTCGCCCAACGTGTTCTCGCTGCGAATGCCGCAAGCGGAAAGCAACAGCTTTTTCACCACCCCGAGCGCCACGGTCGAATCGAACTCTGATCCCCCGCTTTCAAGGACGGTGAAACCTGCAACCTCGTCGAGCGACAGGAATTCGTGCGCAAGCCTGGACTTACCCAATCCGGGATCGGCGACGATGCCGACGACTTGTCCATGTCCCTCCCTGACGCGCCGCCAGGTCGCAAGAAGTGTCTTAAGCTCAAGCCCGCGAGCCACGAGGCCGGTAAGGCCGCGGTTGGCTCTCAGGTGCCAGCGAGACAGAGCGTGGTTTTCGCCCAACAGCTCATAGGCGCGTTCGTCGCCGCCAAGTTGCGGGTGCTCCGACTGCGCGAGGCGGTGCATCTGCACGTATCCTCCCGCGGCCGCGCACGCCCGGGCTGTTGCAGCGATCGTCGGACGGCGCAAAGCACGCATCACCCAGTTGGCGGCGCGTGGCGCGGCTCCGGCTAGTTCCACCTTGCTGCTTTCGTTCGTCCATTGCTGTCGTACGATCACCTCGCCGGTATCTATCCCGGCCCTCAACCTGGCACCGCCCTGGGAAAGCTCCTCCACCGCGAGCTTGGCCGCGAGCGCGGCGCGGCAGGCAAGATAAGCGTGATCCTCGGTGGCGCGGGCGAGACCAAATGCTGCGGTGATCGTACCGTTGGCAGCAGAGGTGATGACGCCGCCGTGGGACTCTATGACCTGGATCACCTCATCCTCGACAGGCTGGAGCTCGCGGATCGCCGCTTCCGGATCGGCCGCTTCGAAGACGTGCATGGGACTGACCACTTCCGCCGCCAACACGGTTATGTTCTGCCGAGAGCGGTTGATGCCCAATGACGCCTGTGGGCCAGCCAATTGCTGCGTTTGCTCCGGGTCCGCGAGGAAACGACGCGTTTCGTCGAGAAAGGTCGCGAATGCCGGTTCGTGAGCGAGCAGCACGTGGTTGGCACTTTCCAAGGCTACGAAGCGCGCACCGGGGATTTTACCCGCTATCGCCTGCCCATGATCGAACGGAATGACCGCGTCCTCGGTGGCATGCATCACCAACGTTGGAACCCGGATCCGGGGCAACAGCTCTTCGACGTCGATGACGGCGCCCTCCTCGAAGATGCGATGAGCGATCTCGGGTGCAGCAGTGTTGCGCTGCAGCTCGTTGTACCAGTTCCTTTGCTCCGGCGTTCCTTCCGGGATGAAGAGGGAAGTGAACATCTGGCGGAAGACCGGGTCGTCCTGCCCCCAGCCTTCCCGCATCAGCGCTCCCATCGCCTCACGGCGCGCAATTTCCCGCTGATTGCCCCGTTTGCGCCAGCCCTTGGCAAATCCGCCATAGAGCACCATTCCCGCCACGCGTTCGGGATGCCGGACGGCGTAGGCGATCGAAACAGCGCATCCTTGGGAAATTCCGAGCAGGAAGACGCGTCGCAGACCGGCCGCGTCTATGATGCTCTCCAGGTCGGCAAGCATTGCGTCGAAAGAAAGATCGGCGGGGTACCGGTCCGACAGACCATTGCCGCGCTGGTCATAGCGCATCACCTGGTAATTTGTGGAAAGGCCCTCAATCCAGTGCTTCCAGACCGGACTGTCCCAGTCGAGCTCAAGATGGGACATCCAATGGGCAGCTCTGACCAAAGGCAGCCCCTGGCCACTCAAGGCATAGGCCAGCCCCACGCCGTCTGGAGTCGTGCACCTGCGAATCTCTTGCGAAAGAGCCCGCTTCGGCGAAGCGGCGAGCGGTGTTTCTGCCGCAAGCTCGCTCGGACTCATCGAATCTGGGCCGGGAGCGGCGACCGTTTCGTTTCTCGAAGTGCGGCTCTGGATCATGGCCGATTGCCGCGCTGCTTCGCCCAGCCGACGAATATCAGCACGAAGAGCTTCGTCCTCGGGCTCCAACCCGTGCAAGACATGAGCATACGGAAGCGCACGCGCAGGCTCATCCGCCAACCGATCGACGAGTACCCGCAGGATGCGCAGATGCGTCACGTGCAGCTCGTCGGCGATCGCAACCCGCCAAGCCTCGAATTCCGGACAGCGCGGCAGCGATAGGTCGCCAAGGACGCGTCCTCTGAAAGCCCCGGCGAGGCCCTCCAGTCTTGCCGTTTCGAAAGCTGCTATGTCGCGAATGTCGAGGCCCCGGAGCGGTGCGATGTCCAGCACGATTTTGTTGCTGTTCAGGCGCACAGCATTCCGGTCGGCTTCCAGGACGCCGCCGTCTTCGGCATCGACGATCTGCCTTATCTTCGAGAGGCTCCAGCGCAGCGCGCCGCGAGGATCGTCGGGTACCTCCCAGAACATCTCGCAAAGGCGCTCGCGCCGCTGCGGCCGTTCGACAAGCGCAAGATAGGCTAGAAGCGCGCGCGTCTTTTTCGAAGGCGGCAAGGCGACAACCTCGCCATGGCGAAGGACGGTCAGGTCTCCGAGAACGTGAATTTCGAGCGACACGCTGCTATCCCAATCTCGCACCAGATTGGCATTGGAATGTATCGATAGCGTGCCGCCACCCGAGCGTTTTCGTTTCTTCTAATGCATGTCGCCCAAAAGTGCGCAGCGGTTTTGGGACAACGACATGCATAAAAACAAAGACTTAAAGCGCGTCGGCTGAATCCGTTTCGACGCGACGCGCTTTAGGCCCAGCGCGGCCTGCCGTGCGGTCGCATCAGCACCCGGAAATTACCGCAAACGCGCGCCGGAGACTCCAGAGCAAGGTCAAGATACCGCCCGCTTTATGCCTTGGCCTGCACCCATTGGGGCAGCAGGCTTTCCGGATTTGCGCATGCGCCGGGTGTGTAGCTTGCGCCGACGAACGCCAGACGGGCGGCCAGCGAACCGTCCCGCCATGCCGCAAGCGTATCTGTGCAGCCGCCGACATGCTCTCCGCCGACGAAGACCTGCGGGATGGTGGGTGAACCGATCCGGGCTCTCAGGGCCTTGCGGACTTCACCATCCATGCCATTCTTCTGAAATTCCGGAGTATCGATATCGATGGATCGATAGGCTATGCCGGCAGCCTCGAAGAGCTTTCTCACCGTCCAGCAGAACTCGCACCAGGTTAGAGCAAACATGACGACCCGATGCTCCGGATCGTGGATCGCTTCGTCGACGAAGAATTGAGCCGACTGGCTGATACGGATTTCACCAGCCGGCGATGACGAAAGAGCGAACGAGGGCGGCCGGTCGAAGCGATAGCCGGGCGTCGAGCGAGAAATCGCTTCCTCGGCCGGCGACATCTCCTCGCGGATGTGGTCGAAGAGGATCGTGCTCAGATAGCGCTCCCCGGTATCAGGCAGCATGCACAGGACATTCTGGCCCTGGCCGGCGCGCCGAGCGATTTCCAGTGCGCCCGCCAGGGTTGCCCCGCCGGAGATGCCGCTCAGTATGCCCTCTTCCGTCGCAAGTCTGCGCGCGGCCTCTAGCGCACTGTCGCCGGAAACGGGCAGGATCTCGTCCACGAGATCGTCGGTCAATGCATTGCCGACGATCTGCGGGATGAAATCCGGGCTCCACCCCTGGATCGGGTGCGGCCGGAAGCGTGTATGCGTACGTGTCGGCAGTCCGCGTTCATCGAAGCTCTGGGAAATGCCGCTAGACAGCAACGCCGAATTGTCGGGTTCACAGACGATGATCCGCGTTTCCGGCCGCTCGCGTTTGAGCACCCTGGCCACACCGGCGAGCGTCCCGCCGGTCCCGGTGCCGGTGACCCAGTAGTCGAGCGGGCGATCGCGGAACGCGGTGAGGATTTCTCGTGCGGTCGTGCGGGCGTGGATATCGGCGTTGACGGGCGTCTCGAATTGCCGGCAGAGAAACCAGCCATGCGTTTCGGCAATCTCGATCGCCTTGGCGAGCATGCCGCTGCCGCGCTCGACGGCAGGCGTCAGCACGACTTTGGCACCGAAGAAACGCATCAGCTTGCGGCGCTCGAGGCTGGCATTTTCCGGCATGACGATGACGAGTGGATAGCCTTTCCTGGCGCAAACCATGGCGAGCCCTATGCCGGTATTGCCGCTGGTCGCCTCGATCACCGTCTGACCGGGCTGGAGTGCGCCGGAACGCTCCGCTTCCTCGATGACCGCGGCTGCAAGCCGGTCCTTGACCGAGCCGCCGGGATTGAACGCCTCGATCTTGGCGTAGAGCGAAGCGGCGCCATCGTTAATGCGGGAAAGGCGAACGACCGGGGTGTTGCCAATCGTATCGAGGATGCTGTCGTAGATGCCGCTCATCTTGGCTGGTGTCCTTAAAGAGTTCAATTGAGGACCTCGTCCGTTCGATCTCTTAACATGACAGGTGAGCGTGGTTCGCAGCGTTCGAACCAACGTGGAATTGAGCGGGTTCGACGTTTGAATCAGCGGCCAACGCCGGATCTTGAGGGCGGCGGCACGCTGAGGCCTGCACACTTGCTCCGGATGACGCCACCAATAGG
This sequence comes from Mesorhizobium sp. M9A.F.Ca.ET.002.03.1.2, assembly GCF_003952365.1. Classification (NCBI taxonomy): domain Bacteria; kingdom Pseudomonadati; phylum Pseudomonadota; class Alphaproteobacteria; order Hyphomicrobiales; family Phyllobacteriaceae; genus Mesorhizobium; species Mesorhizobium sp. M9A.F.Ca.ET.002.03.1.2. The sequence goes on along the minus strand of NZ_CP034443.1, from coordinate 3,659,153 downwards.
GCTAGAACCGCGAGGTTGGCCCGCCCGCGACAAACGCCAGCGACCGGCATGCCAGCGTAGCCGGGTGGCATATCGCGCAATCGATGCCGAGCAGATCCCAGCGAGGCCGGCGACTTGAAGGAAAGGAGGAATTTGCAACTGATCGTCCGTAGGCCTTGTTGACGTCAGCGATCAGCCTCTCCCCGACTGCGAGCAATGAGAAGCCATGCCCAGCACAGACTGGCCTATGCTGACGTAGGCCCGGCGACCCGATCGTCTTCATGCATCGCGGGCTCATGGACCACCAGGCAATCAACGTCCCTCGCCGACCGGTCTGCGGCTAATTATGCCGGACACGCGCGGACACGGCGGCAGTGGCGGCGCGGATTTAGCCCGAACCTATGCCGCATTCGCCGAGGACGTCATCGTTCGCCGCAAATCTGCTGCCGCAGGTCTCTCTCCACTAAAATCTGCTCAAGCAGTGCTAGGCCGCAGCGCCGCGCGGCCGCGCCGAATCGTTCGTTCCCTCCGCATCCGGCGCTTGGCCATAGCTCATCTTCCGCATCTGCTCGATCACCCGCGCCATCTCCTCGTCGGAAAGGACCGGCGGCTCGCCAAGGGTGAGCGCCTGGACATACATGCGAGACAGGGTTTCGACCTCGGTCGCCAGCCACAACGCCGCTTCCAGCGTCTTGCCGAGCGAAATCTGCCCGTGCTGGCCGAGCAGGCAGGCGAGGCGGTCCTTGAGTGCAACCAAGGCATTGTCGGACAAGGCCTGTGTGCCAAAGGTTGCGTAGCCCGCGCAGCGGATGGTCGTACCGCCCGCAACGCCTGTCATATAGTGGAAGCTCGGGATTGTCTTATGATGGCAGGCCAGCGTCGTGGCGTAGAGCGAGTGGCAATGCAGAACAACGTTGATCTCCTGCCGCTCTCTCAAAATGTCACGGTGGAAGCGCCATTCCGAGGAGGGCCGTCGGCCGACATAGGTGCCGTCAAAGCCCATCTCGACAATGTCTTCGGGCGTCATCGTTTCATAGGATAGCGACGAGGGCGTGATCAGAAAGCCGTCGCCAAAGCGCACCGACAGGTTGCCGGCATTGCCCCGGTTTATGCCGCTGGAGTTCATCCGGCGGCAAACATCCACGATCTCGCGGCGCAGCGCGCTGTCATCGGTCATCGGTAGGTCCTTTTGCTGGTCTTGTCTTCGGAAGAATGTGTCTGTTTGCCAGTTCGCGCCATCGCCGTGCATAGGCCGCGAGCGCCTCACGATCGCCGGCAAAGGCGGCCGGCAGGCTGAGCGCGATCGGAGCCGGCGTGCCGCGAGCGTCATGTTCGCCAAGTAAGGCCGCGCCCGAAGCAGTGCCATAGGAGTCGAGGTTGTAGACCGTTTGGCAGTTTGGCCGCAGCGCGGCAATCAACGTGGCGTAGAGCGGGTCCCGCAGGAAGGTGCCATCCAATGCAACCAGCCCATTTTCGTTCAGCGCGTCGATACATTCCGTCGTCAACAGCGCGGCATACAGCACCGCGAGCGCCTTGCGCTCTGCGGGGGTCTCCGCAGGCGGCCCTTCAAACCGGCCACGCCCAGCGCTGCCGGGAAACAGGCCGTCATCGTCGCCGAACGACGGCAAAGCGAAGGTGCCCCGCTCAATCAACAAACTGACCAGCGCAGCGTCGGCCGCATTTCCTTCTTGCCCCTCCCCTGCCACATGACTGAACTCTCGTCCGCCCATGGTCAAAACGCCGCCGACCGGGCGTCCTGTCACGTCGCTGTTCAGCACCATTCCGCGATTTTCATCGAGTTGGTCGAGAGGTGTCGCCGCGCACATTCCGACAATCCAGGTTCCGGTAGAGATCACGCAGGCGTCGCGCATGCCTGCCGCCTGGTAGCGGTAAAGGTTCAGGCTGCTGTCGTGGCCGCCGGTCAGGACAGACAGCTTTTCCGGAATGCCGTGCCGGCGCGCCAGATCCTGCCGGATTGGCCCCAACGTCTCCCAGGCCGGATGGAATGGTGGCATGAGGCGCGTCCACCCCTGCCTCGCCACAATGGGCGACCACGCCTTGCGCACGTTGTTCCATAGATGTGATTGCGCCGAGAGGATCGTCGTTTCGGCCGATGGCACGCCTGATAGCCGCCAGGCCCAATATTGAGGCAAGCCCAGATACCAACGAGCCTGAGCGACGCGCTTCGGATCAACCTGCTGCATCCAGTACAGCTGGCGCGCCTGGTGGGCGGCCTTCAGCATGATCGAGCTGCCGCGATCGAAGAAATCGCCCGAAAGCGGCGCGTAGCCATCGCGAATTGCAGGCGGCAAGTCCTGCTCATAGTCAATCATCGGCAGAGCGGAAGTGTCGGCGGGATCTGCGTTCACCAGAACCCCCGCGGAGCCATGTCCGGTGCCGACCACCTTTTCCAGCGAATGGTGTCGGCACAAAGTGGCGAGCGAGCCGAACAGCCAGTCGCTAATGCCCTCGAGATCGTGCTGCCGCCAAGGTGGACCGGGCCGCACTTCGTTGCGGACAGAGAGGTTCTCCACGAGCATGCCGTCGAACGTCATCGCGGAGAGCTTTATGTTCGTCTTGCCGACATCGAGGACGGCGATCTTCGCGCCGCCCGCCTTCTGTCCGTCACACATTGTGTCAGATCAGACCGTATTGGCGAGCCTTGTTGCGCAGGAACGGCAAGCCATTGCCCATCACTTCGGCCTCGTCCTTCGCGACCGGCCGCCAGACCGAGAGACCGTAGGAGACTTCCGGCGGCATGTTGATGAAGCTTTCCATGGCAAGTCCGCCCTTGAAGCCGATCGCCGCCAGCGTCGCATAGATCTCGTCCCAGGGGCAGTTGCCGGTGCCTGGCGTGCCGCGATCGCTCTCAGACAGGTGGATATATTTCAGGTGGTCGCGGGCGGCCAGAATGCCATTGGCGGCCCCCTTCTCCTCGATATTCATATGGTAAGTGTCGAGATGAACAAAGACGTTGTCGGCCCCGACCTTCTCGACCATCCAGACGGCCTGCGCGCCGGTATTGATCAAATGGTTCTCGTAGCGGTTCACCGCCTCGATTCCGAGCTCTATGCCGCGCTTCTTGGCGTGCTTGGCGGCGACGGTCAGGACATGCGCGATGTTGTCGTATTCCTTTTCGGTCGGTGGCAGGCCGGTACGTTCGCCGATACCGCCGAAAATCACGCCGGAAAGCGCCAGCGCACCCATTTCCGCAGTCTTGTCGATGGCCACTTCGAGATGTTCAATGGCGGCATCCGGCCGCACCGAGGCCCAGGCGCGCTCCGGCAGGCCAAGCGAGCAAACGGCAGGAAGATTGTGCTTTTCGAGCAAGGCGCGTGTGTGCGCGGCATCGACCGCCGGCGCGTTCAGAAGCGCGATCTCGATAAAGTCCATCCCGTATTTGACCGAAGCCGCGATCGCCTTCTCCGCGCCGGCCCGGTCCCAGTTCATCGTCCACATCGAAGTGTGGACCCCAAAACCATGCATCTAACTCACCTTCTGTTTGTGTTTAGGAATTTGAGGCGTCCGGCAAGCCAGCGCAGGATCATCACAGTGATCATCAAAATGCCCCAGACCGCCGTCGCAAGATGCTGGTTTGCGCCCATCAGATTGAGTCCCGAGGACAGAAGTTGGAGCACGACCAGCGCAACAAAGACCGGGATCACCCGACCGAAGCCGCCGAACGGATTGACCCCGCCAAGAAAGCAGGCAAGCACGGTGATCAGCAGGTAGGACTCGCCGTGGCCAACACGCACCGAATTGAAGCGCGCCAGCATGATGATGCCGGCGACCGCGCACATCGCGCCGGACAATGTGTAGACGAGAACCTGAACCTTGCGCGTATTGATACCGGAATAGCGCGTGGCCTCGATGTTGGAGCCAATCATGTAGGTGTTGAAGCCTAGTTTCATGCGCGTCAGCAGGACATGCCAGATCAACACGCAAGCCATGAAAATGAGCAACGGCACCGGAATGCCAAAAATCGAACCGTAGCCGATGGGCGCCAGGAACCCGGGAATGCCGGACACGTCACCACCGCGGGTCAGGAATTCACCGAGACCGCGCAGGAAGATCATCATCGACAGCGATACCAGGATCGGGTGAGCCTTGGTGTAAGCGATGACGAGCCCCATGATCAGCCCGCTCAGTGCCCCGACCGCAATGGCAAGGACCGAGCCAAGGACAAAGGCGCCGATGCCCGCGTCGACGCCCCCCTGGCTTTGCAGTACCCAAGCCAGCGTCAGGCCGGCCATGTTGGCCGTGAAGGTGATGGCCAGATTCAGGCCGCCGGTCAGGATCGGCAGCAGCATGGCAAGTGTAAGGAGGCCGAGCTCCGGCAGCTGGAAGGCGACCGATCCGAAGGTGGCACGAGAAAAAAAGTTCGGCGCGGCAAAACCGAACACGACCATAACCGCCACAAACGCGGCAAGCGGACCTGCCAGTTCGGGGCCGAAGGCATTGCGGGCGCGTTCAATCAAAACCGTCATGAAGGCACCCGTCGGCTTTTCAGGAACGGCAGCAGGCGTTCGATGCTGGTGTTCGACAGGGTGATGGCGGCAAGAATGATGGCGCCGACGATCATCTTGAACGCGAAAGGCGACACACCCATCAAATTAAGTCCGTTCTGGGTGATCGAGACCAACAGAACGCCCAGAATGCAGCCGAGCACGCTGCCTTTGCCGCCACCGAGCCGCGCGCCGCCAAGGACTACGGCTGCCAGGACGTCGAGTTCGCGCCCATAAAGGGCGTTCGGCACCACTTCCTGCGCATAATGCGCTTGGACGAGACCGGCTATGCCCGCCATCAGGCCGAGCCAGCCGAAGGCGATAAATTGCATGGCACCGATATTGATGCCGAAACGGCGCGCGCCTTCCGGATTGTCGCCAAATGCGTAGAGCTGGCGACCAGTGGTGGTGCGCGTGATCAACGCCCAGGTAGCGAACACGCATATGGCCATAATAAGCACAGGCAGAGTGATCTCCGCCCAGGTGCCGTCAGCCATCTCGCGCTCGAACAGCACGACGCGGGTGGTGAGCCAGTCCGGCAGATTGTAAATCGACACGCCGCCTGTGAAGAACATCAGCAAGCCGAAGAAAATGTTGAAGGTCGAAATCGTCGCGACGATCGAGATGATCCTGAACCTGTGGATCAGGAAGGCGTTGATACAGCCCAACGCGACGCCCAATACGCCAGCGATGATGAGACCGACAATCCAATTCCCGCCGCCGATCCAGCCGAGCACGGTCGCCGTCAGATATTGCACAACGGAGGCAGCAACGGCGAAGGAGATGTCAATACCGCCGGCAATCAGCACGACGAGCAGGCCGACGGCGAAGATGATGTTGACCGAGCTGGTGTTCAGTAGGTCAAACGCGTTGCCAAGCGTGAAGAACCGATCCGTCGCAATCGAGAGGAAGACGCAGATGACGGCGATAACGGCGAGCAAGGCCAGTTCCGTTGCGTGGGAGCGGACAAACCTACGCATAGACCGCCTCCTCGATCGCCTGGAGGGTCGTAGCGCCAGGCGCATATTCGCCGACAATTCGCCCCTGAGCCATGTGCAGCACACGGTCGGCGTTGAAATAGACTTCAGGCACCTCGTCCGAGATCAGGATGATAGCCAGGCCGCTGTCCGCCAGCTTGGAAACGATGTCGAAAATGCCGGCGCGCGCGCCGACATCGACGCCGACCGTCGGTGCGTCGAGGATAAGCAGCTTCGGATCCGTCGCCAGCCATTTTGCAATCGCGACTCGTTGCTGATTTCCCCCCGACAGGGTCGAGACCGCGTCGTCCTGCTTTCCGATCCTGACGCCGAGATCCCTAATCCAGCGATTGACCAGAGATCGCCTGCGATCGCTCGAAATGAATCCGCCCGAAAGGATCTTGTCTAGCGAGGCGATGACCATGTTGTCGGCGATTGCCTGGGGCTGAATAAGACCGAGCGACAGCCGGTCTTCCGAAAGATAGGCGACGCCGGCGGCGATCGCGTCACGGTTGGAGCCGAAGCGAACGGGTTTGCCATCCAGGACGACAGAGCCCGATCTCGGCTTGCGCATGCCAAACAAGGTCAGCGCCAGCTCGGTGCGCCCTGCCCCAAGCAACCCGGTGATGCCGAGCGTCTCGCCGCGCCGGACCGTCAAGGACACATCCTCGAATTCGCCGGGCCGCGACAGCCCCTCAACCTCAAGCATGACAGGGCTCCTGCTCAAATCGCGGTTCTGGACGGAATAGTCGAAGGTCTTGCCAGTCATCAGCTCGGTGATGCGCGATTGGGTCAGACCTTTGGTTGGATAGACGCCGACCAGGGCGCCGTCGCGCAGCACGGTTACGCGGCTGGAGATTTCGAGAACCTCCGCCAGTCGATGACTAACGAACACAACGGCGACGCCCGACGCCGACAGATTGCGCACAATGTCCAGCAGATAGTCGGTTTCGGATTGGGTGAGCGACGCCGTCGGCTCGTCCATGAAGACGAGCTTCGCCTCGCCGACGAGGGCGCGCGCGATTGCTACGATCTGCCGCTGTGCGATGGGGAAATGGTGGAGTGCGCGATCGACATCGAGGGTAACACCAAGACGTTTCAAGGCGTTGGTCGCGACACGGCGCATTTCGGCATAGTTCACCAGCCGCGGCCAGCGGCCGATGACGGTCTGGAACGCGATGTTCTCGGCGACAGTCATCTCCGGAAACAGGGCGAGGTCCTGCCAGATGACCTGAATTCCGCCGGCCTGCGCCGTGACCGGCGACATATGGGAGTAGCTCTGGCCGTCGTAGTCGATCACGGCGCCCGCCTCGGGTTTGTACACGCCTGTAATGACCTTGATCAGCGTGCTCTTGCCGGAGCCGTTCTCGCCGGCGAGGCAATGCACTTCGCCCGGCAGCACCTCAAAGCTGACATTCTTAAGCGCCTTCACGCCGCCAAACGTCATGTTGATGTTGCGGAGCGACAGCAGCGGCCGTGAAGCGTCGCCATCGAGTGCCTGATCAGCCATCGAGTTGAAACCCTGGATCCAGTCGCGTTGACACATCCTCAGCCGGGCTGGATCGACGCCAGCCCGGCTGCCATTGCCTTGGGAGGCCTTACAGGCCCATCGCTGCGAGATCGTCGACAGTATCCTTGTTGATCGGGACCAGCTGATCGACGATGATGTTATGGTTTTCGACGTCGGGCTTGACTGTCCCTAGCCCTTCGATCGTATCGCCATCCTTGATCTCGTTGCCCTTCATCAGATGATCGGCCAGGGTGACGAAAACCTCGCCCGCCTGTTTCGGATTCCACATGAATCCGCCCGAAATCGCGTCGCTTTTGATAAGTTTCTGGCCCTGGCCTGGCGAGAATGGCCCGAGCACGAATATTTCGCCCACCTTCCGGCGCTCTTCGATTGCGCGGCCCGCGCCGATCGGGCCTTGGCTTCCGAAGGCGAGGAAGCCCTTCAAGCCGGGATTGGCGGAGATCAGGTCAAGCGCAGTGCTGCGGCTTTTGTCCACATCCTCGGCGACGCCATAGCGTTCGCCGACCTGCTTCATGTCCGGATGGTTCTTCTTCAGATATTCGATTGCCGCATCGGCCCAGGCATTGTGCAGCGGCACCGTCAGCGAGCCGACGAAGACTGCATACTCACCCTTGCCGCCCATCTTTTCCGCCAAGAGCTTGGCGTGAGCCTCGCCGAAGCCGGTCGCGGACGCGAGTTCGAAATCCCAGTCGGCGCCCTTCTGGCCAGGCGATTCATGCGTGATGACGATGACGCCGGCGTCCTTGGCCTTCCGCAGGACTGGTTCAAGGACTTTCGCATCATTCGGCACGACGCCGATGACCTTGACTCCCTGCGCGATCAGATCCTCGATGGCGCGAACTTGCAGTGCCGGATCGGCGCTGGTCGGGCCGACCATGAATGCGTCGACCCCGAGCTTCTGGCCGCGCTCCTTGATGCCCGCCTCCATTGCGTTGAACCATGGAATGCCGCCGATCTTGACGACGACGCCGACCTTGCCGGCCTGCTGTGCCATCGCAGCGAATGATCCGCCAAGCATAAGGGTTGCGGCAAGCGCCGCGATCATGAGCTTTTTCATCTGCACTCCTCCCATAACGTTCCTAGTGGGAACACACTCGAGCCGTAGAACGAAGGCGGCCCTTAGAAACCTCCCCGAAAAAGACGGGCACTTCCCCATCGATCGCCTGATTTCCGCTTGCACAATCGATGGTGCAAAAAGTATTATGCATCGAGAAGCTCTCGTCAAGCGAGATATTGCTCTATCGCATCGTGCTTCCGAAAATCGGAATCGACATTCGGAAGCACGATGCGCAGATTCAAAGTGTTAGAGCGTACTTTGTGCGTCCAAGTGGACGCACGTCGCTCTAATAGACGCCCCGGAGGGCCAGATGGATCAGCGGGTCAAGAAGAAGGCGACGATCTATGACCTGTCCGTGCTATCGGGCAGTTCTCCGTCGACCGTGAGCGCCGTGCTGAACGGCACTTGGCGCAAGCGCCGCATCAAGGAAAGTACGGCGCAAACAATTCTCGGGCTCGCCGAAGTTCACCAGTACACCACCAATCTGCAGGCGCGGGGCTTGCGACGCTCGCGATCGGGCCTGGTCGGGCTGATGCTGCCCGTCCACGACAATCGCTACTTCTCCTCCATGGCGCAGACGTTTGAGGGGCATGTGCGCAGCCGCGGCCAATGCCCGGTCGTGGTTAGCGCCAGCCGCGACCCGGAAGAAGAACGGCGAACCGCGGAGACGCTGATCTCCTATTCCATCGACCAGCTCTTCATCGTCGGCGCCACTGATCCGGACGGCGTGCACGAGGTCTGCGAGTCGGCGGGGCTGCGGCACATCAACATCGACCTGCCGGGAGCGAAGGCACATTCGGTCATCAGCGACAATTATGAGGGCGCGCGGATGCTGACGGAGGCAATCATCCGCCATTTCGACAATGATGATCCTCTGCGGCCGGACGAGCTGTTTCTGTTTGGCGGCCGCAACGACCACGCCAGCCGCGAACGCATCGCCGCCTTCCATGCGACCAAGAAGGCACTGCTGGGCGCCGACCCTGAGGACGGTGTGCAGTCCTCCGGGTATTCGCCTGACATAACTTTGCGTGCCTTCGAGGCGTTTTACCAACGCCATGGCAAGCTGCCGCGCGCGCTGTTCGTCAATTCGTCAATCAATATGGAAGGTCTGCTGCGTTTCATGGCGGGTCGGCCGGCGGAAATGTTTCGCGAACTCGTCGTCGGTTGCTACGACTATGACCCATTCGGCTCCTTCCTGCCTTTCCCCGTAATCATGGTGCGGCAGAATGTTGAGGCGATGATCACCAAGGCATTCGAGCTGATCGATGAACCGCCGACGGTACCGCAGGCCTTCCTGATTGCGCCAGAGTTGATCCAGCCCAGGTCTGCACTGAAAGGGCCGCTGGATACTCTGAAGGATATAGCTTGAGTGTGAACCGGCGCTATAGGGCGACCCGGCTCGGCCTAAGAGTTCACGGCTTATCGTGCCGATCGGCATTGCGAGTCCCATGCGCCCGACGCATTGCAGAACCATTTCTTCGAAAGTGCCCTCGCCCTCTTCTCTTGGCAGCTTGGTTCACAATGATCCCATTTTGGAGCCACGGTGCGCCGACCCTTACGAGAGTGTCGCCGCCCTGAAACGACCGTTCGGCCCGAAACACCTCAAATACTATTGGTTGCGGCCGAAAGCTGCTCATTCGGGCGGCATTCGATTTCCCTACGCGGCACTTCTGGCAATCCGTCCGCGCTGGCCATCAGGTCCAAATACCGCTGGGCCGACGCGGCCCACTGAAATCGGGTCGCCCTTGCGTGACCACGTGCGATCAATTTGGTTCTGAGGCCTTCTTCGTGGACCAGGCGCATGAAGCAATCGAACCACGCATTCTCATCGCAAGGCGATGCGTACAAAACCGCATCCCCGCCGATTTCGGGCAGACTGGCACGATCCGACATGACCACCGGACATCCTAGTGCCATGGCTTCGAGCGGCGGCAGTCCGAACCCCTCAACCAAGGAGGGGAACGCGAGACATAGAGAATCGCGCAGAAGTGCGCCGAGTTCCGCGTCCGACCTTCTTCCCAGCCAGATGACGTCCGGCGACGTCCTGTCGCCGATGCTGCCGAAGACACGGGGCGTTGATGCGCCGACGACAACAACCTGTAGCCCCGCCGCGGCGAGTCGGTCGTGCATGCCGATGATCAAACCGACATTTTTGTGCGGGATAGAACTGCCAAGCACGACGATCGTGCCAGGACCGGCGACTGCCAGGGTTTGTTGCGAGTGACACGGGGTCCATCGCAGCGCATGTTCGTGGCCGTTGCCTACTACCTCGACCTTTTCCGCCGGGCACACGCCATAACGCGTCAGTTCGCCTGCGGAGTATTGCGACACCGTTGCAATCCTAAGCGCGGTCCTGCCCAGGGCCGGGACCAAGGTACGGTAAAGAAGCCGAAACGGAAGTGAATAGCTCTGCGGGCACGTTCGCGTATTGACATCGTGAATGCACAGGACCTGCCGGCGTACGGTCAGGGGGCCCGTATTGCAGAGGCTGAGCAGGCCGCCGCGCAGATAGGCCGGAAGCACAGCTTGTTCCCACGCATGCCCACCGAAGCTGCCGACAGTCCGGACACAGATTGCGGCCAAGGGCAATTTGTCAAGCGTCCCCGGCGGAACCAGCAGCTCGACGGCCAAATCCCGAGCCAAGGGAGCCTGGCCCACGATCAGGGCATCCAGCGCCGAAACGATCTCGCGTGCGTAGCGCTGAACTCCGGTGGTCGGCTGCGCGAGAAAACGGCCGTTAATCGTCCAATGTCGTGTCATCACGAACCACGTCCGGGCGACAGGTTTCGGTCGCCAGCGCCATGCATCAGTTCCGCGACTTTGGATGACCAAGACGGCCGGGTCATCTTGGTCTTTGGGACATAACCGGACGTTTGCCCAAAAGGCTTTCCGGCAACTCTCATCCGAATGGCGTGGCAAATCCTGAGCGCTTACGCCGAATGTTTGAGGTTCCGCTTGGCGCGGCAATGGTAGACTCATTGGGCAGTGCGGCAGATCCTCAATCGTCGTGCTTGGATGGATGTCAGGCAGAGTTCAGCGAATGGAGTGAAGCCGCATGATATCTGGCGCAAGACAAGCAAGTTCGAGCTAATGCAGTGGCAGGCCAATCGATCGCGACCAAGTCCAGTTGGACGGGTGGTCGCCGCGACCAGGCGTCTGTGGACAACCCTGGCATGTTTGCTAGGCATGGCAGCCTCGGCCCCAGCAGACCTCCTCTGGGGGGTAAATGGCCACCCCTTCAACGCTTACCCCGGAATATCGATCGAACAGCAGCTCGACTACGTCCGCGACCTCGGCATGAAGTCGTATCGCGTCAACATTTCCAGCGCCGACAGCGCCACCAAACTTGCCGAACTGGTCAAGGCGGGCAAGGAGCGCGGAGTCCAGATCCTACCGGTCATCACGCCCGAACTGGACCTCGACAATGGAAGCGTCGATGACCTCTATGCGCAGGCCCATGATCTCGCAACGACACTCGTTTCCCGCTTCAAGAACGACATCCGCGTCTGGGAGCTTAGCAACGAGATGGAGAACTATGCGATCTTGATGCCCTGCGAGATGCAAGACAGCGGCATACAGTACAACTGCTCCTGGGGACCTGCCGGCGGCACCCTGACATCCGATTATTTCAGTCCGCGCTGGGCGAAGGTGAGCGCGGTGCTGCGCGGTCTATCGGATGCAACCATCGCGGTGGATCCGACCATCAGAAAAGCGATGGGGACGGCTGGCTGGGGTCACCGTGCAGCGTTCACCCGCATGCTCCATGACGGTATCCGATGGGATATTTCGGTCTGGCATCTTTACGAGGGTGACCCGGAGGAAGCGTTCAAATTCCTGGCGACATTAGGCCAACCCATCTGGCTGACAGAGTTCAACTACAATGGCGGCAGCCAACGAGGGGAAAAGCAGCAGGCCGAAGGTCTGGTCCAGACCATGACGCTCCTACGCAGATATCAGTCTCTATATGGATTGGAAGCTGCTCATATCTATGAACTGCTCGACGAGCCGTACTGGGCGCCAAGCTACGAGGCCTTCATGGGCCTCGTCCGCCTGAAAAAGCGCGACCATGGGCTGTGGACGCCGAGCGGGCGAAAGCCGGCGTATGATGCCGTAAGGAAGGTCATTGCGGACGGCAGCGCAGAACCCAGTTCGCCGCCGGTCCCGACAAAGGGCTCGCCGCCTCCGGATCAGACGTCGGTGCCCCCCGTTGCCGATGCCGGCACATTTCACCCCTGTTCGCTCGATGCGTTCGACAAGTCTGCCTTCAATCACGCCAATCAGGTTGCATATGCTTACTGTCTGGTCTTGCGTCGCATGCCGTCGCCGACCGAGCAGTGGCGCGAGGTCATCGCTATGAAGAAGGATCCATCCACATTTTCATTACTGACGAAGCTGTTGCTTTCGGTTGAATTCAGGACTGAGAATCAGCCGGTTGGGCTTGGAAATAGGCGGTACGTGACCCTTCTCTATCGGACGCTGCTGGGACGGGAGCCAGACAACACCGGGCTTTCCGCTTACGTGTCGAAACTGGACATGGACGAGGCGAATGGCCAACAGATCGTAGCGGAATTGATCCACTCGTATGAGTTTCGCTCCAGACATGCGGTTCTGTTTCCCAGCGAGCCTCAGAAGGCGGTTCAATGAACGTTTTCGGCCGACAGGTCGTCAGCGGAACTGGTTGGTCAGCTGTCGAGACGTGGGGCCGACAGATCGCTATGTTCAGCGTGTTTGTGGTGCTGGCTCGCCACCTTGGCGCGGCAGTTTATGCGACAGCTTCCTTCGTACTGGTGCGCCCCGACCTGCTCAACGCACGCAATTTTGTATTGAGGCTGAGGGCTCGATGAAGATCGTAATCCTGAGCCAGCCTTTTGATACGGTCACGCCCCCAATCCAGAACTCGATCGGTATTTGGACGTATGAAGTCGCGAGGCGGCTGGGTGCAGATTGCGACACGACCATAGTCGCCCGGCGCCTGCGCGGGATGCCGGCCCAGATGGAAATCGAAGGCATCCGTTTCGAGCTGCTCACATGCGCGCCGGCTCGCGTCTGGAGCATGGCATCCCGCCTCTGGAGCCGTGTCTGGCCGCGATCGCCGCTGGTCGCACAAAGTCTCTATGCCTTCGACTATCTCGCCCAGGCCATTCGGACGATACGCCGTCTCTCGCCCGACGTGGTCCACATCCAGAATTTTCCGCAATACGTGCCGGCCATTCGACGGGCGGCGCCGCAAGCAGCAATCGTGTTGCACATGCATTGTGACTGGCTTGCGGAACTTGACCGCAATGCGATGAAACAAGCGCTCGCCGCCACCGATCTCGCCGTCGGGTGCTCTGAGCATGTCGTGGCCGCGGCGCGCACGCGCTTTGCTGAAATGGACACAAACTTCGCAGTCCTGCCGAACGGAGTGCCCGCGAGCCAGGACGTCACTGCCGTCGCACGAATACCGGGAAAGGTTTTGTTCGTCGGCCGTGTGTCATCCGAAAAAGGCATCCACACGCTGATCGAAGCCTGGCAGAGCGTTGTTGCAGCCTGTCCTGAAGCCCGCCTCGAGATCGTCGGCCCGTCGGCAACTCTTCCTCGTGAGTTCCTGATTGACCTGAGCACGGACCGTGACGTCCGGGATCTCGCTCGCTTCTACCACGGCGGTAGCGCATACCTTGGTTCCTACGACGCCGCGCTACGTGCGATGATAGCGCCGGCGATCGCTCCCACCGTCTGTTTCGCCGGCACGCAGCCCTACAAGAAATTGGCCGAGCGATATGCCGAAGCATCGCTTGTCGTAAATCCCTCTCTCAGCGAGTCCTTCGGAATGAGCCTGATCGAGGCGCTGTCCAATGGCACTCCTGTCGTAGCCACGCGTGTAGGCGGCATGACGGAGATCATGGAAGCGACTGGCGGCGGCGTACTGGTTGAGAAGAACGACCCGAATGCACTGGCAACCCAGATCATCGGCCTTCTTGGAGATCCAGCGCGAGCGGCGAAACTCGGACGCCGGGGGGCCGAGCGGGTCGCCGACCTCTATGCGTGGGAAAAAATAGCCCAGTCGACCCGGAACCTTTATGACAAGGCCATCGCCACTCACCGTTCACGGCTCGGAAAGCGAAACCGCTCTTTCGCTCAGCGCCTGGCCTTGAACGAGGTGAACACCGAGCCCGTATCATCTCCCCATTCCCAGTTGACGGCGAGCCCGACCCGCAAAATTTGAAGGGCAGCATCGTCGGGATAGATGTCGGTGAGGCTTCGCTGCATCACCAGTTCGTCGTCGATCAGGATTGCAAACCGATTTCCGTCGAATGCAGCGCGCATGCGAAAGCATTTTCCCCAAACCACCTTGTCCGCCACATTGGTCCAAACCGCGTCATAAAGTTCCTCAAAGCCGAGCCGCTTGATGAATACCGAAATCGAAGCCCCCTGGTAGACATCGTCGAGCCAAGTCGTGACACAGACGTAGTTGTCGCTGTCTTGCCAGAAGAGCAGTCCTGCACGGCTGCGCTGATCTTGGCCTCGGCGCTCCCCAGGAGGCTCGATTGTAACCTCGAGATCGCTGAACCCCGGTAGATCCCAAGGCAGCGAATAGAATGTCCGACCCGGGTTCGGTCTGTCTACGCTCGCGCGCACACGGGCGCTGCCCAGCCCGTCGACGTCGATGACCCCGGTCCCCAGTGTTCTTGCCCATTGTCCACGGCCGAGCTCCGTCGTGCGGCGATCCAATTCACCGGCGGTGCCGGTAAAATCGTCGGCGTAGGACAGGCTTGCTCCGAGTTGGTTCCAAGATGCCTCCAGAGGCGCCATCAATGGGATGGGAACTTCGCAAGGATGAGCCTCGAAATTATGCCAACGCGGCTCACTGTCGGCGCTTGTCCATGCACCTACCCCGGTAGCATCCTCGGCTGAACCAGCCTCGGCAGGCAGGTCGAAAAGACGAGCCCCATCCAGAAAGCAGCTCACCTGACCGTCCCAGTCGAGAATCTGGACCGAATGGGTGGAACACTCGCGCAAGGCGTGTCCCGTATTGGTCGCGATCGTCGTCTCTTTGCCCGATTGCCTGCTGACCAAAGTGCATCCGAGCGTCGAGAGTTTCAGCAGCCAGAAATTGTCCTTGTCCCGAAACCGCCAGACGAGACCACACACATCCGAGACCGCGCTGATTTCCAGCAGCCCATGGATCAATCCTGAAGGGCAACCAGGATCGACGACGGATAGGTCGTCGCCAGCGTCCTGCAAAAATCGCCACCGGCCCCCGATTGCGGCGGTTTGCGCCGGCAAGCCTTCCGCCAGGGCATCGGCAGCGTGGGCGGTGCTAAACCTCGTGGAAAATTCAGGCAGCCGCCCGACATGAACCGCTTGGACGCGTGTGTCGACGCGAAACCCGATCTGGCCTAGCGCCGATTGGTGAACGCCCGCAAACAGCTTTTCGTCCTTGTTGAAAGGATCGATCGCAATCGGACGCATCATCGGAAAAGCAGCGAGCCCATGAGCTCTTTGGTCGGCAGCCGCATAATAGACAGCGCCCTGCTCCCGCAACGCCACGACATAGTAGACATGAAGGTTCTTCAGACGCCGAAACGCACTCAGGCATTGCTTTCCTACACGAGCCCACAGCTCGCCATTTTCGCCTTCGGCGGCGTGCACGACAAAGCCGCAACCCTCTTCCACGGGATTGGCCGGCGCCTCGCTGGGGAACCACCCGACAGCGAGGTTCTCGTTGATATTCGGACCCCGGTAGGTCAAGGGCGTGCTAAGCAACCACCACCAAAAACGGCGAAGTGTGGATCTCTTTCGCGGCGCACGCATCAACGAAACCAGACGGCCGGGCCATGGGTCGATGCCGGGCCCCCGCAGCCAACGGTAGACTCGCCTGGCGATGTCCTCAGGCAGTGGCGATCCCTGCGATGTGTTGTGGCCGTTGGTGATAGAGACCAACAACACCAGACCAGCCTCTCGTTGAAAGGGACCGTAGGAAATCCCTTGCCGGCCCCAGCCTGGCCTGACGAGTGGCTGGAAACGAAGTGCACCGTGATCGATCGCGATCTGGCGTTCGATGTCGCGTCCTCGCCTGACCCCTCCCTTTGTCGCCAAGGTCCCTATCACCGTGCCGCGGGTGCGATCGTCTTGAAAACTATCTGCGATGAGAATCTCCGGTCCGACAACGCCGGACTCGGCCTGTTCAGCAGGTGCTGCCCAGTCATGACGGTGCAACAATTAAGACCTCCTCACGTCGTCATTGGCTGCGCGAGAATCGTGCGAGACTTTCCAAGGCATCGATGACGTATCGCCGGGCTCGGCAGAAGTCGCGCACCGCCTCTCTTGTCCGTCTTGATCGCGCTTGCCGTGCCTTGCATGGGATCCCTGTGATGGCTCCACGAAGATAACTCTCAAGTGTCCATCGGTTGCGCGAAGACGTGTTCGACCTGCCATGCCCGATTGTCATAGGAGGCTGGCAACGATTTCAATGCGTAGCCTGCGGCAGTCAGGAATTCCGCGATCTTTCGGGCCTTGCGATCGAGCCCCTCGCGCGTTGCATCGTCGACCTCGTAAATCACCTTCGGACGGTGCCTACGCAGCGTTTGCGTCATGCCGCCCAGGACGTCGATTTCGGCGCCTTCCACGTCGATCTTGACCAGCGAGGGCGGCCTGAGACCTCGGCGGGCGATAGCATCGTCGATAGTGACTATGCCGACTTCCAGGCGGCCACTCATGTCCGGCGGCGCTCCCGCCGAGGCAAGCGCCGCGCCGCCGATGTGATCGGCAAGCAGAAGCTGGCCACGGCCGGTTGTCGCGCCCGCGGCTTCGGCGAACACCCGTATCGTGTCGAACCCGCTGAGCCGCGCACTTTCTGCGACAGCTTCGGCGTTGCGGGGGACTGGCTCGAACGCATAGACTTGACCGCGCGGCCCGACGCGACGCGCGGCGATGAGACAGAAGAACCCGATATTTGCGCCAATGTCGAAAAAAGCATCCCCCGGCGCGAGGTTGGCCACGATCGCCTGCTGGATGGGCGGCTCGTACGTGCCGCGAACAAAGTTCGGGTCGGCGCTCCGCGCAACCAGCTTGAGGCCGGCGGCCTCTCCTCTGGCTATGACGCGCGCATCGCAGAACATGCCGAGGAACTTGGCCGTCGATCTCACACGCTCTTCCCCACTCTGTGACGCCTCGGGACGCGGGCCAGCCGCTCCCAGCAAGGGTGGCAGATTGTGCGCCCGGGATCGAGCCCGACAACGGTGGCCGCCTGCTACTTCCTCAGGCTAATCGCTACTCCGATTGTCTCATTGCGGGGGTACCTGCCGGGCCTTTCGGTCAGATGGAACGGTGGCATCGTTGCGCCAGACATGGATCGCGTCGAGACGGCTCAGGCCGGACGCTTACGCGCAAGTGGCACCCCAAGAAGACGGCGTTCACGCGTTAAGCTCTTAGCGCGTGAACATCTCATGATCGCTCATCAACCGATTCAGAAAATCGCCCCCACCTATGTCCGCCAGGACAGGCCAGTCGTCTTGTCCCGCCGGCCGCTCCATCTGGGACCGGTGCGCCGCCAGCGCGTGACGTTTTACATCGATAACGTCGCCGACATAGGCATTGGAGTTGAACATCCTGACGCCGCGCAAGCCGGCAAGAGTCCGGACCGTTTGCCGCAATGCGGTGCGATTGAGCCCATGCGCGGCGTCGTGCAGACGAACCCACGGCCACTAACACCAATACCAGACGGGATATTCGAACACGGTCACGCGCCGGCCATACAGTTGAAGCGCGCCTCGCACGCCAAGATTTGTGGCGACGTGATCCGCAGGCGGCTCTTTTATGTGGGTGACGAACACGCTCTGTGGTTGCCAAGCCAAGAGCAACTGAGCCACCGCGTCTGCGATCTTGCCAACATGATGCTTTACCATGCCGTCGGGAACACGCAGAAACCTCACCCGATCGGCCGACCCGCCCAAACGGCAAACCGCCTCGATCGCTTCGCCCCTCACGGGTGATCCGCAGTGCCTCCATATCAACCCGATTTGAATGGGATGCCGAACCGTCGGTAATGAAAATAAACCGGATGTCGGCGCCCGAGTTCAACTTCTTGCTGGCGCCCCCCCACACCCCAATGTCTCATCGTCGGGATGGGGTGCAATGATGACCGCCGACGCCTGCCAGTCGGCTACGTCGAATGGATGAGACCCCTTACGCATCGCTCTATCGAGCATAGCGCCAATCGTATGCCTGACGTCACGCATCGATGGTTCCGATCATCCCTTCTTCGGTGTGGTCCAGCCCCACCACGCATGGTAGCAAAAACGGTAAGTGGTTGGGGTGAGAAAACAATGAAGGTAGGAATTCTTGCTGGCGGATTGGGAACGCGGCTAGCTGAAGAAACCGAGATCCGGCCGAAACCAATGGTCGAGATCGGAGCAAAGCCGATCCTTTGGCATATCATGATGCATTACTATGCCTACGGCCACCGCGATTTCGCCATCGCGTTGGGATACAAGGGCGAATACATCAAACGCTGGTTCAGCGACTATGTCGCGTTCGATGGCAGCCTGACTGTCGAAGCCGCATCGGGAAACGTCAAGCGCCACTCAAACTCGCTCCCCGATTGGTCCGTCGACCTTGTGGAGACAGGATTGAATACGCTGACGGGCGGCCGCATAAAACGCCTGATCGACTGGATGGGCGACGAGACGTTCATGCTCACGTGGGGCGACGGCGTTTCGGACGTCAACCTTGATGATCTGATCGCCTTTCACAAATCGCATGGCAAGCTCGCAACGATGACGGCAGTGCGTCCGCCAGCACGCTATGGGCACATCGAATTCGATGGCAATCGCGTTGTCGACTTCACGGAAAAGCCACAGGCCTCAGAGGGTTGGATCAACGGCGCCTTCTTCGTGCTCGAGCCGGGCGTCAAGGACTATATCGACGGCGACGATGTCATGTTCGAGCATGCGCCAATGCAGCGGCTCGCGACTGACGGCCAACTGATGGCATATCGCCACGAATCCTTCTGGCAATGCATGGACACCATCCGGGAGAAGCATCTCCTTCAGAAATTGTGGGACAGCGGGCAAGCGCCCTGGAAAACATGGGAATTGATTGATGAAAGTTCTGGTTACAGGCCACCTCGGCTACATCGGTTCCGTCCTAACTCCGATGCTGCTTGAACGCGGCCATGACGTCACAGGTCTAGACAGCGACATCTTCCGATCATGCACCTTTGTGGGAAAGTTGGCCGAAGTGCCGACGATCGAGAAAGACATCCGTGACATCGAGGTCGACGACGTCGCCGGCTTCGACGCGATCATCCATCTCGCCGGACTTTCAAACGATCCCTTGGGCGACTATCGGCCCCTGCTTACTGAAGAAATCAACTGTGGCGCTTCGGTAAGGCTAGCGCAGCTCGCCAAGGCCGCCGGTGTCCAGCGGTTCCTATACGCCTCCTCTTGCAGCAATTACGGCGCAGCAGGCGACAGCTTTCTGACTGAGGATGCTCCCTTCAACCCGGTTACGCCTTACGGCGTCTCAAAGGCGAATGTGGAGCGAGCGGTCGCGCCGATGGCGGATCAATCGTTCAGTCCGACATTCCTGCGTGCTTCCACTGCCTACGGCCTCTCGCCTCGCATCCGTTTCGATCTCGTGGTCAACAACCTGACCGCCTGGGCTTACACAACCGGTCTGGTCTACCTCAAAAGCGACGGGTCGCCGTGGCGTCCGATCGTCCACGTGGAGGACATTGCGCTGGCCTATGCCGCCGTCCTCGAAGCCGAGCGCGATTTGATCCACAACGAGGCATTCAATGTCGGCTTGACCACGGAAAACTATCAGATCCGGGAGATCGCGGCCTTGGTCCAGGCGATCGTTCCCGGCAGCCGCGTGGAGTTCGCGCCCGACGCCGGGCCAGACAAGCGGTGCTATCGCGTCGACTGCGCCTATATCGGCCGCCGCCTGCACGGGTTTAAGCCGCAATGGACGGCGCGGCGCGGCATCGAACAGCTCTATTCCACATTTCGCGCTGCAGGTCTCGCAGTCGAGGATTTCGAGGGTGAGCGGTTCAAGCGCATCGCCCATGTGCAGAAGCTGATCCGGAACGGCGAACTGGATGCCGATCTGCGCCGCACGCCGCAATTGGCGATGGCGATTTGAGCAAACACAGCCGGGAGCCATGGCCATGATGATCGCTGGTGCAGCGTCGATAACCGAGCAGGTCTGCCGATCTTGCGGCGGAAGTCACATCGATACGTTCCTGAAGCTCGGTACGACGCCCCTCGCCGATCGGCTTCCATCGCGCATCGACGATGGCGAGGAGGAGCCGGTCTTTCCGCTCAATGTCGCCTTCTGCAGCGATTGCAGCTTGGTGCAGATCACGGAAACGGTGAACCCCAGGATCCTGTTTGCCGATGCCTATCCCTACTACTCCTCGTTCTCGCAAGCGCTGCTGCGGCATTCTCGAGACAACGTGCTCGATCTGATCGAACGCCGCGGCTTGAACTCTGGCAGTTTCGTGATCGAGCTGGCAAGCAACGACGGTTATCTGCTGAAGAACTATGTCGAGGCGGGCATACAAGTGCTTGGCATCGACCCCGCCGATGGGCCTGCCGCCGCCGCCGGGAAGGTTGGCGTGCCGACACGTCTGACGTTCTTCACTCGCGAACTGGCCGAATCCCTTTGCAAAGAGGGCATACGAGCCGACGTGATCCACGCAAACAATGTGCTCGCCCATGTGGCCGACACCAACGGTTTTGTTTCAGGCATTGCACGGTTGCTCAAGGACGACGGCGTTGCGGTGATCGAGGCGCCGTATGTCGAGCCGATGATCGACCATTGCGAATTCGATACGATCTACCACGAACATCTGTGCTATTTTTCAGTGACGGCATTGGACAAGCTGTTTCGGAGACATGGCCTTTATCTCAACGAGATAAAACACTTGTCGATTCATGGCGGTTCTATTCGCCTGTATGTCGAAAGGCAGGAACGTGTCGGCGAGAGCGTCACGAGCCAGATCGCTCATGAAAGAGCCCGAGGGATCGATTCCATCGACTACTACCTCGATTTTTCCGTGACGGTCGACAAGTTGAAAGTCGAGCTCTCCGCATTGCTGCACCGGCTGAAAGCGACCGGCGCCTCGATCGCTGCCTATGGGGCGGCGGCCAAAGGCGCCACCTTGATCAACACGGTCGGCATCGGACGCGATCTCATTGACTTCGTCGTAGACCGCAACACTCACAAGCAGGGCAAGTACATGCCCGGTCAGAAGATTCCTATCCGCTCTACGGAGGCTCTGTTGGAGGCGCAGCCGGACTACGTGCTGGTGCTTGCCTGGAATTTCCTCGATGAGATCATGGCGCAGCAAACAGAATATCGGGCCAGGGGCGGAAAATTCATCGTTCCCGTGCCGACTCCGCGGATCGTGTGACCGTGCAAATCCGAAGCGCTGCCTGCGCCGAAGCGCGTGACCCGCTGACGAATTCGATGCGGCTTCGCGTCGATTGTCCAGTCTGCCGGCAGCAGGATTTGCTGCACTCGGTATCATTCGACGCCATTCCATTTTCGTGCAATTCCCTGCACCCTGACGCAAACTCGGCCGTTGCTGCACCGACTGGCCAATTCGTTCTCGCGTTTTGCCGCAGTTGTGAACATTTCTTCAACGCGGCGTTTGAAGACGGTCGGATCGGCTATACGCAAAACTACGAGAATTCCCTGCATTTCTCGCCGCGCTTCGTGGCCTTCGTCGAGGATCTCGCTGATCGCCTGTCCGCAGCTTACGCACTCGATGGAAAACTGGCCTTGGACATCGGCTGCGGCAAGGGTGATTTCCTCAAGCGACTTTGCTCAACCAGCGGCGCCAGAGGCATTGGCTTCGACAGGAGCTTCGAAGACAATCGGGGCGAGAACGTCGCCGGCGTGGAATTCATCAACGACTGGTTCGGCGATGCCTATCCGGACGTCAGGCCCGACTTCGTTTCCTGCCGTCACGTCCTGGAGCACATAGCTAACCCGATCGCCTTCCTGCAGGGGCTTCGTTCCCATCCAGGCGTTGGGCCCAGTACCGTATTCTACATCGAGGTGCCCAACGCGCTCTATACATTGCGAGACATGGGGATCTGGGATCTGATTTACGAGCACGTATCCTACTTCACGCCGCACTCACTGCGGGTAGCGATGGAGACAGCAGGATTCGAGGTGCTTGACCAAGGTGCGTCATACGGTGACCAGTACCTCTTCATTGAAGCAAAGCCTAGCGAACCCCGGATGATGGCCCCGTATTCAAAATCTGAAAAGATCGATGCGCTCGTCCACCGATTCGACCGAACGTATTGCGAAAAGGTCGCCTGGTGGCGCGATTACTTGTCAAACAGGGATCCGGAGCGGACCGTTGTCTGGGGTGCGGGATCAAAGGGCATTACATTCGTCAACATCGTTCCTGAAGGGGCGCGGATTGGAGCGCTGGTCGACGTCAACCCGTACAAGCAGGGGCGCTTTGCTCCTCGCACCGGGACACCGGTGGTTGGTCCCGAGAGCCTGCGCGGCAAGCCCCTGCAGTCTATCGTCGTGATGAATCCGCTCTATCGAGACGAAGTTGCCCAGGCCGCATGCAAGCTCGGTCTCTCAGCAGAGATCATTGTGGCATAATTCGGCGATCTGCGGCTTGCGCTTTGCGCCTGTGGTCCCGCCGATGTCGATCCGGTCTAGGTTGACTGGAGCGCCCGCCTTGTAGGCGGCGACGAGAGGAAAATGGAACGCCCAAGCCCACGTTGAAGTCGGGACTCCTTCCGGTATGGTTTTCAATGTTCAGGTCATGCGGGCGATCGCCGCGACGTTGGTGGTCTGGGTTCATACCCAGGAACTGATCGTGACCGACGTCCTTCCGCATTGGCTCAGGAGTTTTGGATACGGAGGGGTGGACCTATTTTTCGTCATCAGTGGATTCATCATGGTCCGCACGACACAAAATAAAAACATACGGCCCATTCAATTCTACAGAAAGCGTATCCTTAGGGTGGTCCCTCTGTACGCGTTTTTCACAATGCTTGTAGTGATTTTGAGTGCGATCATGCCTGATGTTTTGAAGAGCACTCAAATAGAATTTTCTCAAATCGCAAAATCTCTAATTTTTATTCCATTTGAGAAAACGCCAGATAGCCTTTACCCAATTTACTATCTTGGTTGGACTTTGAACTACGAAATGTTCTTTTACAGCATTTTTGCAGTCGCGTTGTTGCTGCCCAAACGCGCCAGGCTCATGGCGATCACCGCTGTTATCGTCTCTCTTGCCGGTATCGGAAACAGCATTGGAGGTCTTTCCGATTATGGGGTCGCGGCTTTTTTCTATACGCGGCCAATCCTGATGGATTTCGTATTGGGAGTGCTGGCGGCGAGCTACTTCCACGATTCGGCGCGCATCGCCAGAAATCCCATGAGGTGGTGGGTCTGCCTCGCTGCCGGGGTCTCTTGGCTCGCTTTTGGAGGGGAAGTCATCGGTTTCGGCGACCTCCCCGTCTCGCCATCGACCGATACCTTCCTGAGGTTCGGCATCGCATCCGGCTTGATCGTGGCGGGAGTAATCGGGCTGGAGCAATCTGGGACAAGGATCGGCTCTCCACTGATGCAACGTGCGGGTGACGCAAGTTATTCGATATATCTGTCACACTATTTCTTTATCGCGGCGGTCATCGCCCTTGCCAATCGGTTGGAGTTGAACGACGCTGCTCGCGCCCTGCTCGCGCCCGCCACCATGGCGGCGGCGGTAGCCGTGGGTTTCGTAACCTATCATCTGCTTGAGCGTCCTTTCGCTGGTGACCTCGGCATCTACCATCGCCTCGCCAGGCTGTTTGCGGCACCGCCTCCCATGCAGCCGCGCGCCATTACCGAGGAAACTGTTATTGGGCTTACCCGGAAAGTCCAAAGGCCAAATGCCTTAGAGTCTGACTCACAATCTAATACGACGTGAAACCAGTACCTTGCGATTTTCCGGATGAGCGGGTGGACGGACACTCGGTAGATCCAGGCGGCGGCATTCGGCGACCCACCCTTTGCGGCTGACGGCCTGACTTACCACTCCATCGACGTCGATCCGTTGCAGGTTGACCGGCCTCAGCCAGCAGTGTCGCGTATAGTCGGTTGAGCGGCGCATAAACTGCGCCCATTTAAGCGGCGTCTGGAACAGCGCCCGCCAAAGGAACAGGGAGTTGAGCCCGATCAGAAAGCGAGACTGGACGAGCCGCCCGCGCCGATCGACCGCTGCATAGGTTACGAACCCGCGAAACGCAGCGCCGAACCTCTTCAGCACAGCATCAACCTGCACGTCGTAACGCTCGTTGGCAGCGAAACCTTGAAGCGACTTTGTTGTCCCGACCGGCCGCGTGTGTCTTACAACGACATCGTCAACTATGGCATAACGCAACCAAGGCATGTCGGTCAGGCGGGTCCAAAGAAGATCTATTCCCGTCTCGTAGCCGAGCCCGAATAATTTCAACGCCGTTTGCAGGCACCTGGCGCTGAACACCGGACACATCATTTCGACCGTATTGGTATATCGCAACAGGTATCGCCTGCCGCTGACAAGCGTCGCGGCATAGGAGAAATAGCTATCCAATGAAAGTGCTGGCTGAAACAGATCGAGTTTATATTGTCGACCGATTGCGAACAGGCGATTTAAATCCAGTTTCGTCGTCTCAATGTCATCGTCGATCAATGCAATGAGATCATATCGCGTCACAATGTCAGGGTAACTTTGAAACAGGGCATGATACCCTGCGATCTTGCGCCCGGGTAGAAATACGCTCAAATCGTTCTGCCCATGGGAAACACCAGCCTCGTAGGCGGCGACGAGAAGATCGAAGTCGGCTTCGCCCGCCCCCTCAGTCCAGCCGGCATGCAAAGAGCTGCGCCCTGCCCGGACGATCACCAGATTTCTCTTGCCCGAGCCCTCCGGCAACTGCTGGGAGGCTGATGCTCCTACGGCCGCGGGCGCGACTTGGCGGTTCATTCAAAGGCCTCCGGCGGATCCTCGCACCAGATCATTCGTAACTAGCCAGGAGAGCGGCCTGAGACGGCATGAATGCGTCTTAGGGCTCCCAAGCCGGCGCCGCGCAGCTTGCTACGAAGCTGCGGAGAAACAACGCCTACAGCTTCCAGGCAAAATCTCGCAACGAGCAGTGGATCCAGAATCCATGCAAGCAGATGAAACAGTGTGCTACCCAGCGGTGCTGTCCGCCTGTGCCGATAGGCGATCGCGACGAGGTGTTTTACCCGCGTCGACAATTCGAAAGCGTTCGCGGTGGAGCCATCTGGATTTTGCCAAGCCAACCGTTCGGAGCTTGGCAATCGCACCGAACGCGTCGGATGGTCACGGCTGTAGAGTATCGCGTTGGGCGCGTGGACAAACGGCCCGAGAATAGCCATCTCGGCCAGAAGCGCACAATCGGACCCATAGTAAGGCTCATGCAATGTCGTTTTGAGCAGTGAATCTCGGCGCCAAAGGCCAAACATCGCCGCATCCCATCCGTGCGCGGCAACCATCAGCCGAAAGCGGGACGCGGGCGAAGATCCTCCAACATCCGGCAGCACCCGTTCGACATAGGAAGTCTGCTGTCCGGTCTCGTCGATTCCCAGCAAGCGCGGATAGGCAATGACGTGGCCGGCGTTATCGTCGAGCGCACGCACGCAATCCGTCAGGAAACCACGGTCCAAGACGTCATCGTGCGCGCACCACTTGAAATATGCGCCCGAGCTCAATTCGAACGCGCGATTGAAATTGGCCGCGGCACCCAGGTTGCGTGCGTTTCGAACATAGCGGACGCGCTTGTCCCGCAGCGCGAATTCCAGACATATATCGGCTGTCCTATCTGTCGAAGCATTGTCGGTGATGACGAGTTCGAAATCATCGAAGTCCTGTTCGAGGATCGACTGGATTGCCTCGGAGACGAAATTCTCGCCATTGTAAACGGGCAGACCAAGAGATACTCGGGGCGACTTGGAATGTTCCATTTTCCGGCTTCTTCTTGACGAGAGTGCGATCAGACCGCGATGACTTCCGGTCGCAGGCCCAGCGCATTCAAGGATTGCGCCACTTCATTCAGGTATATCGGATTCATGACGATGACGAGGTCAGGCGGAGTGTCCAAGAGGTCGCTTGGCGCGATGACCGGGTGACCGGTTCCGGGCGTAAACTTGCCTTGCTTGTAAGGGTTGATGTCGACCGCTGCCCACACTTCGTCTCCAAGCTGCAACGTCGTCAGGAACGACACCGCCTTGCTCCCGCCGCCCCACAGGACGACCCGCCGGCCAGCGGCGTATGCGGCGCGAATGCGCTCCTGCCAGAAATCCTGAACCGCACGGACGCGAGCGGGAAAGGTTTCCGCCAAACGGTGCATCTCTTCCAGATCGTGCTCGAGCGGTAGGCTCGGTGCCGTCGGGCCTGCCGATGGCCGGGCGTACTGAACAATGTACTGGTCGTCATAGACGAGTTCCAGATCGATAACGTCGAACCCTTCCTGGCGAAACAGCCGTGCGTGCGTGCCAGGGCTGAAATAGGAACAATGTTCGTAGTAAATATCCCAGAATGCACTCTCCACGAGCACACGTTTTGCATCCGGCGTTTCGAAGACGACCCAATCTTCGGTCCTTTCACCGATCATCTTTCGGATCAGCCGCACGAAAGTCGACACGGAACCTATGTGTTCGAGCGTATGGCGACAAAGGACTGTGTCCGCTTGGAGATGCTGGTAGTCTGGTCCGAAAAAATCGACGATCATCTGAATGTCGCCGTAGTCTTCGTTGCGTCCTTTATCGGCTCGATAACCTGGATCGATGCCGAGCCCGGTGGCGCCGCCCGCTAGGCAAAGTTCGCGCAGAAATTCGCCCTTGCCGCAGCCGATCTCCAACACGTGCTTGCCGGCTATCGCACATTTCTGTGCAATCTCATGTGCAAGTCCCTTCGCGAAATTGTTGAAAGTGCTCGAGAAATGCTGGGATTCCTCAAAATTGGTCGAGTAGCCCATGACCGTTTCGTCAAAGGCCCTGTTGAATATGAACCCACATGCTTCGCAGAATGCGAGGTCAAGGTCGCGACGAGGAAAAGCATGGGCTTCCTGGGCCGAGCTAAGCAGGACGCAGCTATGCACCGGGATGGATTCGACCCTGTAGATCGACCGGCTAACGGGCGCCGAGCAGCACGGACACGAGGTCGGTTGAAGCGCTTTGGCGTTGCTGGCCATGTGAAGGTCAATCGAATTCATGGGAGAGCTGGCTCGGCAAGAGAATCGGTTATCTTGCGCCTTTCGGTTCCAAAGAATTCTCTGTGCCCGGTCTCGCGAGCAAGCTGGGCAGATTGGGCCAAGCCAAGGGCGTCGAGGATCGCAAGGTCGAACCTTTCCTCGGAGAACCTAGACGCGTTCATACGACAGGCGTGCGGCGCAATGGACACCGCATTTTCCTCGAACAGGTCAATTGCCTCGGCTATGGAATCGACGGACTGACGGTCGAAGAGCACACCTGTCGGATGGCTGCTCTCGCCAAGCGGCCGGACAATGTCGCGGGCACCTCCACGGCCAAAGGCGATCAATGGAGTGCCGCAAGCCTGGGCCTCGGCAAGCGCTATCCCGAAATCCTCGCATCCGGCGAACACCATCGCACGGGCGTTCGCAATTTTTTCGATGTATTCATGCCGCGGCAGATAGCCTGTGAAGATGATGTTGGGACCAGCAAGCGATCGCAGATGCTTGGACTGCACTTCGTCACCCACGACAATCAGGCGACGCGACGGAGTTTTGCTGAACGCCTCGATAATGAGGTCCGTACGTTTATACGGGGCGTGGAATGCGGCCGTTACGTAGTAGTCATCCTTGCTGGCGACGAGTTCAAGTTCGCCGGTGGCCACAGGCGGATGGACTACCCGCGCATCGCGGCCGTAAATCCGTTCAATTCGGGAGCGGACATAGTTCGAATTTGCCAACATCAAATCAGGGCCATGCGCCGTACGGGTGTCCCAGGTCCGCAGCCTGTGAAGCATATAACGAAAGGCAAGACCCTTCGGCCCAAATCCCAATTGGGCTTGCTGCAAATAGGAGAATTGTTCGTCCCACGCATATCGCACCGGACTGTGCACGTAGCAAAGGTGTGGTTGGTCTGGGCGCGTGAGAACGCCTCGAGAGAATGCTGCCGAGGAAGAAATGACTGCGTCATATCCAGTGACATCAAATTGCTCGATCATAAAAGGGCAAAGGAAAAATAACGACCTGTAGTATTTTTTCACCAACGGGAGTCGATTCATCGCAGAAACGTGAAAAACCACGCCTGGAAAGTGCTCGTCTTTGACCTCTTTCGGGAGAAAATCAAAAAGAGTGAACACCTCGGCTCTTGGAAAGAGCTTACAGATCCGGGCAAGGACCTGCTCCCCTCCCCGAAAATTCGGGCACCAGTCATGCACGACGGCGATGCGCGCGTTGCGGTCGATGGCCGAAAATGGCGCCTTGCCGATGGGTCGCAGATGCTTGGTATCGGGACCAACCATGGTGGTTACTTTTGGCTGTCGCACATGGCGCATGCATTGCCCTCCCGGGACGTTGGCACCTTTCGGGAATTCTGTTTTTGCCCGGATGCACTACGACTGTGTGTCGTCCGTCCCGTCCAAACAAGCTGTCTATCGGGTTAAGCTCCGCCCCCGCTCGAAGCCGGTTGCACTCCAACGAGGTACGGCTTCTACTCCGATGGGCCTAAGCACGCCGCAACGCTAAACTTATGCGCAGGCTGCATCGGCGCGACCGGTGGATTAGGATGATAGTGCACTCACTTCATTGGCCGTGCGGAGAGTTGATTGTCGATAAAAGTGGTCGTGATCGTCGCAACGTTTGGTCGCACGGAACAGGTGGCGCGGCTTCTCGCACAGCTTGAGCGACAGACCCGGCTCCCGGATGCGGTCATAATTTCGGCTCCCGACACAAACCATGTTCCCAACAACATAGCCTGCCGGTTTCCGGTATCGTGCGTATTCGGAAAAACGGGCCTGCCGGCACAACGTAACATTGCCCTCGATGTCGCAGTAGACCGTTTCGATATAATCACCTTTTTCGACGACGACTTCATTCCTGCAGACGACTATCTCGATGGCGTATCACGGGCGTTCATGCAGCAGCCGGACTGGGCCGTGGTGACTGGAAACGTGCTGAAAGACGGTGCAACGACTGCAGGGCTCACGTGGGAAGAGGGTATCCAGGCGCTTCGCGAGGCCGGCACAGCGACTGAAGCGCGTGGGGTGGATCAACTCAGCGCCTATGGGTGCAACATGTCGATTAGGGCGGCATTCATCGGCGGCTTGCGCTTCGACGAACGGCTTGTGCTCTACGGGTGGCAGGAAGACGTTGATTTCACCAGCCGGCTGAGAGCCAGGGGGCGGGTCGTCGCCGTGCAGTCGATCCGCGGAGTTCATCTCGGCGTCAAGAGCGGTCGCGTAAGCGGCGTTCGTTTCGGCTATTCGCAGGTGGCGAACCCGATCTATCTCATCCGCAAAGGGTCTGTTCCATTGCCTATCGGACTAAAGTTGATGAGCAAAAATCTGCTTGCCAATCTCGCACGCAGTCTCTGGCCGGAATCCTACATCGACCGGAGAGGACGTCTGCGCGGCAATCTTCTGGCGCTTTCACACGTCGCAAGAGGCCGGGTGGAGCCGGAATATATTCTGGAGATCTAGTGCAGGGATAAAAGATGCTTGATGACCCGTTCTTTTCGATCGACAGAGACACTCGCTCAAATCGCCGAGCCCGGGGCCTCGACAGGCTGTCCAATCGGCGCGCGGCTCGGCGCCTGCTCCACGTCGTGGTGTCGGCGGGTGTGTCCTTGGCCTGCATGTTGGGTGTTTCGGCTGCAAGCGCCAAGGAGTATGTGCTCGGCCCGCAGGATAAGCTGCGCATCAAGGTCTACGAATGGCGTGCGTCGCGCGACACGATTTTTGCCTGGGGTGCTCTTAACGACGTATACACGGTCAGTCCCAACGGCTCCATTTCGCTGCCGCTGGTTGGCGAAATCAAGGCTGCCGGCCTGACGACCGGCGAGATTGCGAACTCCATCGGCAACGGCCTGATGAAAAGTGTTGGCCTTGTGCGAGTACCGCGCACCGCGGTGGAAATCGTCCAGTTCCGACCGTTCTACGTCGTCGGCAAGGTGACGCAATCGGGCGAATTCGCATATCGGCCCGGGCTGACCGTCTTGCAGGCATTGAGCATCGCGGGCGGGCTGCGGACGCGGGAGGACAGGGACGCCAGGTTCGAGCGCGAAGTGATCCAGGGTCGAGGAGATGTCAGGCTGCTTAGGCTGAGCGAGGCCAATCTCCTCGCTCGTAGGGCAAGGCTCGAGGCGGAACTCTCGCATGCCAGCGACATTCAGTTTCCGCCCCAGTTGACGCCACGCACTCAGGACGACGTCATCGCCATGCTCATGAAGCAGGAGCATTTGATCTTCCAGGCGCGCAGGGAAGGGTTGGACACCCAGGTCAAGGCGCTGCAAAGCCTGCGTGAGTTCCTCCAGAAGGAGCTCACCTCGCTGGAAGCGCAACTCGTCTTCCTCGACAAGCAGATTGCCTCTATCCAGAAAGAGTTGACGTCCGTCTCGGCGCTTGTGGCAAAAGGTCTGGCGGCGGCGCCGCGGGAATTTGCTTTGGAACGAACCCTCGCCCAGGCGCAGAGCGAGAGGCTGTCGGCGGAAACCAGTCTGCTGCGAGGCCGTCAGGAAATCAGCAGAACCGATATATCCATTCTCGAACTCCAGGACGGACGGAGAAATGAGGTAACGATCGATCTGCGTCAAACCCAAGCCGAGATCGATGCTCTCGACAGCAAGACAGAAACAGCGAGGCGGCTATTGTACGATTCCGAGATATCTGCCCCGAGCCTTCTTGCCCGCCGAGCCGAGTTGGATCTGGCTGCGCCAATCTACACGATCTTCCGACCGTCGGCGGATGGCACGACGGTGCAAATACAAGCCAACGAAACGAGCGTCGTCGAGCCCGGAGACACCATCAAGATTGAAATACCACTGGCTCCAGATGAAATGGGCGCGCTGGACTCGACATCGACCGAGCAGCGCAAGGCGCCGGGAATAGAACTCAAAGCAGAAACCGTCGGCGATACCGTAGGCATTCCGTAGCCTGCCGGCGGATTCTGCTGGCAGGTGGAAGCGCGCGACTGATCGATGGAAGTCAGTTAATTTCCTTGACCAATGCACGCACTGTACGGCCCTATCGCCATCGCGCTTGCCAACAAGGTTCTCCGAAAACTTGGAATGAACCTCGTCCTCGCACCACCTGTTCGCACGGGCTTTGAATCTTCGGCAGCCTATTCTTCACCAGGGATGGTTCGAAGATACGCTTCCCACACAGTTGCCGGACTGAATTGCATTTGCGCATTTGGATGGTGATCTATACGACTCGGTCAAGGTCAGCTTGGAGTATGTGTATCCTCGCCTATCAAAGGGTGCTGCATGTCTGATAGACGACTACACTGATCCTGGATTGTTCGACTCGGTCGATCTCTATCCGGGGTGAAGAAGGCCTGCGGCGAGTTCCTTAGCGATAAACCCGAAAAGGTTGCGCTTTTGGATGGTGGATTCGATAGCACTATGGGCTTCGGATCTCGTGGATACTTCCGAAAGCTCTGAGCCTATGTCGCTTTAAAGCGCGTCGCGTTTGAACGGATCCATGCGACGCGCTTTAAGTTTCTTGTTTTTATGCATGTCGTTATCGCATAACCGCTGCATACTTTTACGCGACATGCATTAGACGCGGCCGGGAACAGTGCCGATCTGCGATTGAATCACGTGTTCGCTGGAATCGCGCGAATGCTGGAGCGTCCTTACAGCAGCCCCTGCAACATTGTCGTCTTCAACAGGCAAGAGCCGGCTGACAAGAACGACAGCGAGAGGAATCAAGAACACGATACCGGGGTCGGCGCTGCCACTTGCCAAGGTTGCAGCCACGAGCCCCGATAAGGCGCAAGCGCGGACACTGGACGCGATCGCGTCGACCTCGGGATCGATGCGACTGCGGACACCCCGCAGCCCCCGCACCAGCATTGCCAACAGAACAGTCATCATCGCGGTGCCGAACAGCCCCAACTGGGAAAGCAGCGCGATCGGCCAGCTCGAGGCCCGCGAGCTTCCCAGCCCGACCCCCAGTCCACCAGTATCGAAGAAAGACTGCAGGCTTTTGTAGTTCCAGTAGCTGCGCTCCTGGCCGGAGGCTGACGTGACTTTGTTGATCACCGTGGAGTCGACGAGCTGCAAAACCGGATCGAAGACATGAGGATAGAGCAGACTGGCGGCCATCGCGGAGAGGAGCAAGGGCGGCAGCAACCCGATAAGCAGTGCCTCCCCCGACCTCAGCCGACTTGAAGCGAGCGACTTCACGATGGAAAAGACAACGGGCACGCTTACGATTGCAAGGCCGACATAGGCAGTCGACGATGTCGACAGCAGCAGGAGAACAAACAGAACCGCTCCCAGCCCCAATGCGAATTTGGATCCAGTCTTGCGCCAGTAGGTGTAGGTGAACGCCAGCCCTGCCAGCGATGCCCCGCCGAACGCCGATGCTTCTGAAAACGCCCCCGCAATCCGCCAAAACCCAGCTTCAACAACTTGCGTCAGCATGGCGTAGTTGGCGCTACGAATCGGGGCGAGGATGTCGCCGGCACCGCTCACCTTGCCCAACAAGTCCAGAATGCCCATCGACACGTGCAAGGTGAACCACAGGAAGAAGCCTCGCCTGATATCGGCCAACGTGCCGCTGCGCTGAAGCAGCAGACAGACCGCCAGGAACGTCAGCCCTCCCAGAACAAAGTACCCCGCCTGAGAGATATTGGCCGACACCGGCGCCAAGGCCGCTTCGTAGACCCCCTTGCCGGTGCGGGAAGAGACGAAGGCGCTCGTCTGCCCGGCAAAGAGCCTCGGAAATAGCAGCGCTCCGATGCTCACATAGATCATGAGCGCGCACACGATCCATGCCGCGCCTATACGAGCAAAGACCGATCCTATTTCTCTCCAGATTCCCCGTCGAGCTAGTGCCGCCACTATCAGGAGCATATCAAAGACAGTGAAGATAAGTGGCGATGAGCCGCCAAGCGAGGTTATCGTCCCGATTGCCGTCGCGCCAAAAGCCAGAGAAGCAATCAGCGCAGCAATGATCGACCAGCGCATATAAACGACGAGGGCCAGGATTCCCGCGCAGATCAGCACCCCAACGACGGAAATCTGCATTTCACTCCTCCGACGATGGCTGATCCTGACTGTGCATAATTAAGCGAATGGCTTCACAGAAAGGAGCGACTCTGATTTGCTTGGGAGGGCGTTGATCTCGCGCCAAGAAAAACGACCCTTGGGAGGTCGCCGTGTTGCTTGCCATTGTCGGCGTTGCGGGTCTTGCCCTGGTGACAGGGTTTACCCTGCGCGCGCCGGCGCTGATAGCGGCGACTTTGGTGGTGATCGCCGGCAGCATCGCTGCGGGCAGTTTTCTCCACCTGTCTGTTGAAACCACCATCCGCTCGACACTCTATCTGGTTGTCGTCACCCAAATTGCCTACTTGGCCGGCCTAGCGCTTGCCGTACTGTGGCACAGCCCGAGTCGGGGGGCGATAATCCCCGAGACCGTTTCTGCTCCCCTGGACGTTTCCAATTCAGGAGGTCTGATCAAATTTCATCATGGCCGGTATTGTCCGCATCAGGATCGAGAAGTCGCGTAATAGAGACCATGTTTGAACGTATTGCGTATCCAGCAGCACGCGATGCGAATATTCGGTCATGTTTCTCCCGCTTATCTGCCAGAGGCCGGTCAGCCCTGGCCGCGTCTTCAAATATTCGTGCGCTGCGGCGCCATAGCGTTGCAATTCGTCGGCAACGACAGGTCGTGGACCGACGCAACTCATGTCGCCACGCAAGACGTTGAACAGCTGCGGCAGCTCATCCAGGCTCGATTTGCGAAGCATCTTTCCGAAAAACAGGATACGCGGATCGCACTTCAGCTTCTGGTTGGCTGCCCACTCCTGGGCGGCTTGTAGATCGCAGCTCAGATGCCGTTGGAGCACCTCCTCGGCATTCGGTACCATGGTGCGGAACTTGTAGCAGTCGAAGACCTTTCCGTTGAATCCGATACGGCGGTGGACAAACAGCACCGGACCGCCTGTGGTGGCCTTGATCAGCAGCGGGATAAGAACCAGGATCGGACTGGCCAGAATGAGCGCCGTCGAGGCTACCAACAGATCCAGCAGCCTCTTGGCCCAACCGCCGAGAGGCTGTTGGTGGTCGCCCCACAAATTTTCTTGAACGCTTGCCATTTGGATGTCCGGCTCAAGCGCAGCGGTGCCGCGGTCAGGGCTTGCGTCGAGTTGAGGCGACGAGAGGTCTGGCGTATTCGATGTGGCGGCCGCGTCACTTTCATGCCGAAGAAGCAAGGTCGCCGCAGGCCTGGCCCCGACCACAATGCCCAAGTCACTGTACGGCCGCACGTGGCTTTCGATCACGCTGGACATTTCTGCTCACGCTCGATTTCAGCTGTTTTCGTTTGCATTTTGTCAACGACGAGCGACCCCCGGCAAGCAGAGAAAAGGTGGTAGTTGGGGGATGATTGGTAGCGGCGGGTTACCCCTAAGATGCTAGATCAGGTACGGACGAATGGCTGCTCCAACCAACGGCAGGCACGATATCGGAATCAAAATGTTCGACGCGCTATTCTCTGCGCCGCCCTGCTTAATTAGCGGCACAGAAATATTTGCAGGCAGGTGCCGAATTGACGGGCAGTGCCGAGACTGCCGCCGAGCTTGCGCTCGACTGACCGCCGCCGTGAGGAAGACAGCATCGATGTCAGCGCGGAGCTTGGGTTGTGCGCTTCCGGTAACGATGAGCCGAAACAGAACGAACACGGGTCATCAACACCCCAAGGACGGACGAGTTGATATTTTTGAGGGTCTGCGTCAGATCCTCAAGTTGATCAAGCGACGTCACACCCCACTGCGCCACCACAATCACGCCATCGAGAAGCGGGCTGACAGCCAGCCCTTCAGCACCTGAACTAAACGGTGGAAGCTCAACAATGACGACACCGTAAGCGCCAACCTCGCGCAGTAATCTCTCCATATTATTGGGAGCGAGCAAATTCGCGGAATTCGACTCATCGTTCCTCAAGTAATAAAACGATGTCTTTTCAATGAACTGGATTTGCTTGACGAGATCTCTGGGGCCTCCGGAATCCCTGTCGGCCATGTTGAAATCGGAGGAATCGAAGAGTTCGTTGGCCAGTGCCGACTTACGGTCGGCGTTGATCACGAGGGTGGCTGTGCCCGACGCCGCACATAGGGCCGCCAGGTTACTCACAACGGTGCTCTTTCCATCACCGGGGGACACGGATGTGACTCCGATGCGGCGCCTTGGATGGGAGGCTCCGGCCAAGCTCATGATCGCCTTGACGCTCTGAAGGCTCCCGCTGAATGAGGAGTCCGGATTCCTGAGCACCTCGTCAAGCCGGCCAAAACCACCGCGCCTGAAGCTGACCGGCGGCAATTCTCCAATACAGGCTAAACCCAGTTCGCGGCGGATCTGATGAGGCGTCCTCACGTTCCGATCGAGACCGCGCCGCGCAACGGCAAACCCGATGCCAGCTACCAGTCCGGCAAGTGCGCCAAAGGCGAGGATCAAGGTCTTGCGCGGCCGACTTGCCTTTTTTGGGCTCGTTGCGGAGGTAATGACACGAGCATTGGCGATCAGATAAGGTTGTTGGTCGACCGAGTTCGTATAAGCTCCGAGTAGGCTTTCATACATCTTTCGATAGGTTTCGGCGGTAACTTCCAACTGCTCTAGTGTAGTCTGGTGTTTTGGCTGTTCTTCGTTGAGGGGGAGACCCTGTCCATCGACGGACGTCTCGCCCTGGCCTATACTGTAGTCGTGTTTCGCGCGAAACTCCTGGGCGATCCTGGTCGCCTTGTTCATCTGGTCGCCGACCTCCCGCATACGCCTTTCCAACCATACGATGCCTTCGCCAGCCGCCACTTTTGTCGTTTGCACCTGCTCGCGTACGAATGCCTCCGCTGTGGCGTTTGCGATGCGTGCCGCCAAGGCCGGGTCCAGAGACTGGAATGTAATGTCTATTGCATATGAGACACCGACACGCTGAACATCCAGGCCACCGGTGAATATCTCCACCGCGCTACGCTCCCGCTCGGATTCCGACTGCGGAGTGTTCGCTTGTTCTTGATCCGGCCAGGGCAGCACGCGATTGAAGAAATCCGCGGCATAGCTGGTGTAGAGCCCGTCACCCTGAAAGACACTCATCCAGACCCTGTGAAACCTCTCGCCGATCGTCGGGCCGCTCATATCCCTGAACGTTGGATTATCCATGAGTCCAAGGTCATCGATCACCATTATCGCGATCTTCTGGGAGCGCAGAACCGCGAGTTGGCTCTCGATCTGGGCGGTGTCGAGCGACAGATTCACCTCAGAGGGCTGCTGCTGAAGGTTTCTGGGGATCTTTGGCTCGATCAGGATCTGCGTTCGCGCCACATAGATCGGATCCGAGGTAGCAAAGTAAAACGTGGCGCAACCGATTCCGGCGACCATAAACGCAAGAATCGAGAAGATGTACTGCCGGACAAAAGAAACAATGTCAGCGAGGCTGATAAAATCCTGCGGAGCATCGGCCCCAACAAGCCATGGCTTGTGGGCAATTGCCGCCAACGGCCGGTCTAGCATGGCGTCCATCCATATCTGCAACGAAGAGAGCGGCGAACTGCAGGTCGAACAGGGTCGCCACCGACGAGCCCCATTGCGTACGTGCAGCCGTGGCCACCGTTATGTCTGGTGATCGCAAGTAACCGAAGTCAGGTTTAACTTGATCGACCCGACACGAGGGTACCAGGGAACATCTCATTGAGCTTGTAGACGACCTCCGTCCTGTTCGTCGCCTTCAACTTCTTCATGATGTTGCGAATGTGGACCTTGACCGTGCTCTCACGGAGATTGAGCTCATGCGCGATTATCTTGTTCGCCTTCCCACGCCTCAGAGCCTGGACGACCTCTTCTTGCCGCTCCGTGAACACGCTCGCCATGGCTCTTGTCACATCGACACCGGTGTCGATTGCCTTATGCAGGGCAAACACACTGCTTGCAGGGACAAATGTTCCACCGGCAAGGACGAGATTTACGGCTTCAACGCAGATCTCGAAACGGATCGACGAAGGGATGTAGGCTTTTGCGCCGTAATTCAACGCCTTTAGAATCTGCTCCAAGTCGTCGGTATCGGCCAAAATCACCACTGGAACCGGGTGAGCCTCACTCACGAGATCGGCGATTTCGCTGCCGGTCTTTGCGTCTGTCACCTTTCGGCTGCCCACGTTCAGCAGAATGGCCGATGCCGACAGTGCGTTCTCCTGATGCCGCCATTCTTCGATCGAACCGAACGACAGAATTTCCTTCCCGACGCCATAAGCAGTCAAGCATTGTGCAAGACATTGCCGGTCAAGCACCCGCTCGTCCAACAGAGCCAGGCAGGATTCAGCTAAGCCGTTTCTATGAAGATGAATTCCATTCCCAATGTTACCCGATAGGAATTCCAGTGCACCGGGTGATTTCGCTTCCAATTGAATTGTCGGTACCATGAACTTACTCCCCAAACATTACACACGTTTCGAGACCAGTACGAGAGGGACTCCAGACAAATACCATTTATGCGAACGATATTCTGTTCGCGCCAACTTCCTTAAAACTGTGAAATTGCCAGGCCCCCGCCATGGTCACAGCACTATTGCGTAGAGGAGGTTACCGGCCAAAAGGTGGGCCTTCACTAATTTAGGTTAACAAAATCTAAAAAAATTTCGGTTAGTTAACTCGGCCTAGGAGGAGGCTAGTAAGAGACTGCACCGAATGGAAGCTGGCGCTCGCATTGTCTGTGCAGATGCGAGCAGTCGGCGTCCATAAGAATAGTGGGCTTCGCCTATCGGGTGGCTTCGAGGCAGGTCCCGCCGCGTTGGCGTGGTGCCAAAATAGCGTCAATTGTAGACATATCTGTTATGGATATATCTGTCATCGAACTCGGCAAATTTCGTAGCGCCCGGTTGATCGAGCACATGGACATGACCTTGGCGGAACTCGATAAGCCTGCGTTCCCTCAATTCCCGCAGCATTCGATTGACATGAATCGGCGTCAGCCCGAGCGCATCCGCGAGATCGTACTGGGTGAGCGGGCATGCATAGCCAGTATGGGTGACAGCGCCGACACGCTCCAAGCGCGCTCCCAGTTCGAGCAGCAAGTGCGCTGTACGCGCCAAGGCGCTGCGCCGCCCGATGTTGATGAGATGTTGGGCAACGAGCGCTCTCTGATGCACGAGAGGTTCGAGAAAAAGCGTAGCTGTACGGGACGATTTCGCGGCGCCAAGAGCAAGTGCCTTGGTCGAGGCCTCCAGTACCGCAAGCTCGGTTTGGGCCACAAATGTCTCAAGAGCTGTGCCCATGTACGACTGTGGCAGGACAATGTCGCCCTTCAGGGCAAAGTCCAAGATCTGTCTCTGTCCACCGGAAAGATCATGGGAAATGCATCCCCAGCCTGACTCGATTACGAAGACGCGATCACTGCCCTCTCCCTGATTGACGATTGCGGTCTCTGCCGCATATCGCTTCGAGACGAACCCTAGCGCCTTGATATACGCCTTATCGTCGTTTTCCAGTCCGACCGACGACGGATGATTTTCATTTCCACCCAAAAAAGGGCGTGAAGCATACGTCATTTGAACCCCGCCAATCCTCCCCAAGATACCCTCCTAGGCAAAAATGTACTTCAGCTTTGACGTGTTGAGTACCCACCCCTGGCTACACCAATTGGATGATGTTGCCTGACGCACTCCCTCAAGAAGCAAGGATCATGCCTGATCAAGGCCGAACTAAGACCCGAATTCACTATGAAATTCGACCGACTTTCACGACTCCGCGCCAACGTCTTCAGCGGAATCGCAGCGACACAATCGCGCCGATTTCGAGCAGTGTATGTGTTGGCCAGGAGGGGGCGAGGTTGCTTCAGCGGGACCCAGGTAAACGTCGCTTTTCGGTGGAAACGAGACAAGTTGCGGCTGCCTGATTGATCCGTGGCGTTCCGCAACACTGCCGCCACGCCTTGAGGCAAGCTCCTGATTTCACTCGCAGATAACGTCTCGGATGCCCCAGCTCGATCAGCACCGATTCACTCAAGCGCCACACCGCAAGCGCAGTCGCGGTAGGTCAGATGCCTCACAGGACAAGCAAGTCGCCACCCGGCATGATTTTTTCTGCCGTGACGGCGTCTCAACGGACAAGAGCGTTCGCTCAAAGGCTCAGAACCACTACGACCGGATGAGCAACCCCTCGCTGGAGTTCCAGGGCCGGAATGGGTCAGTCGACGCCTCTCTTTCGAGCCATGCTGTCTCCGTTTGAGACACTACACAGTGGCAAGGCGTACCTCATTCGTAGTAGCTATGATGCCGCGATTACCGCGCAATGCCGAGAGGATCTGCCGCCACGCGCCCGGGAAGAGGGTATGCCTGGAGTGCCGATGCCGCCTACCAAAGCCCGTGCAGCAGAGGCCACATCGGCTTATGCGCATATGGATCCAGCGCTTGGGGCGAGCGGCGCCTCGACCGCCTTATCGCGCCCCATAGCCTAAACCGCCATTTTGAGCTCATTTGGCGCCGGGGGTTTAGGAAACCATCCCTTGATGGCGTTTTGAATCCTCCTCTCCAGCCACATAACGGCCATGCTCAAACTTAAAACGAACAACAAGGAGAGCACAAATACGATAGGCATCGGAAGGCCTAAAGAAAAAAGCCACCAAACGATGACCATCCCAACGGAATAGTGATTCAAATAGATTGGGTAACTTATTCCTCCGATATATTTACCAGCTTCTGACGTTCAAAAAGTTTTCCCTTGATAAAATCGCTATACCTTATTCCTACGACCATTGCATACATACAGACCAGCCAAATTATCACGGCTGACAATTTGTACGCATAGCCGCGTTCAACTGAAATGAAAATCTCCACGATGCTCATACCGCCGAAAAGCAATAACAGCACTGCCTTCCGTCCGTGATGCCCCACTATGCCATGATCTTCGCCACCGTCCCTGACAAGAAAGAAGATCATACCCGCAGCGAAGAAAACGCCGTGCTGCAGCAGAAGCAGTTTGAAGGGGAACCGCGAAAGCACTGAAATCGCTTCCTCCAACCGCGTGGACGGCGGCAGCATATGCAACCCAGAGACAACAAGAAGATATACCGAGCTGGAAAACCCTATTATCTTAGCCAGGTCGTAGAGTGAAAAACGAAACCTGGACAAAATCGATACGACCACCAGGAAATAAAATACGGCCTCGATGACGAGAGACCATACAACTCCATCGATATAGGGACCCTTAGGCGACAATATTACAGATCTACAGAAATCCATCAGAAGACGAGGCAAATCCTCTCCATAAAGGGCTCGTGCGGCCAAACTGACAAGCGCGGACAACCACAAGGCTGGCAATATACGCGTAGCGCGAATGCGCGCGAAACGCAGCGCTTGCGACACCCCCCTTCGCCTGAGGCGCTCATGGCGATGACAAAGCCGGAAATTACGAAAAAAATCTCGACCCCCACGGCACCCAGACCGGCAAACGCCGATAGAAAACCGAAGCCGACATCGCTCCCCTCGGCGACTGACGCACTGTTCCAGGCGAATGTCGCGAAGTGGTTCAGCAACACCAAAATCGCTGCAAAAATGCGCAGGAAATCTATGATGAGATAGTGGGCATTGCGTTCCATAAAACGTTCCGGACTTTGCGTCAGGCCAAGGTCGAATGTTATCGTGAAAGGCTCAGCGCACCTGCTGATACGTTCGGATATAAGCTAATTGGATGAACCATCGGGCATTAGCATTGCGTCCTGCGGCGCAGATACACCGCACCGCGACGCCTGATCTTCTTTGGGCCAGGTTGGGGAACTGGTGGATTGTTCAAGCCTTAGTACGTGGAGTAGCGTTGCATC
Organism: Mesorhizobium sp. M9A.F.Ca.ET.002.03.1.2; assembly: GCF_003952365.1. NCBI lineage: Bacteria > Pseudomonadati > Pseudomonadota > Alphaproteobacteria > Hyphomicrobiales > Phyllobacteriaceae > Mesorhizobium > Mesorhizobium sp. M9A.F.Ca.ET.002.03.1.2. The sequence goes on along the minus strand of NZ_CP034443.1, from coordinate 3,618,097 downwards.
CCAGTCATGTCTATGGATGGAAAATGCTTCGCTCCGTCTTCCGGACGCCGCATGGCTGTTGGTCATCGCCATCCTGGCCGTGACGATTGTTCCGATTGGAATGCGCCCCCACTCAGGCCTTGGCCCAGAGCCAGAACGAGTTGCCGCGTTCCTTGTCCTTGGCCTGTTGTTTGGCCTCGCCTACGACCGCGATTGGATGCTGGCGCTTAGCCTGGTAGTCGTGGCTGGTCTCGGCATCGAGGCATTGCAGATGCTCAGCCCAAGTCGGCACCCTACCCTTGAGGACGCTGTGATCAAAGCGCTCGCCGGCAGCGTCGGGATTTCGGCTGGCTGCATCATCGCGAAGAAAGGCTGGTTGGGACGGTAGAACGTTCGTTTGGACCGGCACCACGCAGCCATTGGTCGATCCTGTACTCCTAATTGATGTGGTACCCCTAATTGATGCCGTGCTAATATTACCGCCGGCTTGGGAGGTTCCGATCGACCTCATTGCAAATATGTTCGCCGGCGCGTGGGCTGCCGGCGTGCTTGCCGCCATCTGGTATGTCTGGAGGCGGCCCTCGCCGCCCATTGCCGAAAGTGAGCGAGACCGCGATTTGCGGGAGTGGCTGGACGGGCAACTTTAGAGATCGCTTCTGGCATTCAATCGCAATTAACGGCGAGCCCTATCATCGCCTGGCCCTGCGCCAACCCGCCATCGTTTGCCCGGAATGCCTGTGTGCGCCAGATCCTCGAGGCCGGACGCCGCGGTAGTCGCCGAGCAGAAATTCGTCGCCTCAGATCGTGCCGTCATCGCCGAAACCGAAGCCATCAAGGATCACGCTAAGGACCGGCGGCGCGTCGAATGCCCAGCCTGCGCGCACCTGCTGTGCACTCTATAACCGAAGCCCTTCAGCCAACTCGATGAAGTCCCCGACCACCAGGTCCCAGTCCCGATCGGCGTGCAAGTCCGTGGTCTGCTCCGCACCGTGCTCGGTTGGACGTGGAACAAAGGCTGGCTCGATTGGCCGCATCGACAAAAAGAAGCCCGCTGCCGGAGGGAGTGGCAGCGGGCTCAGCACCACGATGGATCAGGGAGGGGGATCCATCGCCCGCCCATGCCAGGGGAGAGCATGGGGCAGATCATAGATAGGAAGATGGTCCTAGCAATCAAGAGCAACAAGACCGGCTTTTGAGACGCCTCGCCGCCATAGATTGATGCGCTCAATGCGAAGATATCAGCGAACGGTCGACGCCGGACGACCAAGCTTCGAGTGGGCATGCGTTGCTAATCGTTTTCGCTCTCCGTCCGCACCAGGATACCGGCGGCACGGGAACGTCAGGGTACGTGCCAGCGAATGGCATAACAGTTGGCAGCCTCGGACAGCCTGCCCGGTCGAGGTCTAGGTAGTTTCCCGTAGGGAGATAACCGAATTTCGCGACCCGCCGATTCACGCGATTGCTGTGTCACGGATCAACCGGGAAAACAGCCATGCACGCCTACACGACCTCAAGGATTGCCCTGCCCTCGCGCGCCACCCAGCCGAGCCAGCCGGCGGCGTTCGACACCGCACCGCTGCAACCGGTCAGCTTCTTTCCCGCCGGTGCCGAAATCTATGCCCAGGGCGAAAAGGCCGGCGCCTTCTACCAGGTCGAGTTCGGCGCCGTCCGCGTCTACCGCCTGCTTGCCGACGGCCGCCGGCAGATAAGCGCTTTCCACCTGGCTGGAGAGACCTTCGGCTTCGAAGCCGACACCACGCATCATTTCTTCGCCGAAGCGATCAACGCCACCGGCGTGCGCGTCTTCCGCTTCGCTGCCGGGGCTGACATGTCCCATCAATTGCTGCCCTTGGCGCTCAAGGGACTGACAAGGGCTCAGGAACACCTCCTGGTGCTCGGCCGCCAGAACGCCATCGAACGCATCGCCGCGTTCCTGGTCGACATGGCGGAGCGGCAGGGCGGATTGCGGCAGGTCGAACTGCCGATGTCGCGCATGGATATCGGCGACTATCTCGGCCTCACCATCGAGACCGTATCGCGGGTCTTCACCAAGCTGAAGGACAAGGGCGTCATCCGCCTGCTCAACCTGCGCAGCATCGAAATCGTCAAGCACGACGCGCTTCGCTATATGAGCGAATGACGGACTTTCGCCCGATTACCCGAACGCGGCAGGCCGGAAACGGCCAGGCTCGCCTACACCAGTCCATCCGGTAATTTCGTAACCCAGGATTACAGGCAAAAGCATGACTACGGATAGCAAGGCAACTCTTACCACTCGCACCGGATTTCATTTCGAAGTGCGCAGCGCACGCCCCGAGGATGAACCAACTTTGGCGGAGTTCTTTACCCATGTGACGCCGGACGATCTGCGATTTCGCTTTCTCGGCGGAGTGAAGGCCGTCTCGCATGAGCGGCTCGCCGCAATGACGCGTTCCGATGATGCCGGGATGCACAACTTCCTTGCCTTTTCGGCCGATGGATTGCTGATCGCCGTTGCAACGCTGGCATGCGATCAGCCTCGTCAGCACGGAGAAGTCGCGATCTGCACGCGCGCAGATCACAAGCATCTGGGCGTCAGCTGGGAGTTGCTCGCCTACATAGCGAAATATGCCGAAGGGCTGGGCCTCGATACAATCGAGTCGATCGAGAATCGCGAAAATCGTGCGGCTATTGAGCTCGAACGCGATATGGGATTCATTGTGACGACTTATCCTGACGACCCGACACTTGTTTTGGTTCGACGACAGCTAGGAAGCAGGGCACCGGACTAGCTGCCAAGGGCCAGTTCCGCCCGGCTTGGTCCTTCAATCGCTTCTTGTGGATGTCAATGAGGCTGACCGCGCCCGACCGCTGCCGGCACCCAATCACGAATGTGCCGAGCACTGGCACGATGGCCAGAATTCCCATTATGCAGGCCCCAAAATGCTTGAATACAGCGTCGAAGCAAACGCCGACGCGCGCGTCGCCGAAGCGTTACGGCAATTGCACAGCGATCCCGAGCGGTCGTGGACAGTGGCTGAACTTGCACGCGAGGCGGGAATGTCCCGATCGGCCTTCTTCGACCGCTTCACGCGCACCGTTGGGCTCCGGCCGATGGAGTACCTCCTCGGCTGGCGCATGGCTGTTGCGAAGGACCTTCTGCTGAACAGGGGCATCGCGCTCGACGAAGTTGCGAGGCGGGTCGGCTATGGTTCGGCAAGCACATTCAGCACCGCTTTTAGCCGCCATGTGGGGCAGCCGCCAGGCCGTTACGCGCGTGGTGATCGGCGTGACGAAGTACCGGCCGCTGCCGCGTTCGCCCGCGCGCACCAGTGACGCAACGGACGCGGTCGGTGCGATGATCCATGGGTCCGATCGGCGCGGGTGGGTTCGTTGACATGACGCTCTCCTCGCCATGGAGTGATGATCACGCTCGACGATAAAACAGCGCCCGCCCGGTCGCACCTGGTATCGCCGGAAAGGCCCTATCGGGATATGAGAAGCAAGGTCGGACCTCTATGCGAGGGCGGCCCTGTTCCTCCCGACAGAACCGCCGCACGTCGGGATGCGCAATGGCTTGTCAGATCCGCTTTAGCTCAAGCGCATGGCGATGCCTACGCAGCGGATAAACGCGAGATGTGCGTTCGCGCTCCCCGGTTAGCCGCTTCCTTGTCAAGGTTGATGATGTTCGATGTTTGTTCCATAGCAAGCTGTCGGTTGTGGTGGTCAGTTCAAAAAGATTGATTTGTGCGGCACACCCGCTACCTAGATGTTACGGACTTCGCGTGAAAGGCCGATTACGAGGGGTAACCATGGTTCACACTGCACGCCTCCGCCACGATTCTGTGGCCGCCCCCTCCAGCAGAAACGTCCCTGCAAAATGGCTCGCCGTCGCGGCCTTCGCGACGATCGGCTTGCTCGCGGCCCCGGCCGCACAGGCGCAGGAAGCGCCTCCCGCGCCCGTCGTCACGGTAGCCAAGCCGGTGGTTCGCGATATCGTCGAGGACGATGAGTTCGTCGGCCGTTTCGAAGCCGTCGACCAGGTTTCGCTGCGCTCCCGCGTCGGCGGCTATCTCGACCAGGTCCATTTCCAGGACGGTACGCTGGTCAAGCAGGGCGACCTCCTGTTCACCATCGACCAGCGGCCGTTCAAGGCGGCGCTGAACCAGGCGCAGGCGCAGGTCGACTCGGCCAAGACCCTGGTCGAATTCAGCAAGATGCAGTTCGAGCGCGCCGAGACCCTGTCGCGCGAAGGCAACATACCGGTTTCGACACTGGACGACCGCCGCCGCGAATATCTCGCCGCCCAAGCGCAACTGGAGGGCGCCGAGGCGGCACTTGAAAACGCAAGTCTCGATCTCGAATTCACCGAGATCAAGGCGCCGTTTCCCGGCCGGGTCGACCGCCGGCTCGTCTCGCCGGGCAATCTGGTGCAGGCCGACCAGACCGTGCTGACCACCATCGTCTCGATCGACCCGATCGACTTCTATTTCGACATCGATGAGCGGGCCTACTTCGCTTATGCGCGCGACGCCCGCGAGCGCGGCGGCGTCATGCAGGAGGGCGCCGGCGGCGTCGATGTTGTCGTGCGTGTCGCCGACCGTGATGAAGCGACGTTCAAGGGCAAGCTCGACTTCGCCGAGAACCGTCTGGACGAAGCTACCGGCACGATGCGGGTCAGGGCGCGCTTCGACAACAAGGACGGCGTGCTGCAGCCGGGCATGTTCGGCCGCATCAACGTGCCCGGCTCGCTGCCGCATCCGGGCGTGCTTCTGCCTGACGAGGCGATCGGCGCCGACCAGAACCGCCGCATCGTCTTCGTTGTCGACGAGGCAGGCCTGATCTCGACCAAGCCGGTGCGCACCGGCCCGCGCATCGACGGCTATCGCGTTATCCGCGAGGGCCTCACCGGCGAAGAGACCGTGGTAACCAACGGGCTGGTGCGAGTGCGGCCGGGCGTCACCGTCAAGCCCGAGATGACCACGTTGCCGCCCAAGGTTGAAGCCGAAGGGCAGACGCAATGAACTTCGCCCATTTCTTCGTCAACCGCCCGATCTTCGCGGCGGTGCTGTCGATCGTGCTCGTGCTCGTCGGCGGCATCGCCTATACGCAGCTTCCGGTCGCGCAATATCCCGAAATCGCGCCACCGACCATCGTGGTGCGCGCCTCCTATCCGGGCGCTGACGCCGAGACGGTCGCCGCGACCGTGGCGACGCCGATCGAACAGGAAATCAACGGCGTCGAGCACATGCTCTACATGTCGTCCTATTCCTCCGGCGAAGGCTCGATGTCGCTCACCATCACCTTCCGCCCCGGCACCGATCTCGACGCGGCGCAGGTGCTAGTCCAGAACCGCGTCTCGATCGCGGAAGCGCGCCTGCCGGAAGAGGTGCGCCGGCTCGGCATCACCACGGCGAAAAGTTCGCCCGACCTGATGATGGTCATCCATATGCTGTCGCCCGACGACACATATGATCAGCTCTACGTCTCGAATTATGCGCGTTCGCGCGTGCGCGACGTCCTGCTGAGACTGGACGGCGTCGGCGACGTGCAGATCTTCGGCGAGCGCGAATATTCGCTGCGCATCTGGCTCGACCCGGAAAAGCTGTCCGCCTACGGTATGACCGCAGGCGACGTAGTCCAGGCGCTGCGCGACCAGAACGTCCAGGTGTCGGGCGGCTCGATCGGCGCGCCGCCGATTGGCGACGGCTCGGCCTTCCAGTATACGGTCACCACGCAAGGGCGCTTCGAAGACGCGCGCGACTTCCGCTACGTCATAGTCAAGTCGACCGAGGACGGCCGCTTGATCTCCCTGCAGGACGTGGCGCGCATAGAGCTCGGCGCCAGGGACTACGTCACCAATTCCTATCTCAACAACAAGGCGGCGGTGGCGCTCGGCATCTTCCAGCGGCCGGGCACCAATGCCTTGGCCTCGGCGGAAGAAATCCAGGAGACCATCGCGGAGCTTTCGGAGGATTTCCCGAAGGGGCTGGCCTACGAGATCATCTACAATCCGACCGAGTTCATCGCTGAATCTATCAACGAGGTCTATGTCACCATCGCCGAGGCGATCCTGCTGGTGGTGATCGTCATCGTCGTGTTCCTGCAGTCGTGGCGCATGGCGATCGTGCCGATCGTGGCGATACCGGTCTCGCTGATCGGCACGCTTGCCGTGCTGCTCGCCTTCGGCTTCTCGCTCAACATGCTCACTCTGTTCGGGCTGGTGCTGGCGGTCGGCATCGTTGTCGACGACGCCATCGTGGTTGTGGAGAATATCGAGCGCAACATCCGGCTGGGCCTCGCCCCGCGCGACGCCGCGCACAAGACCATGGATGAAGTGGGAAACGCGGTCCTCGCGATCTCGCTGGTGCTGATCTCCGTCTTCGTTCCGGCGGCTTTCATTCCCGGGATTTCCGGCCAGTTCTACCTGCAGTTCGCCATCACCATCGCGGTCTCCACCGCGATCTCCGCATTCAACTCGCTGACGCTTTCGCCGGCTCTCGCTGGCGTGCTTTTCAAGCCGCACATCGAGGAACATTCGAACTTCTTCCTGGCAAGGTTCGGCCGCGCTCTGGCGAACGGGTTCAACAACGGGTTCGACAAGATGGCGCACGGCTATGCGTGGCTGGTGCACAGACTGGTCGGCACGACTCTGGCGCTTGCCGCCATGCTGCTCGTCTTCGCAGGCCTGCTCTACGCGACCTATCACATGCTGCAGACGGTGCCGCGCGGCTTCATCCCGAACATGGACCAGGGTTATGCGATCGTCGTCGTGCAATTGCCGGAGGGCTCTTCGCTCGCCCGAACGGACGCAGTGATCCAGAAGGCGTCGGATATCATCCGCGAGACGCCGGGTGTCGCCAACGCCGTCGCCTTCGCAGGATTCAACGGCGCGACATTCACCAACGCCAGCAATTCCGGCGTAATCTTCGCGCCATTCATGAGCTTCGAGGAACGGCTCGAGAGCGGCGATACTTCCGACAAGATCATCGGCACGCTGTTTGGCAGCCTGCAAAGCATCCAGGAGGCCTTCATCATCGCGCTGCCGCCGCCGCCAGTGCGGGGCATCGGCAACTCCGGCGGCTTCAAGGTGATGCTCCAGGAGCGCAACAGCGCCGACATGCGGCCGATTCTGGCGCTGGCCAACGAAATCGCCGGCAAGGCCAACCAGACGCCCGGGTTGATGGGCGTCTTCACCACCTTCTCGGCCTCCAGCCCGCAATTCTTCCTGGCGATCGACCGCGACAAGGCGCGTATGCTGAACGTGCCGATCCCCAACATCTTCGAGACGCTGTCGATCAATCTAGGCACCGCCTATGTCAACGATTTCAACGCCTTCGGTCGCGTCTACCAGGTGCGGGCGCAAGCCGACCAGGCTTTCCGCATCGATCGCGACGACATATTGAAGCTGAAGGTGCGCTCGGCGGCCGGCGACCTAGTGCCGCTCGGCACACTGGTCGAGATCCGCGACGTCACCGGTCCCTCGCTCGTGCAACGCTACAACATGTATGTCTCCGTGCCGCTTCAGGGCAATGCAGCGCCGGGTGTCGCCACAGGCACGGCGCTCGACCTGATGGAGGGGATCGCAGCCGAATCGCTGCCGCAGGGCACTTCCTTCGAATGGACTGAACTCGCCTTCCAGGAGCGGCAAACCGGCAACACGGCGGTCTTCATCTTCGGCCTGTCGGTTCTGTTCGTCTTTCTGGCGCTCGCCGCGCTATACGAAAGCTGGATTACGCCCTTCGCCATCGTGCTTGTCGTCCCGCTCAGCGTGCTGGCCGCCCTCTTGGGCGTCGCCTTCCGCGGTCTCGACAACAACATCCTCGTGCAGATCGGGCTGATCGTGCTCATCGGCCTGGCGGCGAAGAACGCGATCCTGATCGTCGAGTTCGCGCGCCAAGGTGAGGAGCGCGGCCTTGACGCCGTCGAGGCGGCTGTCGAGGCCTGCCGGCTGCGGCTGCGGCCGATCCTGATGACGGCATTCGCCTTCATCCTGGGCGTGGTGCCGCTGGTGATCGCCAGCGGGCCTGGCGCGGAAATGCGCCAATCGCTCGGCACGGCCGTGTTCTCCGGCATGCTGGGCGTGACGTTGTTCGGCCTCTTCCTGACGCCGGTCTTCTACGTTGCTCTGCGCAGGACATTCCGGCGCAGGCGGCCTGAAGCCGGCCCGACCCTGGCTTCCGAGAGCGGCGCAGCCGAGTAGACGCCGAGCCGATGAGGCGCCGGGTTCAGGCTGAAGCCGGACCGGCGGGTTCCTGGATCTCGCGGAGGGATGGAACGGCAATCCATCCTCGAGCGGATCGAGATGTTCCGGCGCGCCGTATCGCTCGCTTCGCATCGTCCACGCCCAGGCCGTCTGGATCGCGCAGAAAAGCGCATCGAGCCGATCGCCGCTGGGGTCGTCGGCCAGATTGCGCGGAGCCTCGACTCGTATCGAAATGGCTGCGCTCCAGTTCCCCGTCTAAAATCAATGCCAGCATCCGATGGCGCGTCTCCCGCTGCAATTCCGTCTGCTTCCTGCGACTGTCGTTCTTGTAGCTGGTTCGGGAAATCAATTGCCTGGCCAAAGCGCCGGGATAGGCCTCCACGACGATCCGCTCCGGATCGCCCTGCCGAAGGCCGGGGATTGTGACGCCGGCCTCCACCGGCCGCGCTCCTGTTCTCAAATTGCGCTTCAACAGCCGCAATCCTTCAAAACAGAAGCTTCATTTGCAAACCGACCCACCAAAGGCCGCGTCAGCGGCTTCGTTCAATCCCTCTTGATTCAATCTGAACGTCCGACGCTCTGGTGGAGGCTCTCTAAGCCAGTCACCTAAATCGCGTTTCACATGACCTCTGTCAGACCTTGCCATTCCCGAACATGGCGCGGAAGCGCCAAGCGTCGTCCAGTCGCAAACTCGAAAGGTTCAGTCGACTGCCCCGACCAGTACATCGGGATGTCCACGTATCGCGACCCAACGCCCGGTATCCGTGGACGATTGCCTTTTTAAAAACCTATATCCAGTTTCCGACCAAAGCTTCACGTCGTCGTTGAGGTTGTCGAGCACGTAGTCGCCCTTGTCGGTCTTGACCGTCAGCACCGCATGCCCCTCACCGTCCTTCTTTTTGACGACGGTGATCAGCAGGTTCGAAAGCGATATGCCCTGCAGCTCGAGCATCTGGCGCTTAAGCAGGACGTAGTCCTCGCAGTCGCCCCGCGCGTTGTCAGGATAGGACCAGAATTCCATCGTTCCATGAACGGCAAGATCGCTCGCCGGCTTGATCGATCTGTTCACGAGCCTGGTGACGGACGCGAGCTTATCTTCCAGTCCTGCGCTCATAGCGACTGGAGGAATGTTGCCTGATCGTATCCTGCATTCCGCGGCACGCCTTCGGCAGAATTCAATGTAGCCGACAGGGGCGGACGTCCGCTGCCCGATGGCCATGGCACCAAGCACCCCGTCGGCCGAAGCTTTCTCCATCGGCGTCACGGACAACATCAAGCCTGTCAGCAGGCCAGCACACAACCATGCCCGCGGTATCCCAAATCCCATTCGCCCCGCCCAAGGTAACGACCCGAAACATTCTTTAATGTCGCGTTACCATCTTTTCATGGGCACATCAACGCAGCCGACGCACAATTTAAGGCTACGGTGGCGAGCTGACACTCTGCGGCTGTCATCACCCGAATGAAGGCCCCAATCCAACAACCGGCTGCCTTAGAAGTCCCGATCGCCCCCGGATCGGTGATCCAGGGAACGTTCCCGTGCAGAGGCAGTTATCGAAATGTCAGCGCCAGTGGGTCGAAGCGCAAGGAACGCGGTTGAAATGGCTATTCTTTTGGGACAAGCGGGAAGCTGTTGGACGCCAGCAGCCATCGCTACGAGCTATCCTCCGCTCGAAGGCTCGATCCATGCGGACGCCGTTGTCGTGGGTGCTGGTATTGTCGGGCTCACCACCGCGCTTCGCCTTTGCGAGGCCGGTCGGTCGGTGATCGTCATCGAAGGCCTGCGGACAGGCGGCCAGGTGACCGGCCGCTCGACGGCCAAGATCACGACGCAGCATGCTCTGATTTATCGTCATCTTATCTACACCCTCGGCCGGGACCTGGCGCAAGCCTACGCCGATGCGAATTCCGCCGGCGCCGTCCAGATCGGTGAATGGGTTCGCAATTATGCCATGCCCTGCGATCTCGAGACCAAGGACGCCTATACCTACACCTGCGATGCAAGCCGGCGCGCGGAGATCGTGGCCGAGGCAGAGGCTGCGCGTCAGGTCGGGCTGAACGCCGATATTCTCGATCGCGCGCCGCTCCCTTTCGAAACGGCCGCCGCTCTGCGTTTTTCCGACCAGGCGCAGTTCAATCCGGCGATGTATCTGGTTGGCCTGGCTCAAGCGGTTACGGCCCGTGGCGGACGGATTTTCGAGAACAGCCGTGCCATCTCGGTCGGCGAGGCGAGCCGCTGGCGCGTCGTCACCGGCAGCGGCACCGTTCACGCCGAGCATGTGGTCGTCGCCACCAATATGACAGTGAAGAGCCCCGTCGGCATGGCGAACCGGACCCAGCCGCGCTGCCATACCGCCATGGCGTTTCGGATCGAGGACCCTCTTGCCGTCGACGGCATGTTCATCGGCATAGACGATCCGACGCATTCCATTCGCACAGGCCGTGACACTGAGGGTCCACTGCTGGTCACGCTCGGTTCCAAATTCGATACCGGCCAAGACGGCGACGTGGCAAAGCGGTTCGTCGAGCTGGAAAAATGGGCAAGAAAGAACCTTCCGATCGGCGACGTTGCGTGGCGCTGGTGTAACGAGGACTACGATACGGCGGACCGGGTTCCGTTTGCCGGCGAACCAGATCCCGACAAAGCCCCCGGCTTCCACATCGCCACCGGTTTCAACGCCTGGGGCATCACCAACGGAACGGCCGCGGGCACGATGATCGCGGATTTGATCCGTGCTCGGCCAAGCCCATGGCAAAGGCTCTACGATCCGGCGCGCTCTTATCCCGAGGACTTCCACAAGAACGGCCGCAGCCAATCGATCGTCTCAAGCGCCGACCACATTGTGCCCGGCGCGGGCGGCGTGATCGTCAGGGGCGACGAAAAGATCGCGGTGTGGAGAGACGTCGAAGGCGAACTCCACTCCGTTTCGGCGACATGCACCCACAAGGGCTGCACCGTGACCTGGAACAACGCGGACAGCACCTGGGATTGCCCTTGCCATGGGTCGATTTTCGCCGCCGACGGTTCGGTCATCCATGGTCCGGCTCGAACACCGCTTGCGCCGGCGACGCTGTAAAAAGCGGCAACTGACACGGCCCAGGACTCCCTGGGAGGTGATCGGGCCCCGCCCCGGCGGCAAAAAGCAATCAGGATCTGCCGTTTTGATTGGAAAACGGCGTGAACGTTTTCGGGCTCGGCCATGGCGAGACGATCGATCCCCGCCTCGGCGTGCTTTCCGGCCCGATCAATGTCGGACCTGCACGGCGATACGATGCCGCCCGGCAAGCCCGGCGTCCACTTTCGAGAGCACGACTTGTCGCCATGCCGCGCGGCGTCAACGCGCTAGCGCCGCCCTTAGCCAAGCGAGGAATCTGTTCCCGCTGATTGTCCGGCGGACCCTGGCGGCAGCCCATCGCGCTTGCATCGTGGCACCGACATGGCAATGGCAGACGATGTCGTGCAACTGCCAGTCACTCACGTCGAAGAAGCGCTTCGCCTCCCCATAGGTGTCGTCTTTCAAGCCCTCGGCGCGCAGCACCGGGTCCTCGTAGGCAACGGTGATCGGCGACCCCGCGCCACGCGCCACGGCACGGGCTTCGGGAGTGAGATATTCGGTGCCTGTAAGCGCTCCGAGGCAGCGCTGTGGATTTTGTTCGAGAAGCTCTGCCCAACGCTCGATCCGCTGCCTTCGAGTCATGGTCGGGTATGTCGCCGAGAGCTTGACCTCCGCGATCGTCTGCAGTTGGTCGAGTGTCTGGTATTTCATGGTCGGCTCCTTTCGATAGGTCGAAGCGCCCACGCCCTGAGAAAAAATTATCGCGCCGTGACGCGCTGACAAGGCCGGACCTGGCCCGGAACTGGCAATGTGAAGGGCTCGCCTGTCATGCGGCATGGCACCGGCCAGAGACTGTCGTCGGCAGGTCGGTTCCTCCGATAAGGCCGGCAGCACCCGGCCCCGCGCCAAGGCAGGTGAATGGCTGTTCATCGTTTGACGCAAAGGCGCGAGAAACGCCGTCAGGCCGTCTGGTTGTGAGCACCGCCGGGTTGCGAAATGGCGCTCAGGGCTTCGCCGGCGGTAACGTCGTCGCCCTTCATGGCAACGTCACCGAGCGACAGGATCCCGACCAGGCGCTTGTCGCGATCGACGACCGGCAGACGGCGAACCTGGATATCGCCCATGTTGCGCGAAACCTCATCGACATCCTGATCGGAGAAACAGTATTTGACCTCCGCCGTCATCACGTCACGCACCTTGGCGTCCGGCCCTTTGCCCTCGGCCACCGCGCGGATCGCGATATCCCGGTCGGTAATCATGCCGACCAGCCGATCCTGGTCGCCAACCGGCAATGCACCAGCATCGAGGCTCGCCATCATTCTCGCGGCTTGCTGGATCGTCTCGTCCGGATTTGCGACACGAACATCCCGCGTCATTGCTTGACTGACCAACATCGCAATCTCCTTCCTCTGCATCTACTGTGTATTCACGTTTTGCCTCGGCGTTGGCGATCGGGGTGCCGCGTCGTCCATCACCAAGGTGGCACCGCAATTCCGGCTGCGCCTCGATCGGGCGGGACGACGACCCGTTCTTCAGCCGCGCGCCACATCGCGCGCAGCTTTTCCGGCAATGTGGCCTGGACCTTCGCGACCTGACCGCGAGACATGCCGGGATAGCGTCGCAAAGACCAAACGGATCGCATCATTGGCGTCGATGGGCCGCGTATCGGACAAGCGGTCCGCGACTTCGGCGACAAATTCGTCCCGATCCGAGTCGCTTGGCTGCTTTGCCGGCTCGAATTGATCGTAGTAGGCGCCCCGCACCAGGAGCGGCAATTCGGCGCCAAGATGCACGGCAAGCCCCAGAGGCAGCCGGTCACGCAGCATCTGCAGCACGACCGAGAGCACCTTCCAGGAGAGCTGCCGATCAGGGCCGAGCTCCTCCATCAGCTCATCGAGCCAAGTATGGGTTGTCTGAAGCGTCTTGTCGAAGACATCGAGGCCTGCCGCGTCCATGCGTCGTCCTCCACTGCGGTCTTCCGGCATGAAACGGACGACACGCGCATGGGTTCCGCTCGCGGTTTCAAATTCCGCGATTATCGCCTTGCAATCGTCATGTCGGCCCTGCTTTGGCAGGGTGGGTTGTTTCACGTCACCCAAGGCCGAGGCTACCGTTAGCGATGACGCACGCGTTCTCCCGCCGGAGCCCGCCGCGGCATACGGTCAATCCATGGGACGGGAAGGCAGCTTGTCTGCATCGAGGGTGTCGGGCAGGCATGGCGCGGGGTCGCAAGACTTGCGTGTCGATGCGGTGGTGACGGCATCGAGTTCCGACACCAGCACCATGTTTGCGTGGCGCGGTGGCCATAGCGGTTCGCCGAACAGAAGGAAGATGCCGCCAACCGTCAGGGCCAGCAGCAGGAGCATCGCAAGATTGGCAAACATCTCTCCATACCGCATGACGACCTCCGCCCGGCGAACGGCTTACGCATGAAAGGGCTGGGGCGACCTGTGACCGCCGATGAAAGGATTGAAAATCGGATAACCAACGCGGTCCTGGCCTCTTGGTTCCCCAGGGCCCTGTTGGCTTCGACCGGTGGAACGGGAACGCCCTCTTGCGAGTTCATACTCATCGACAGGCGCATGGACGTGCCGCTGTAAATGGCGCGGGTGCGCAAACAGTGCGCAAACAGGGAGAACCACCATGAGCCTCGGCACCATTCTCATCATCATTTTGATCATTGCGTTGCTTGGCGGGTTTAGCGGCCTGGGTGGCGGGCCGTTCTATGGTACTGGCTACTATGGCGGCGGCGGCCTCGGTCTTGTGCTGCTCATCCTCATTATCCTGGTCCTGCTCGGGCGCATCTAAGCGCCACCCGCCGTGCCGCCCTGTTGCCGCGTCGAGCAATGTCGCGGCATCCGGGCGAAGGCAGCGCATGCAGTGAGCCGACGGGAACCGAAATCGCTCAGCCGCATTCTACGTCCGCACAAATCCACCAGAATGGCGCAGGCAATACGTGGACTTCGTTCAACAAGCCGACATAGGCCTCGGAGTTCCGGGGCTTCCCTCTGCCGATCTGCTGCAGTCGCTGCCCGTCGCCATCTACACCGTCGACAAGCAGGGCCGCATCACCTTCTTCAACGAAGCCGCGGCCGAGCTGTGGGGCCGTCGTCCCATCATCGGCCAGGATCAGTGGTGCGGCTCGTGGAAGCTTCGCCAACTCGACGGCCGGCCGATGGCGCATGGCGAATGTCCGATGGCCGTGGCGCTGCGCGAAGGACGTGATGTCTCGTGGGACCAGGCGATCGCGGAGCGGCCGGATGGCGAACTCGTTCCGTTCAGGGCTCACCCACGCCTGCTTCGCGACGGAGCTGGCAATGTTGTCGGCGCCATCAACACGCTGCTCGACCTGCGCAAGCAGACGCTGGGCGACGAAGCCCGCATGCGTCTTGCCGCCATTGTCGAGTCGTCGATGGACGCCATCGTCTCGAAGGACATGAACGGCATCATCACCAGTTGGAACGACGCGGCTGAACGCTTGTTCGGCTACACGCCTGCCGAGGCGATCGGCCGCCCTGTAACGATCCTCATTCCACCCGACCGTCTCGATGAGGAAGCCTCGATCATCAGTCGCATCCGCATCGGCGAACGCGTCCCCTCCTATGAGACGATGCGCCTGCGCAAGGACGGCACCCTCGTTCCGGTTTCGCTTACCATCTCCCCGATCCGCGACGCCATCGGGCGGGTCGTCGGCGCCTCCAAGATCGCGCGCGACATCAGTTCCCACAAGGAGAGCGAGCGGCGCATCCGGTTGCTCATGCGCGAGGTCAACCATCGCGTGAAGAACCAATATTCGGTGATCATTTCGATGATCCGCGAGACCAGCAAGCTGACGAGCACGCCCGAGGCTTTCCTCGACCAGGTTCGGGAGCGCATCACGGCGCTTTCGGAATCCCATGATCTCCTGGTCAATGCCGACTGGCGCGGCGCGACCGTCGGCGATCTGGCCCAGGCACAGCTCAAGGCCTTCGCAGCGCAGCCGCGCGTGTCGATGGCCGGGCCGATGGTGCTGCTGCAGCCAAACGCCGTGCAATATCTCGGCATCGCGTTCCACGAACTCGCCACCAATTCGGCAAAACATGGAGCGCTGTCCTGCGGCGGCGGACGCGTCGAAATCGATTGGGACGTGGTTCCTGCCGGCGACGGCGCCGATATCTTTCGACTGGTCTGGCGTGAGTTGGGCGGACCGATCCTGGACTCTGTCACGAGGCGCGGTTTCGGATCCGTCGTCCTCGAGCGAGTGGCACCGCAGGCACTCAGCGGCAGCGGGCGGCTGGAGTTTCACCAGCAAGGCGTAACCTGGACACTCGAGGCGCCGCTGTATTTCGTCCAGGCATCAATGACTGATATCGCGGCCGATTGAATTTCGCCGCACCCGTGAAGCTTAGCCCTTTCCCCTCCGAGCGACTGTGCTGACGCCGGGCCAGACCTGCTGCGTTTGGCCCGGCTGGCGAAGAAAGGGGAAATCGGCTCCGTCCTCCAGAACATCGAAGCTGCCACCGCCTGAGAGCCGAGAGATGTCCCCTGATTCAAAAACGGTGAGGCTGTCGAATTCCATGGGTGCCCCGCAGAACTGGGCGGCTTGCAGCACCAGGCACTCGATGTCTTCAAGTGCGAGGTTTTCCGCGAGATTTCGCAGCCGCACGGCCTCCGCCACCGCAGTGACATTGACTATCCCGTGGGACCGGGCGGCTACCCAAACCAGCAGGTCAACGTCGCGGCACAAATGAGCCGAATAATCGTATCTCATGGAAAACCCTCTCTTTCAGGAGCGGTTTGTCCCTCGTGATCAGAATGCGCCACATTGATTCGAATGGCAAGCAGTATTCATAAAATTATCTTGTGAAATCAAATAGTTAGTATAGAAAGCAGACTGCAAGGTCGACGCCTTGCTGTAACTATGAGCGCTGCACGCCGATGGCGCATAGACCGACCTTGACGTCCGACGGGTGTTTTCCTAATTCTATCTCGAATTAGATAAATACTAACTTTGAGTGGCTGGGGGCGGATATGGCCGAGCTGGAAAGACCCGAACGCCTGCAGATCATGCTAAATGCCAACGAATTGGCTGCGTTGGAGAACTGGCGCTTCGAAAAGCGCATGCCAAGCCGGTCGGCAGCCGTGAGAGAGTTGCTGCGGCGCGGTCTCCAGGCAGACGGATTTTTGACGGCAGCGCAAGGTGCCAAGTCACAGGAGTTCGGAATCCTGCCCAGTTCCGCGATTGTCGATGAACCGTCCAGCGACAAGCCGCCTCGTACAAGGCAAACAAGAATTCCCCGCAGTCGCTGACGGTCTTCGCCATCGACCGCAGCAAAAAATCGGTCGATCAAGCGAAGCTGCCAAGAAACCCGGCAACCGGCTTCGGCTCAGTTGGCGGTTCCAATCGCCTGCAAGCGAACCTGCCTCAAATCCAAGATGACAGGATGGTCTCCATTTCGACTGTTTCGACCTGCTGGGCGAACCGTTGATGGTAAACCGTCAGGAGCGCGTCATGCGTGGTGTCAGAGGAACTGCACAGCGCATCGGTAACCAGAACGACGCGATAGCCGAGATCGATAGCCCCCAAGACTGTGGCTAGCACGCAGACATCGGTTTCCCCGCCGGTAACAACCAGCGTGTCGACATGGTGCTTGGACAAAAAAGCCTGGAGCCTGCCCTCCAGCCACGGGGAATAGATGTGCTTGTCGATGACGGCCGCCGGCGGACAATGTCGTGCCAGGGCAGGCAGGAGGTCGATCATTTCGGGGTCGAGATTGTCCATCGTCATCGACGCCCAGCGCTCGTAGTAGCGCTTCCACGCACCAACCCCCTGCCCTGGTTTTTGTGCGGGCAGGAACCGGGTAAAGACCGTCTGCCGGGCCCGCCTTCCGACAAGGCTTTCGATCAAAGGCAGGACGCGCGCCATCCACGGCGTCGCCCACGGCGACGGTGAGGCGAACAAGCGTTGCATATCGACGCATAGGTGCACGCATGTGTCGCCCAATGGTCCGTATGCCAGTCCGGGCGTCGACATCATGACATCGACGATGGCGGGGTCATCGCCCACACGGAATTGACGCCATGGGTCAACAAGAAGGATCCCTTGCTAGAACGTCCTGCCAAGCAAACGCGAAGCGCCATATCTCGTTCCCGGGGTTGGCTGGAACCGACGATAATCATCAATCATCGCCGCCTACGGCATGACCGGCCGATGTGAGAGTTCAAGCGCTTTCTATTCGGGGATGTGAGGCGTATGTCGCTTATCCTCGGCGGGATCGGCATCGATCCGCGCCTTGTCGGGATCGAAGGCGCCATGGCAGGCGATAGCCAATGCCGGGGTGTCAGGCGTTTCATATGCCCACATGAAGTCGTCAGCCGCTCCGCCCACCGCTTGAACCCGCCAGTAACTCGCGGTGCCCTTCAACGAGCTGCGCGTCGTGGTGTTCGTCTTCTCCAGAAACTCGAAATAGATGTCGTCGAAGGGGATATAGAAAACAGGATCATGCCCTTCTTCGTAAAGCACTTTTGCCCGCTCGGACGAGGCAATGATCGCGTCGGAGAATCTGACTGTCACGGCTCCATCGAACGGAGTAATTGTAAGAGCGCCCGGACGGCCGGCGGAATTTACGGCTAAGGGCTGCATTCGACTTCTCCGTTGGCTGCGTTATCCCATGAAACGTCGTATCGCCCATCAGGGTTCCAGGTTTGGCCAGCCTCATTGGCATTTCGACAAAATCCTTTTTATTTGACTTGTTTGGCTTGTTTGACTTGTTTGGCGTCCGCGGGCGCCTCGGGTGCGGGCTCCCAGCCGAACACGCTGCGACCGCCGAGCAGATGCGATTGATCGAACTCTCCAGCGACGATTTCCTTCAGGCTGGGCCCCGTGACATAGCGTTCGACCTGGCGTGACTGGTCGTCCAGCCGCTTCAAGGCACCAATTTCTTCGTCGCGGCCGAGCCTGGCCTTGTGGACGGCCGACTTCAAGACACCGATCGTCTCGTCATAGACCTTGAGCGGCACGGGGAATGGATGCCTGTCCTTGCCGCCATGCGCCAGCGAGAAGCGGCCGGGATCGGAAAAACGGCATGGCGCGCCATGCAGCACCTCGGCAACCAGCGCCAGCGCCCGCACCGTCCGGGCGCCGACACCGGGGACCAGAAGAAGCTCGGAGAAATCGGCGGGGCCACGCTCGGCGGCCGCCGCCATGTTCCCGTGAAGACGGCGCATGACGACATCGCTTTCGCGAACGTCGTGGTGCGCCGGCATGACCAAATGCGGCAGCATCGGCTGCTGGTCCGGCGCCTGCGCCGGCGCCGGCGTCGCGCCGCGTTCCAGCGCGGCGAATTCCTTCACGATGCGATCCGGTCCGAGGTCCCGCAGGAGCTCCAACTGCCCCTTGCGCGACGCGTCGGCGCGGCGGTCGGTCAGGTTGACGATCTCGCCCTGGTTGGCGCCCTCGATGGCGGCATGCGGCTGGTCGACGAAGCTCTTCAGGCCTTCGGACAGCCAATGATAGCGGCGCGCCACCTTGCTGTCGCCGTTCATGCCCTGCTGCACCACGACCCAGTCGCCATCGTCGGTCACGATGAAGCCATGCAGATACAGATCGAAGCCGTCCTGAACGGCGGCGCTATCAACCTTGGCGACGAGCCGGCTGGCAGTTGCCAGGCCTGTTCCGTCAAAGCCGACGCGCTCGCCGATGACGGCAAGCTCGTGCGGGGTCTTGCGTGAATGCGCGCCGCGGCCGCCGCACACGTGAATACCGAGCTCGCTGGAGAGCGGAGCCAAACCACGCTTCAAGGCGCCGATGACGCTGGTCGTGATGCCGGATGAATGCCAGTCCATTCCCATGACGGCGCCAAACGACTGGAACCAGAAGGGATGCGCCAGCCGGCGCAGCAGCTCCTCGCGACCGTAATGGTGAATGATCGCCTCGCACATGACCGCGCCAAGGCGCGTCATGCGGTCGCCGAGCCATTTCGGCACCCGTCCGCCATGAAGTGGAAGATCAGCACTTCCCGATCGTTGCGCCAAATCTTGCTGCCTGTTTCCGATACATGCCTTGCGTTCGACAGATAGGTATCGAACACGGCGTGAAGAAGCGATGATACCCGCTTCGAGCTGCCGATGCCCGATCCGAATCCCCATTGCCGGTGCCCGGCCCGCTCGGCATCACTGTAGCGGTTATCGGGAAGATTCGGTGCGGAGATCAAATTTCTCGATCTCGCAATGCTCACCCACCAGTGTCAACAAATCCATCGGCGGCGATGCCCTTTCAGACCGCCTCCAGCTGATCTCGAACGCCATCACGGGGCTGTCGCGATCTGGGCGCCGCTCCATTCCAACCAGGCGTGCTCGATAACCAGAAGGCCCGACGATCGTGTCGAGGTCTTCATGATCCCCCGCCTTCCAGGTGAGCGCCAACACTGCGTGGTGTTCGCGCGGTATCACCAGATCGACCCATTTCAACACGAGCAGAATGACTAGCGTCAGCGCCGTTCCGGCCGCGCCCAGGCCGTATTGGCCACCCCCGAATGCCAATCCTATCATTGTCATCATCCACAAGGTCGCTGCCGTGGTGACGCCGCTGACAAGACTGCCGCGGCGAAGAATGGCGCCACCGCCGATGAAGCCGACGCCTGTCAACACGCCCAGGGGAAAGCGCAGAACGTCCATCCGGGCAAAGGAATCCGGATCACTGCCGACAAACTCCAGCAGAATAGTGGCCTGCGTCATTGCGATCGCGGCGGCCAGCCCAACCAGGATGGTCGTCCTGAGGCCTGCCGCGTGTCCGCGCGCCTCCCGGTCGAGGCCGATCAATGAACCGGCGAGCACGGTCAGAAGCAGGCGTGCCGCGACGTCTTGCCAAACCGGGATGAGAGACATCGGCAAACCCCGACCGCTAGCGTTTGAATTACGACTGATCGCCATTCAATTCCATTAGGGCGATTCCGGTTCCATCGGCGGCGGAACCTGGCTCGCCGGGATGGGTTGTTGCCCAGACGCGTCAAGTCTTGGGTCGAGTGTTGGGAAATGCCTTCAACCGCCATCCAAAGCATGAATTACGATCCGGCGACCAGAACGCTCTCGGTATGGTTCGTCCCAAGCGGACATCGCTATGATTACGACAACGTGCCGCCACAGACCTACGCTGCGTTCCGCAAAGCCTCGTCAAAAGGCCGGTTCTTCAATGCGTTCATCCGAGATCGGTACAGGTACCGTCTGGTCGGGCAGAGCCAGCCGGGATGAGACCCGACGCAATGAAGGATCGGCCGGCCGACCGGAGTCTCCCCGATGCATTACGGATGACAGGGGGCGGCTACAGTCCGGCATTGCCATAAGTCCAGTCCAAGAAGCTTCGGGCAAGAAGACGATACCAAGGTCCGGCGTGAAGAATAAATCCAAGTCTCGACGGCCGCTGAAGGATTTCTAAAGACCTTGCTGCAACGATCGCCGCCGAGAGGCCCAGATATGCCACCTTCAAAAGCTATAGCCGAAACGTCGGCCGAGACATTTCCGGCGGAAGATATTGATGCCCTGCGGCGTGTGCTCGACGCTGTGCCGCATCCGATATTCATCAAGGACGACCAGCACCGTTTTGTCGTGCTGAATCAAAGCATGTGCGAGCTCATGAGGCATCGACACGAGCAACTGATCGGCAAGACAGATCACGACTTCATGCCAAAGGAGATTGCAGACGTCTTTCGGCGGATCGACCGGCTGGTGCTGGAGACTGACGAAATCAACGAAAACGAGGAATTCATCCCCGGCAATCACGGAGAGGTTCGCACCATCCTGACCCGAAAGAAACGGGCCTGCCTTGCCAACGGCACCCGCCTCGTCATCGGTTCTCTATCCGACATCACCGAACTGAAGCAGCGTGAGGCTTCGTCGCGACTTCTGTTCGACAGCAACCCTGTCCCGATGTGGGTATACGAGAGAGGCAGCTTGCGGTTTCTGGCTGTCAACGATGCTGCGATCGAGCGTTACGGCTACACTCGAGAGCAGTTCCTGGCGATGACATTGCTCGACATCAGACCGGCTGAGGACGCCGACGCACTCCGCAAGATGGCCGGAACGGAAAGGGACAGTTATGACACTGGCCAGACATGGCGTCACCTGAAGGCGGACGGAAGCCTTATCGACGTCATCGTCTACTCCCAGAGGTTCCAATATGAAGGCCGCGCGGCGGCAATGGTGGCGGTCGTCGATGTGACTGAACGCAAGCGGGCAAACGACGAACTCCGCCGCACCCGCGAATTTCTCGACACGATCATTGAAAACGTCCCCGCCATGCTTTTCGTCAAGGAAGCTCAAAATCACCGCTACATCCTGATGAACCGCGCGGGCGAGGAATTGCTCGGCATTCCCCGCGATGAACTGATCGGCAAGACGGATTACGACCTCTTTGCGAGGGATGAGGCGGATTCGTTCTTCATACGCGACCAGGAAGTGTTGCGCGCCGATCGTCTGCAGATCGCAGAGGAGGAGACTGTCCGCACGCGCACCAATGGGATGCGCGACCTCATGATGAAGAGACTCGCAGTCGATAGTGACGACGGAAAAAACAAATACCTGCTCGGCGTTGCCGAGGACATAACCGAGCGCAAGCGCGCCGTGGCGCGCATTGCCCATCTGGCAAACCACGACGCGCTTACCGATCTTCCAAACCGCGCCGCCTTTGCGGAGCGTCTGAATTTCACACTTGAGCGGGCGTCATCGAACAGCGAGCGCTTCGCGGTGCTGTGTCTCGACCTGGACGGGTTCAAGGATATCAACGACGTGTTCGGCCACTCGGCGGGAGACGAACTTCTGCGTAAAATGTCGAACCGTCTTGCCGCAGCGGCGAATGGCGCATTCCTGGCTCGCATTGGCGGCGACGAATTCACCCTCATCGTCACTGACGGCCAGCAGCCTGCGACCGCGGTAGCGCTCGCCGATCGTCTACTGGAAACAGTGGCGGAAGATTTCGACATCGAGGGTCATAATCTGCGCGTCGGCTTGAGCATCGGGATCGCCTTCTTCCCAAACGACGGCACGACCGCGGCCACGCTCCTCAGCAATGCGGATGCCGCGCTTTATCGCGCAAAGGCTGCGGGTCGTGGCGTGTTTCGCGTGTTCGAAGCCGATATGGACCGGCGGCTGCGTGAACGACGCGTCCTTCAGCAGGATCTCCGGTCGGCGATCCTCCGCAGGGAGCTGATGTTGTACTACCAACCGCAGGCGCTGGTCTCCGGTGAGATCATTGGCTTTGAGGCCTTGGCTCGCTGGCGACATGCAGTTCATGGCATGGTTTCACCATCCAAGTTCATCCCGCTGGCTGAAGAAAGCGGACTGATCATTCCGATTGGCGAATGGATTCTGCGTGAGGCTTGTCGGGAGGCTGCATCCTGGGCGAATCCGATCCAGATCGCGGTCAATCTTTCGCCGGTCCAGTTCCGTCACGGCAATCTTCCGGCTTTGGTGCACACAGTCCTGCTCGAGACCGGCCTTAATCCTGGCCGACTGGAACTCGAAATTACGGAGGGCGTGCTGTTTGACGACTTTTCACGCGCGAGCTCGATCCTCAGGCGGCTGAAAACGCTTGGCGTGAAAATAGCCATGGACGATTTCGGCACCGGTTATTCGTCTCTCTCCTACCTGCAATCCTTCCCGTTCGATAAGATCAAGATCGATCAATCCTTCGTCGCCAAGCTTAAGAACACGCCTCAATCCAGCGCCATCATCCGCGCCATCGTCGGATTGGGACGCGGGCTCTCCCTGAACATCGTCGCGGAAGGCGTGGAAACATCGGCGCAACTCGATTTCCTGCGTGCAGAAGACTGCAATGGGGTACAGGGTTTTCTGGTCGGCAGGCCTCACCCCATCGAGCGATATGCTAGGCAGGTCGGCCGGTATCAGATTGCAGCTACCCGCTAGACTCGCGGATCACCGACCTCAGCTGGCGTTTGAGGACAGCCAAGCGCCAAAGGAACAAATCTTGGCGCCGCCACGTTGCAAGTGCAATCCTTGTGACCGTGAGGCTGTTGTCTTGGCGCCGAGAGCAAATTGGAAGGGCTTCCTGAAAATCGGAGAGTTTAGCTGTCCGGTGGCGCTCTATACGGCGGCCTCGACCTCCGAGCGGATCGCCTTCCACACGATAAACCGCGCAACGGGACACAGGGTGCATCGCGCGTTCGTCGACAGCGATACCGGCAAACCCGTCGAGAAAGACGATCAGGTCAAAGGCTATGAGATCAGTTCGGGTGACTACGTCATGCTCGACTCCGACGAGGTCGCAGAGGCTGTCCCCGAAAGCGACAAGACGCTATCGGTTTCGGCCTTCATCGGCTGTTCCGAGGTCGACGACGTGTATTTCGACAAGCCGTACTACCTCGCCCCGCCGGACAAACATGCGGAAGAGGCATTCGGGCTGATCCGCGAAGGCATGCGCAGGAAGAAAGTCGCCGCGATCGCCCAGGCCGTCCTGTTCCGGCGTGTCCGGACTCTGCTCATCCGGGCCTATGACGAAGGGCTGGTCGCGACGACGCTGAACTTCGACTACGAGGTGCGCTCGGCGGAGAAGGCCTTTGACGACGTGCCAGACCTGAAGATCAAGGGCGAGATGCTCGAACTGGCCGAACACATCATCAACACCAAGAAAGGCAAGTTCGATCCTACCAAATTCGACGACCGCTATGAGACGGCGCTTGCCGAGCTTGTGAAGGCAAAGCTCGAAGGCAGGAAGATCGCAATTCCGAAGCGGCCCAAGCGGGAGAAGGTCGTCGATCTCATGGACGCGCTGCGCCAAAGTGCCGGCATTGGCGGCAAGCAGCCTTCGACAAGGAAGCCCCCGGCAAAATCAAAGCCGGCACGCCACGCAAAGGCGAAGGAGGCTGCAACGCACCGGAAAGCCGGCTGACAGATGGGCGTTCGAGACCTATCGCAAGAAGCGCTACTTTTCCGTCACCCGGTCCGTTCCCCAAACCGGCCTGCTCCAGGCGCCTATTTTCGCTTTCCAGCCTCCGAGCTGATGCTCTTGCGCAGCGCATCCATGATGTTGATCACGTTGCTGGGCGGTTGCTCGGCCT
Source organism: Mesorhizobium sp. M9A.F.Ca.ET.002.03.1.2 (assembly GCF_003952365.1). Taxonomy (NCBI): domain Bacteria; kingdom Pseudomonadati; phylum Pseudomonadota; class Alphaproteobacteria; order Hyphomicrobiales; family Phyllobacteriaceae; genus Mesorhizobium; species Mesorhizobium sp. M9A.F.Ca.ET.002.03.1.2. The sequence continues at coordinate 3,593,828 of NZ_CP034443.1, read as the reverse complement.
TGGCCTTCGCCTTGGCTGGACGCTTCCTGCCCTTCTTCTTCGAGGCAATGATCTCCAGCAGCCGCGCCTGGACAGGATCTCCGGTCATGCCTGGATCCCATTGCCTGGTTCGCTCATCGATCAAGGTCGAGACCATATTCATCATTTTCGGGTCGGGTTTGGCGTCGTCGATCTTGCCGAAATAATCCTCGGGATCGCGAACCTCGTCGCCATAGCGCAGTGTCCACAGCACGATGCCCTTGCCTCGCGGTTCGAGCATGACGGCGCGCTCGCGGCGGTACATGACCAGTCGCGATATTCCGACCATCCCTGTCGACTGCATGGCGTCGCGAATGACCGAGAATGCCTCCTCCCCGACCGGATCGTCCGGGGTGAGATAATGGGGCTTGTCGTACCAGATCCAGCCGACGCTGTCGGCGTCGACGAACATGTCGATGTCGATGGTACGCGTGCTCTCCAGCGCAACCGCGTCAAGTTCATCATCCTCGAGGAGAACGTATTCGTCCTCGCCGCGCTGATACCCCTTGATTTCATCATTCTCAGCAACGGGCTTGCCGCTGACGGCATCGATATATTGGCTGACGACGCGATGCCCGCTCTTGCGATTGAGCGTATGGAACCGGACCTTCTCCCTCTCGGTTGTAGCAGGCGTCATTGCGACCGGACAGGTCACGAGCGAGAGCTTCAGATAGCCTTTCCAGAAAGGACGTGGCGCCATCGAGGATCCTCGGGCAAGGTGCAAAATAGTCGAACGCTCCAGGGTGATCGATTGTTCCAGCAGCGTTTCGCCGCGCGCCCAAGGTTCGCGGGCAAGATCGCTCGTCCGTCAGTCCTTCTCCTCGCGGTACAAGCGCTCGGTCGCCCGCGCGCTCTCCCTGCGTTCCGCGGGACCGCGACGGCGTCGTGTGAGAAGTGCGTAGGCGATCACGATTGCCAGTATCAGCGGACCGCCTGCAACGACAACCAACCACATGCTGTTCTCAAACATCGACCATCTCCTTTCCCTCACAACAACCGGGAACGCACCGAAACCGTTCCTCGGATCTGTGAAATGGGAACCATATTCGCTGCCGACGTTCGGCGCTCGACGAGCCGCTGAAGACGATGATGGGCTGACGGTGCTTGCGCGCCAGCCAAATGCAGTTGATTTGCAAGTTCGCTGGGCCGGTCACTCCTTGACGTAGGCGCCTGGCTGGCGGCCGCTCTTCGGAGCCTTGGCATCGTTGGAGCGTTCAGCGATCGAGGGTCCTGCGCCGGATGTCTTTTCCGTCGCCCCACTTGGGGTGGCTCGCCTGGCCGGGTCCTGCCCTCCAGACTGACGGGCCTTGTCCTCCACCTCGTCCTTTGACCGTGTCAGGCCCATCCCCCCGGCAGGCTTCTTGTTGCCGGCCGCCTCTTGGGAGAATTGATCCGAAGCGTCCGCATCGGTCTTGGCCGGGTACTTGGTCGCGCCGTGTTCGTAACGGGTCTCGTTTTCAGTCATAGCGTTTCTCCGATGCCCTCACCCACCTGGATGTTATGCGGCACCGCGCCGTCAAACGGATGCGCCCGCTGGCGCGGCTGCCGATGTTCCGTAACGCTCAGGCGCCCTTCGCCAGTCGGGCCTCCTGCTATGGCGTGTGCAGGATATCGGCGCCCGGCTGCTCGTCGAACAGGATCGAGCAGCCGCGCTCCAGCGCCACCGTCGACAGGGCGTTGGCCACGGTTTCGTCCGGCGAGATGAAATCACCGGTCAGCACCCGCAACTCTTCCACGGCTTTGGCCATCGACACCAATCGCCCCGCGGCGCGGCCGCTCGTACAGGCGTTTATGACGGAAACGAGATCGATCATCTGGAACTGGCCCATCACAGGCCTCCGTAAACAGCGTCCCTTTCCGACTATGAACGTCGCGGTGATCGACAATGTTCCCGGCTTGGCCGAAAAGAGCGCGAGCGTTCCGAACCTGCCATCAACCTTGAGCTCCTTCGCGGTCGTGTAGCGGCACCTCTTTGCTTTCAGCCGCCCGTTTCGGTCTCGATCACGACGAGGCGGTCGGTACCGGACTCCGCACCCCATACCTCGCCGGAGCGCCCGTTGAGCTGACGCACGTTGGCGTTGTCGCGGTCGGACGGGAAGTTCGCGAAGGTCTCCGTCTCCGGGTCGAAGCGGACGATGGCGTTGGCGCTGAAATCGGTGAGCCAGACCTTGTCGCTTTCATCGACATAGACGGCGTAGGCCTGGGGCTCGTCTCCGGGCAGCTTCCAACTCCGCCAATCGTTCGCTGCCGGATCGAAGACGCTGACCTGGCCGGCGTCCCATTCGCTGACCCAGATGCGACCTTTGGAATCGGACCAGACGCGGCGGGCGCCCTGATCCGCGGTCGGCGGGTCGATCGGGGAAGCCTCGCCGGTCGAAAGATCGATCCGGGCGATATGGTTGCTGGCGAGCGAGGCGTAGTAGACCTCGCCGGACGGCGTGGTCGTGATCCCGTAGGGGCCGCGACCACGCGGCGCGTTCCAGACGTCGACCTTGCCGCTCGCCGGATCGAGCCTGCCGTAAATGCCGTTCTGCCCCGTGAACCAGAGCCTTCCGTCCTTGTCGAAGGAACCGGTGTTGAGGTTCGCGTAGCCGTGCCCCTCGGGGAGCGGAAAGGCCTTTACCGCCTCCGTCTCGGGATCGACGCGCACGATGGCGTTGAGGCCGCTGTCGGTCACCCAGGCGGCGCCGTCGGGACCGACAATCACGCCGTGCGGCGCCGAGCCGTCGCCGAGGGTGACGTGCTCGACCTCGCTTGTCTCAGGATCGAGCCGCCCAAGCGCGCCTTGCCCCTGGGCAGTGTACCACACGGATCCATCCGGCGCCGGAGCCACATCGTGCGGGCCGGCGCCCTCCGGAACGGGATAGTAGCGGACCTCCTCCGAGGCGGCCCGCGCCGCCACCGAGCAGAGCAGCGCGGCGAACAAAGTCGGCACAATCGTACGAAGCATGGCGAACTCCTCACATCGCGAGTTCAATTTGCACAGCGAGCGATCCGACGTGCCCTTTTCGTCTTTTGGATGGCATCCAAGGTCGATTTCGTCGAAGCGTGGGGCGCATCAAGGCGGCCAAACGCAATCATGGCTGTTGTGACGCCTCGGCATCCTACTGCAACATGCCCCGTCGCTGCACCGTAAACCGTTCGATGCTGCGGAACAGCGAAGAGGTGCATCAGCGTTTGCGCACGGCATCGAAAATCGTCTGCGCCCGCGCTATCGGAGATGTCAGCGGTTGTGAGGTCAAGAGGCTTCGCAGGCACTGGCGAATGGAAGACCCAGCGCCCGTGTCATTTTGGTGGACCGCCCGCAGCAAATTGATCCGGATCAACGTGTCCACGTGCTGACGCTGTAGGCTGAGTTACCAATTGGGGATACGCAGATGAAACTCCTCATTGCGGCGGCTCTCGCAATCATGGCCTGCAAGGCGTCCACCGCGCAGGAAATGAGTTATGGCGAGGCGGAATACCTGAACTCCTGCGCGGTCTGCCACGGCCTCTACGGCAGGGGCGATGGGCCCTTGAGCGATGTGCTGTTGAAGCGTCCGGCCGACCTGACGCGTCTTTCCGAACGGAACGGCGGCGCCTTTCCCTATTCGAGGGTCTTCGCGACGATCGACGGTCGTTATGCCGTGTCAAGCCATGGCGACCGCGAAATGCCGGTGTGGGGTCGCCAGTTCCTCGAAGAAGACGTAAAAGTCTATGGCCCCAGTGGCGGCGAGGTTGTCACGACGGAACGCATCCACAACCTGGCCGGTTACATCGAGACGCTGCAGCATTAGATTCCGGCAACAGCGAAGTTCGCCAATGGCTTGCTGTATGGATTGGTGCACGTTCCAGGCGCCAACCAACTTGGCTCTGGACCGCGACGATTGATATCTGCCCGAGGTTGGACGAACGCCTTGGTCGGATTCACGCCAGGCAGCGTCTCGGCGCCGTGTCATTTTGGCGGAGACCGCCCAGCCCAGCGCAAGATGTATAGACAACCGGCCGCAACTGGTGTTCGTTTCCAAGCCGACCGCATGCAATTTTTTGGAAAAATGCAGGAACCATGACGGCATGGACGCCACTCGCTTGTTCGACCTGACGGGAAAAAAGGCGCTGGTGACGGGCGCCAGCCGCGGCATCGGCCAGGCTATGGCAGAGGCGCTCTCCGCAGCCGGTGCCGACGTCGCGGTGACCGCCCGCGACGAAACATCCCTTCGTGGGACGGCGGACCGAATTGGCGCTGTCGGGCGAAGGTCGCTTTGCCGGTCTCTCGACGTGCTCGACACCGATCGCATCCGCGTGGTGGTCGACGAGGTCGCGGAAGCCTTTGGCGGGCTCGACATTCTGGTCAACAACGCCGGCTATGAGCAGGTCCAGCCCTCGCTCGACGTTGACGAGGCGGTGTGGGACCGCATCATATCGACCAATCTGAAAGGCGCTTTCTTCTGCGCGCAGGCCGCGGCGCGACGCATGGCCGCCGGCAAGAGCGGCGGCGCGATCATCAATCTTTGCTCGCTGACCTCCTATGTCGGCATTCCGACCGCCGTACCCTACGGCTCGTCCAAGTCCGGGCTTCTGGGCATGACGCGGGCGCTCGCCGCGGAATGGGCATCGCTCGGCATCCGCGTCAACGCCATCGCTCCGGGGTATTTCCATACGGCGATGACGGATGTCTTCTATGAGGATCCCGACTGGCAGGCGGCGATGCTGGCCAAGATCCCGCAGCGGCGCTTCGGCACGATGCAGGATCTGGCCGGAGCCGTTGTGTTCCTGGCGAGCGGGGCATCCGCCTATGTCACCGGACATTGCCTTCCCGTCGACGGCGGCTACCTCGCGTCCATCTGAGCGATATAGGTGCGGTGCAACAAGAAGCGTGTAGACCCGACTTGTATATGGTTGTATATACCACCTCATACGCTGGGCGTTCTTGCATGCGACCGGTGACGAAAAGGGGAACCACAATGCAGGAGCCTTTCCGGGCCGCAGCTTCGCACGAAGCGGAAAGCGGCAGGGAAATCGCGGTCGCGGTGCGCAACGTCGGGATGGACTTCGATGGGGTTCATGCCGTCAAGAATGCGTCCTTCGATCTGCCGAAGGGCCGGTTCCTCACCATTCTGGGGCCTTCGGGGTCCGGCAAGACAACCCTCCTGCGAATGATCGCCGGGTTCCAGACCCCGAGCAGCGGCGAGATCTTCATCAACGGCGAAGCGGTGAGCGCGGTGCCGCCGCACAAGCGCTCGATCGGCATGGTCTTTCAGAGGCTTGCGCTGTTTCCGCATATGACGGCGGCCGAGAATGTCGCCTTCCCGCTGAAGATGCGTCGGCGCGACGCGCGCACCATTCCCGACCGCGTCGAGCGCTATCTCGCGCTGGTCCGGCTCGGGGGCTATGGCGGCAGGCGCATTCACGAACTTTCCGGCGGCCAGCAGCAGCGCGTCGCGATCGCGCGCGCTCTGGTGTTCGAGCCCGACCTGTTGCTTCTCGATGAGCCACTGGCTGCGCTGGACCGCAAGCTGCGCGAGGAAATGCAGCTCGAATTCCGCCGCATCCAGCGCGAACTCGGCGTCACCACGATCAACGTCACCCACGACCAGCGCGAGGCGCTGGTGGTTTCCGACGACATTGTCGTCATGGATCAGGGCGAGATCCAGCAAAAGGCGCGGCCGATCCAAACCTACCGTCAGCCCCGCAACGCCTTCGTCGCCAATTTCATCGGCGTCACCAACTTCGTTGCCGGAACGGTACGTGCCGTTTCGAAAGGAGGCGACGTCTCGATCCTTCGAGGTGATCTGATGCTTGTCGGAAAGGTCGGCGATCCGGCCAATCCACCTGCGGAGGGCGACAAGGCCTCGGGAGCGCTCCGCGCCGAACAAATCCGTCTCGCCGGCGATGCCGCTCAGCTGTCGAAGCTCGATTGCGTGCTGGCCGGGACTGTGACCGACACGATCTTCGAAGGCGAGCGCATGGTCTACGAGGTGGCCTGCGCCGCGATTGGCGACGAGGTCATGCGCGTCTTCGACCATGATCCCGCCGCGCACACGCAGTTCGACATAGGCGAAAGCGTGTTCCTGGGGTGGAATGCCAGGGACATGCTTGTTTTTCGATAGAACCGGAAGCCGGTCAAACCCAGAGGAGAATGCAGATGAAGCGCTTCAAGCCGACATTATCCCATCTTTCCCGCAGAACCTTCCTTCAGGCCACCGCCGCGCTCGGCGGCGCCTCGGCGCTCGGCCTGCGCGGCGCCTATGCGCAGGAACCGGAAAAGCCGGCCGAGATCATCGTGCGCGCCTGGGGCGGCAGCTGGGTGGACAGCCTGAAGGCTGGCGTGTCCGACAGCTTCACCAAAATGACCGGGATTGCCGTCCGTCACGACCTGACCGAAGACAACGAGATCCAGCCCAAGGTGTGGGCCGCCGTGGCGCAGAACCGGGTCGCGCCGATCCACATCAACTGGGACACCACCACCAATGCGACGAAATCGGCATTGCGCGGCGTGACGGAAGACCTCTCCGACCTGCCGAACCTCGCCAATGTGACGGACCTTGCCAAACCGGCCGGCCTGGAAGGCTTCCCGATCGTCAATACGTACGGCTATGTCTATGTGCTCGCCTATCGGCCCGCGGCGTTCCCGGACGGACCGCCGAAGTCCTGGAAGGATCTTCTCGACCCGAAGTTCAAGGGCCGGCTTGCCTTCTACAATGACGGCATCGGCTTCCATTTCCCCGCCCAGGTCGCCGGTGGCGGCAAGCTGGAGGATATACCCTCCAACATGCAGCCGGCTTGGGATTTCATCACCAAGATGAAGGCGCAGCAGCCGCTGCTCGGCGAGGATCCCGACTTCACCACCTGGTTCCAGAACGGTGAGATCGACGCCGCCTGCACCATCTCGACCAATGCGCGAGAGGCCCGCAAGAACGGTGTGGAAATCGAATGGGTCGTGCCGGAAGAGGGTGCGAAGTTCGATACGGACGGTCTTTGGATTCCCAAGGGGCTGCCGGAAAACGAACTCTACTGGGCCAAGCAGTACATCAACCATGCGCTGACCAAGGAAGCGCAGCAGGTCTGGCTGGACGGCCTAGGCTTGCCGGGCGTGGTGCCGGGCCTCACACCGCCCAAGGATCTGGTGGACGATCCGTCCTATCCGACCACCGAAGAGGATTTCAAGCATCTCATCCGCATCTCGTCGAAGGTCCAGGTCGAGAATGAGAGCGAGTGGTTTTCGAAATTCAAGGCAATCATGCAGGGTTGACGCCGGACGGCCAGTGCCGCGCTAACTCTTTGTTTTTACGCAATTCCGAGCGGAAAACGCTATATACTTTTTCCAGGAATTGCTCCAGCGCGGCACCGGCTCGTTCACGACGTCGGATACGGATTTTTCATGCGGGCAGCCGGGACAGCCTATCCCCTGAAATGGCGCATCATGGATGCGTTGGAAGGCGTTGCCGCCGCCATCTGGCCGGCACGCTTCAGGCGCGCCACGCCCTATCTGATGCTGCTTCCGGCGGTGCTGCTTGTCGGACTGCTCGTGCTGGGTCTCGTCCAGATCGCGGATACGAGCCTGCGCACGCTCGACACCACCACCTTCCAGTTCTCGGACGATTATTCCATAGCCAATTTCATGCGGGCGCTGACCGAGCCACTGTTCCTCGTCGTCGCGCGGCGCAGCCTCGTCGCCGCCCTGGTCGTCACGGCGGTGACGCTCGTCTTCGCCTTCCCCTACGCCTATCTGATGGTGCGCACGGCTTCGCCAAGACTGCGAAAATTCCTGCTGATTGCGCTGTTTCTGCCCTTCTTCATCGGCCAGGTGGTGCGTGCCTATGGCTGGCTGATCATCCTCGGCAACCAGGGCATGGTAAACGAGGCGCTCGGCCTTGTCGGGGTCGCGCCGATGCGGCTCATCTACAATTATCCCGCCGTGCTGTTCGGCCTCGTCCAGTACATGTTGCCCTTCGCCGTGCTGATGCTCGCGCCGGCGCTCACAGCCATTCCCGAAGAGCTGGAGGCGGCCGCTGGATCGCTCGGCGCGAACTGGGTTCGCACCTTCATCCATGTCGTGCTGCCGCTCGCTCGTCCGGGCTTCATCGGCGCCGGCGTGGTGGTGCTGACGCTTTCGCTCACCGATTTCGCGGTCCCCGCGATTCTTGGCGGCGGCTCGCAGGACTTCATCGCCAATGCCATCTACGACCAGTTCTTCCGAACCTCCGACCAGGGCCTCGGCGCGACGCTGGCGCTTATGCTGGTCGCGCTCGGGTCGATCCTTGTCGGCCTCGTATTCGCGCTGTTCGGAGCCGGAACGCTGGCCATGGGGAGGTCCCGGACGTGAGCGGCTCGCGCAGCAAATCCGTTGTCCTGTGGACCCTGGTGACGATCGCCCTGGTGACGCTTTCGGCGCCGACGATCGTGGTGCTCGGCGCTTCCTTCACCGGCGGCAACATCATCACCTTTCCGCCGGACGGGCTGTCGCTGCGGTGGTACGCGCGCATCTCGCAGGCTTCCGACCTGCGCAACGCTTTCTGGCGCACGCTCCAGGTCGCGACGGTCTGTACGATCGTTGCCATTCCCGTGGGCACGCTGGCCGGCATCGCGCTGGCGAAATACGCGGTGCGTTTCGAAAAGACGATCCAGATCTATCTGCTTTTGCCCTTCACCATCCCGCTGATCGGATCGGGCATCGGTCTCATGCTGATCTTCGGCAAGGCCGGCATTCTCGGCCAGCTCTGGCCAGTCGGCATCGCCTGCTGCGTCATCAACCTCCCCTTCATGATCTGGGCGGTCACGGCGAGCGCCACCGGGCTTGACCCGGACCTAGAACTGGCCGCCGCCAATTGCGGCGCGCCGCCGCTCCAGGTGTTCTTCTCCGTCACCTTGCCGGCGGTGATGCCGGGGGTGATCACCGGCTCGCTGCTGATGTTCATCCTGGCGCTCAACGAGTTCCTGGTCAGCCTGCTGCTCGTCGATGCGCGCATCGTGACGCTGCCGGTGCTGATCTACAATTCCATCCGCTCGATCATCACGCCGGACCTTGCCGCGATCTCCGTGGTCTTCATCGCCTGCTCGGCTGTCGCCGTGTTCCTGCTCGACAGGCTGGTCGGGCTCGACATCTTCCTGAAATCGAAATGAGGAATGCCGGCCTGCCGGGCCGGAAAGGGAAATCCGATGCCAAACGTATCATTCCATGACTTGAGCCAGCTCGACACCGCCAGCCGCGCGGCATTGATGCGGCGCTCCGAGACCGATCTCTCCGGCTTTATGGAGAAGGCCGCACCGATCATCGAGGCGGTCCGAACGGAAGGCGACGCCGCGCTCGTCCGCTTCGCCCGCGACTTTGACAAGGCGGATCTCGATGCCACGCGGCTCAAGGTCAGCCCCGCCGAGTTCGACGCCGCCTTCGACATGGTGGACGAGGACGTGGTCGCCGCCATTCGTTTCGGCATCGACAACATCCGGCATTTCCACGAGGAGCAAAAGCCGGAAGCCATGTGGCTCAAGGAAATGCGGCCCGGCGCCTATGCCGGGGACCGCTTCACGCCGATCCGCTCGGTGGCGCTCTATATTCCGCGCGGCAAGGGAGCGTTCCCTTCGGTCACAATGATGACCGCGGTGCCCGCCGTGGTGGCGGGCGTCCCGGAGCTCGCCATCGTCACGCCGCCGGCACCCGACGGTTCGGTGGACGCAGCGACGCTGGTCGCGGCGCGCATCGCCGGTGTCGAAACGGTCTACAAATGTGGCGGCGCGCAGGCGGTCGCCGCGGTCGCCTACGGCACGGAGACGGTCAAGGCCGTGCTCAAGATCGTCGGGCCGGGCAGCCCCTGGGTCGTTGCGGCCAAGCGGCTGCTTGCCGGAGTGATCGACCCCGGCCTTCCAGCCGGTCCGTCCGAGGCGATCATCCTCGCCGACGACAGCGTGCAAGGCGGGCTGGCCGCGCTCGACCTGCTCATCGAGGCGGAGCACGGGCCGGACTCATCGGCCTATCTAGTGACCCACAGCCGCCGCGTGGCGGAGGAGGCGTTGGCCGCGCTGCCCGAGCACTGGGCGCGCATGACCAAGCAGCGGGTCGCGTTCTCCACCGCGGTGCTGAGCGGCGCCTGTGGCGGCATCGTGCTGACGGGCTCGATCGAGGAGAGCTACCGCTTCATCAACGATTACGCACCGGAGCATCTGGAGATCCTCTCAACCGATCCCTTCGCGCACCTTGGCCACATCACCGAAGCCGCCGAGATCCTGATGGGGCCGCACACGCCGGTCTCGATCGGCAATTTCGGACTAGGCCCCAATGCCGTCCTGCCGACCAGCCGCTGGGCGCGTACCTGCGGGCCGCTCTCGGTCACGGATTTCGTCAAGCGCTCTTCCATCGGCTACGTGACGGCCGCGGCCTATCCGGAATTCGCGCGCCATGCGCGTACGCTTGCCCGTTACGAAGGCTTCTCCTCGCACGAACACGCCGTCTCCGACGTGCGCGACCAATATCTGGTGCGGTAGCGGACGATGAAGGCGGCCAGACTCCATGCGGCGGGCGATTTGCGGGTTGAGGATGTGCCGTCTCCCGGCCAACCGGCGCCTGGCTGGGTGCGGCTCAGGGTGACGGCTGCCGGCATATGCGGCTCCGACCTCCATAACTTCCGCACCGGTCAGTGGGTCAGCCGCGCGCCGAGTGTCGCCGGACATGAGTTCGCCGGTAAAGTGACCGCCGTGGGGCCCGGCGTGTCCCAGTTGGCCATCGGAGACCGGGTCGTCGCCGATTCGCGTTTCTGGTGCGGCGAATGTCCTGCTTGCCGGGCCGGTCTGCATAATGTCTGTGCCAGGCTGGGTTTTGTGGGCGAGGTCTGCGACGGCGGCTTCGCGGAAGAGACGGAGCTGCCGGCGCGGCTGCTCCTGCGCCACGACCCCGCGCTCGATCCCGCGATCGCCGCCATGGCGGAGCCGCTGGCGGTCGCCCTGCACGCGGTGCGGCGACTGTCGGCACCGGCCGGGGCGCCGGTGCTTATCGCCGGCTGCGGCCCGATCGGCGGGCTGGCTGCGCTCATCCTGTCGCGGTCCGGCGAGAGACCGCTCCTCATCGCCGACCGCAATGCGGCGCGTGCGGAACTTGTGGCCGAGGTGACCGGCGCAACCGCTGTCGACCTGGACGCCCTGCCCCGTGATCCCACCCTGCGCCATGCCATCGACGCGACGGGGAGCGTGGCGGTGATGGCGCGGCTGCTCGATCTTTTGGCCGGCGGTGGCACGCTGGCGCTGGTTGGCATTTCGCATGGCCGCCTCGACCTCGACCCGAACCTGCTGGTCGAGCGCGAGATCGCGCTGGTCGGCTGCCACGCCTTCGCCGACGAGCTTGCGCCGGCCGTCGCGATGCTTGGTGATTTCGCTCCCGCGTTGTCGCGTTTCGTGGCCGAGGAGATCGCGATCGGCGAGATTCCCGCCGCCTACCAGCGCCTGATCGCAGGCGCGAGCCGCGGCCTGAAGACCATCGTCCGAATGGAGGCCGAGCGATGATCAAGCTTCTCGAAACCCCCGGGCCACTCTACGAAAAGGTCAAGGACTACGTGCTCGGCAACATCGGCAGCGGCAAATGGCCGAAGGACCGGAGGCTGCCTTCCGAAAACGAGCTGGTCAGCACGCTCGGCGTCTCGCGAATGACCGTGCACCGTGCGTTGAGGGAGCTGACCTCGGAAGGCCACCTGCTGCGCATCCAGGGTGTCGGCACTTTCGTGGCGCCGCCGAAACCGCAATCCGCCCTTATCGAAATCAGGAACATCGCCGGCGAGATCGCCGCGCGCGGCGGACGTCACAGGGCCGAGGTCGTCGTGCTCGAGAAGATACGCAACCCGGCGCTAGACCTCATCGTCGCCTTCGAGTTCATGCGCCGCAGACCGGTCGCCCATTCGATCATCGTGCATTTCGAGGACGAGGTGCCCGTCCAGCTCGAGGAGCGCTTCGTCAATCCGGCTCTAGCACCGGACTATCACCGGCAAAATTTCGTTGCGACCACCACCTACGACTACCTGCAGCGGGCCACGCCGCTGACGGAAGTGGAGCACGTGATCTCGGCCGTCGCCGCCGACGAGCTGGCCGCGCGCCGTTTGATGATACGGCCCGGCGACCCCTGCCTGCTCCTGCATCGGCGGACCTGGTCGGGCACAGCGGTCGCCACCGTCAACAAGCTCACCTATGTCGGCAGCCGCTATTCGCTGGGCAGCCGCTACGCGCCCTCGCCCGCCGCATGAGCAAGGACACGCAGGGAAGCCGGGCGGGTGGGGCTTCTTATCTCAGGCACAACGCGCGACGGTTCATCCGATGCCGTGGGCGCCTCGACCCATCGCCCCTCAGCCCCAGGTGGACCCTCTTCCTGACAGGCCTCAAGTCGTTACCCGAAACCGGCAAGGGCGCCCTCTAGCTGAACGACGTTCTCATCAGCATCGATTGGGACTGAAGTGCGTTTCTTCATGCTGTTGGTGAGCAGGATTGTAGCAGCCACCTGCTACCAACGACACGAACTTTGGCGCTATCTAATATGAATGGCGTATCTCACTGAGGCGGTGTAGGCTTTGCCTAACAAGAAGAATGAGCCGTACAAACGGCAACGCTGAGCGAATCTGGGAGGATTCATGGTTGAGATCATCTCGAAGCGGGATGGCCCGCGGCGCGAGGACGTACAAGTCAAAAGACTGATCGAGCAGAACCGCTCGACCATCGTTCGCCTTGCCGACCAGATCAGCGGCGGCGGCTATTCGGCTTTCAGGAAGCCACGCCAGCAACCGCAGGCGGAAGGCCTTATCATCCATGTTGGCGGCGGCACGGCGCCCGCGGCCGACGCCAAGCCCTCCATCCAAGTCACCATGAACGGCCGGGTGATCTCAAAGGATCAGAACACAGGCCGCCAGCTTCACCATATAGGCGACATCCGCAATCGAGGCGAGGACCAGATCTTTGTCCTGGCGACGAAGCAGAATGGCTTCTTCTCGCCGGTCGACGAAACCATCGCCGAGGCACTTGCCGACCTGGACGGGTCCCGCCTCACCGCCACCTATAGCGAAGAACAGCTTGCCTGCGACATCGGCGCGAAACTCGGCATCAACTGACGAGCAGACGCTCGCACGTGCATGTCCAATCCGCGATAGCATTCGAATATAACAGCATACAGCAGTGGCATACCTCAAAGGTTCTGTGATGACGGGATGAAACGCGAGATAGGCCCCCATCAGATGAAGATCGATGCTCTTCCGGCGCGCGCGTCGCCAGCCACCGGGCAAATGGTTCTGGGCAACATCGACTATGATGAGCGCGCCACCATGCGCGCTTGGGAGAACTTTCTGGCCGACGAGCCCAAATGTGCCCGCGATCCGATCCATCCAAGCCCCGTCCGCTCTCTCATTCACGATTCCTGGTATCGCAGCGCCACGGGCGGCATCAACGCTGAAGGTATTGAAGCGCCGCTAAGCAGTGATCGCGATGAGATCGAATATCTGACGCGGGCCAATGCCGAATTGCTCTCGGCGGCGCGGCGATCGTTCGCCTCGCTTGGCCAGTTACTGGACGGGACAGGCGCGATGCTGGTTCTGGCCGACAGCGACGGCGTACTGATCGACGCCATCGGCGACAAGAAGACCTTGCATGATGGCATGGATATCCACCTGGCCATCGGCGGCAAATGGAACGAGGATGCCGTCGGAACCAATGGCATCGGTACGGCGCTGTGGACCGGCGAGCCGACTTTTGTCCATGCGGCCGAGCATTTCTGCGCCGGCATCAAATCCTGGACTTGCGCCGGCGCGCCGATCCGCGATCCTCTCGACGGCAAGATCATCGGCGTCGTCGATCTGTCTGGCTATTCACCAATCTTCCGGCCGCACAACACCGCGCTCGTCGCCGCCACAGCCCGGCAGATCGAGAAGGCATTGGCCGAACAGCAGCAGGAACAGCGCACGCGCCTGCTCGAAGCCTTCATTTCGTCTGCCCCGAGCTACCGTCGAAAAGACGGGCTGGTGATCGTCGACCATCGCGGCCGCGCCATCTTCTGCAACAATGTCCCCGATGGCGAAACGACTGAGATGATGGACGGGCCGATGGAGCCAGGCCGTGGCCGCTGGCTCATGAATCTTCCTTCGTCCGGGGACGAAGGAGATCTCGCCAGGGCGCTACCGGCCCATCTGCGGTCCTGCCACATCACACCGCTCAAGCTTGACGGCGACCTCCGCGGCGCAGCGCTGGTGTTCCCGTCGGCGCCAGCAGTCTCCAGCGTGACGGTGGTCCGCGGGGAAGTGGATAAGCATCTTCGGGATGCTGTCGCCATGATTGTTGGCGAAAGCGAAGCGCTGCTGGCCGCCATCGACGTCGCCTGCCGTGTCGCCCGGTCGAACAGCGTCGCATCGCTATTGGTCGAAGGCGAGACTGGTGTCGGGAAAGAGCTGTTTGCGCGGCTTGTTCATGCCGGCAGCCGACGCACGGCGAATGACCCGTTCATAGCGATGAATTGCGGAGCGATCACCAGGGACCTGTTTGGCAGCGAATTGTTCGGCCATGTCGCCGGCGCATTTACGGGCGCCTCGCGTGAAGGCAAGCCTGGTGTTTTCGAGCTCGCCAGCGGTGGCGTGCTCAGCCTCGACGAGATTGGTGAATTGCCACTCGAGATCCAGCCGTTTCTGCTGCGTGTGCTGGAGGAGCGCATGGTCCACCGGATCGGAGACAGCCGGGGGCGACCCGTGGACGTGCGACTGGTCGCCTCGACCAATCGCGATCTCAAGCAGGAGGTTGCTGCCGGTCGTTTCCGCCGCGATCTCTACTATCGAATTGGCGCGGTCTCGATCACGGTCCCACCGCTGCGCGAGCGCGGCGAGGACGTGCTTTTGCTGACCGAACATTTCAACCGGCAGATCGCGGCTGCGGCTGACGGGGAGCCGCTGGAATTCTCGCACGAAGCGCTGGATGCCCTGCTCGCTTATCGTTGGCCGGGTAATGTGCGCGAACTGAAGAATCTCATCGGCCGGCTGTATGTTCTGGCGCGCGGCCGCGATATCGGATTTCACGACCTTCCCGAGGAAATCACGGCGCCCAGCTCTGAATCGAACGCCATTTCGGGTAACGATACCGCCATCTCACCGGAAATGCCTGCAGGTACACTCGTTGAGGCGGAACGCCAGGCGATGAAAAGCGCATTGGAAGCCGAAGGCGGCAATCTCAGCCGGGTCGCACGACGGCTCGGCATCTCGCGGCCGACGCTCTATCGCAAGCTCGACCAGTACGGCATCCGCCGCCGCTTTTCCTGACAGCAACGAAACCCATGGCATTTGCGCCATGGGTGGGAGGAATACTGGCGTTCGGCGCGAGCTCGCCCTCAGCGGGTCTAAAGCGCGTCGCGTTTGAACGGATTCATGCGACGCGCTTTAAGTCCTTGTTTTATGCATGTCGTTATCGCAAAATCGCTGCACCATTTTTGCGCGACATGCATTAGGCAATTTTATGGTACGATGACGCCACGGCCGGTGAACCGCCGGTTCTTGAAGTCGTCGAGCGCGGTGTTGATGTTGGCGAGATTGTATTCGGTGTAGTGCATCTTCACCTTGCCGTCGGCGTTCAGCTCCATCAGTTCGACAAGTTCGGTGAAATTGCCGACTAGGCTGCCGCCGATGTTGATCTCCTCGATGACCAGATGCGCGGTCGGCACGTTGACGGTGCCGCCATAGCCGACGACGAACAATTGGCCGCCCTTGCGCACCATCTTCCAGCAGATGTTCTCGACGCCGAGTTCGCCGACGAAATCGATGACCACATGGGCGCCGCCGTCGGTGATCTGGCTGACCTCCTCGACGATATCAGGCCCGCCATCGAGGACGAAGTCGGCGCCGAGATCCTTGGCGAGCACTTGTGCTGCCGGCTCGCGATCGACGGCGATGATGCGGCAGCCCGAAATCGCATGCAGCGACTGCAGCGCGATATGGCCGAGCCCGCCTATGCCGAGCAGGACGCAGTAACTCCCTGGCCTCAATAGCTTGGCCGCCCGCTTGGCGGCGCGGTAGGCGGTGATGCCGGCGTCGGCCAGCGGCGCCACTTCGATCGGCGTGACATTGGCGTTCAGCTTGATCAGCGAGCGCTCGCTGGTGATGAAATACTCGGCGAAGCCGCCATTCATGCCAAGCCCGGGGAACTGGCCGTTGTCGCAGTACATATCCTCGCCGTGTCGGCAGTTGAGGCAGATGCCGCACGAGCGGAAGGGATGGCAGATCACGGCGTCGCCGCGTTTGACCGATCTGACGCCGCTGCCGACCTCCTCCACCCAACCCGCATTCTCATGGCCCATGATGTAAGGCAGAAGCGTACCTTCAGGGTCCATGGTTGGCTTCCAAACGCCCTCGATGATGTGCAGGTCGGTGCGGCAGAGGCCGGCGGCACCGACCCGCACGATCACCTCGTCGGGGGCGGTGATCGTCGGCGCCGCGACCTCCTCGATCTTAAGCTGGACGTTCATGCGCGGGTCGTATTCGTAAAGTCTGGCAGCTTTCATCGTCGTATCCTCTCAACGTCGAGATTGTTCGGATTTCTTCAGGCGCGGCCGAGCTTTTCAGAGCCGCCGCCGCGCGCCGGTCCGGCCGTCGGGTCTTCGTCCTCGGCGAGATGGCCGATCAGCGTTTCGGTGGTCAGGATCAGCGTTGCCACCGAAGCGGCGTTGGCGAGTGCTGTATAGGTGACGCGGACCGGATCGATGATCCCAGCCTCGAACATGTTCTGGTAGCTGCCGGCAGACGCGTTGTAGCCGTAGCCGCCATTGATGCGCGTGACTTCCGCCACGACGGCTTCGGGATCGGCGCCGGCATTGGCGGCGATACGCCAGAGCGGCCTCGACAGCACCGACCGCACCAGGCGCACGCCTTCTGCGACATCTCCGTCGACGCCCGCCGCCACCTTGTCGAGCAGCGGTGCGATCTGGGCGAGTGCGGAGCCGCCGCCGGCGACCACGCCCTCTTCTGAAGCGGCGCGCACCGCATTCAGTGAATCCTCGATGAGCTGTATGGTTCGCTTCTGCTCGACCGGCGTGACACCGCCGGCATAGAGGATCGCGGTGCCTCCAGAAAGCTTGGCCAGGCGTTCGCGCAGCTTGTCCTGATCGATGTTCGGCGGCGAGGCTTCATACTGCCGCTGCACCTGGGCGCGGCGCGATGCGATTGTCGCATGGTCGCCGCCGCCGCGAATGATCGAGGTGTAGGACGAACTGGTCTTCACCCGGTCAGCGGTTCCAAGATCGTCGGCGGTGATGTCCTCCAACCGGCCTCCGAGATCGCGGGCGATCACCTTGCCGCCGGTGATTATGGCCAGATCCTCCATCATCGCCTTCCGCCAATGGCCGTATTCCGGCGGATGGACGACGAGGTATTTTCCAGGTCCCTGCTTGCCGAGCAGCGTCACCACCACTTCCGGCGACATTTCCTCGGACACGATCAGCAACGGCTGACCATCCTCGTCGGCAATGCGGCGAGCCGCATCGAGCGCCTCGGGCTCCTTGATCTTGAGGTCGGTCATCAGGATGTAGGGCCGTTCGAGAACCGCCTCCATCTTCTCCTGATCGGTGACCATGTGGTGCGAGAGATAGCCGCGTTCGAAGGACATGCCCTCAACCACATCAAGCGTGGTCTCGGTGGTCACACTGAAGTCGGTGGTGATGACGCCTTCGGCCCCTACCCGCTGATGCGCTTCCGCCACCAGCGCGCCAAGCCTGGCATCGGTCGCTGCGATGTTCGCGACCGAAGCGAGAATGCCGTTGCCCTTGGCCGGCTTGGCCGAAGCCTTGAGCGCCGCCACCACCGCCGCCACGGCAAGGTCGATACCCTTGCACAGATCAACGGATTTCGCGCCGCGCTCATTCGCTTCGATGCCACCCTGGATGAGTGCGTTGGCGAGCACGATGGCAGTCGTGGTGCCGTCGCCGGCGACCTCGTTGGTCTGCATCGACACTTCGCGCACGACCTGCGCGCCCATGTTCTCGAAACGGTCGTGCAGCTCGATCTCGGAAGCGATGCTGACGCCGTCGCGGGTCACCATCGGGGTGCCGATTGGCCTGTCAATCATGGCGTTCATGCCTTTGGGGCCGAGCGTCGGCTCGACGGCGGCGGCCAACCGAAAGACGCCGCGAGCAAGAGCTCGACGCGCGTCGGAATTGTGGAGCATTATCTTGGGCATGATTCCTCCTTCCGCCTTACGGGCGGGTTGTTGGTTAGGGGCCTCGTGCAAGGGAGGCCGTTGCTGTCAGTTCTGCCTCAGGCGGCTGGCGCGGCGCGTGCCGGCACGCGATCCATGATGAAATCGACCAGCGTCGGTTCGCCGTCGACCACACCCAGTTCCTTGTATCTTGTCTGTTTGAGCCCACGGCAAAGCGCGCCGTTGAACTCCATGTTGATACGCACACTGCGCAACTCGGCGAGATGCGCGCTGAGCGCGCCGGTTGGTATGCGCTGCCCTTCCCATGTCACGAAGACAGGGTCATCCGCCCTGCGGTCGGGAAAGCGCTCAAGCAGAGCCGCTCGGTACCTCGGCTTCTGGTTGGCCGCTTCGCCCGTTTCGAACCGCGCGACGTCGTATGCCGGCAGGTCCATGCCGAGGATTTCTTGGTCGGTCAGGCCGTGTTGCCGGAAGCGGCGCAGCACGGCCTCCTGGCGCCGCTTGAATGCCTTCATCCCAAAGGTTTCGCGCAAAGCGCCGAGATCCTGATCCTCGGCAAGCTCGGCAAATATGTCGCCGAAAGCCTTGCCGGCCTCCATGCCGCGATTGACCTCTTCGGCAAACATGTGGTCGAGGAGCTTCACCCGATAGGCAGGCGACCAGGAGAGCTGGTCGAGCACCTTGCGGACGCCGTCCAGCATGAGGAACGCGAAGTTGGGCGAGCACCAATAGGTCGGCAGGCGGAAGTCGATCTCCACGCTGCCATCGCCCGTCATCTCGGCCCGCTCGACGAAGCCCATCTCGGTAATCGGTTCGTCGAGCTCCGGGTCGTTGACTTCACCAAGGCGCCGCCAGAGTTCGTTCTCGCGGCTACTGGAAACGCTGGCGGTTGCCATGGCCCCTACTCCGCCGCGATGCTGAAGGGCGAACTGGCGAGCGCCGCCTTCTTGGCTTCGATGTCGATGTTGTAGAGACGCGCGGCGTTGAGGCCGAGGATCTTCTCCTTGATCTCGTCGGTCAGCTGCACGCCGCGTTCTGCCGCGATATCCTCGGGAATCTGGTAGGCCCAGAACTTCTCGACCAGCCAGCGCGGCGTCCAGATCGCGTAGTCGGAACCAAACAGGATTTTCTCCGGCCCGATCCAGAACAGCAGTTCGGCGATGACCTCGCCGAAATAGCGCGGGCGCGAATGGATGAACGGCAGCGCCACCGCCAGCCCGCCATAGACGTTGGTCTCTTGCGTCGCGATCCAGCAGAAATCGTCGAGGCGCGGCAAGCCGCAATGCTCGACAATCCAGTTGAGGTTCTGGAAATCAGTCGCCGCGTGGTCGACGTCATGCACGTCGAAGGCGTCCTTGCTGAGCGGGATGATGGTCGGCCCCTTGTGGACGTGGATATTCCTGATGCCGAGCTTGTCGCAGAGTTCGAAGCATTTGTAGGCATCGGGGTCGGTGAGCTTCCAGCCCTTGGAGGCGCCGTTCCATTCGGCCGTGTACATCTTCACGCCCTTGACGTCGTAGGTCTCCTTGAGGAAGTGGATGTATTCGAGCGCCTTCTCACCGTCGCGCGGATCGAAGGCGCCGTTGACGATGAAACGCTCCGGATAGCGCTTGGCCACCTCGGCATTGCGCTCGATCGTGTTGAAGCCGTTTTTGTAGAAATCCTTGAGATAGGTCGACTGCACGATCGCCACATCATCGGGACCATTGACGAACAGGTCGCGATAGAGATCGTCGGCGCTGTACTTTTCGAACTTGCTCTTCTCCCACAGCTGTTCCTTGGGGCTCAGCCCCGTGTGATAGGCGTAGAAGCACTCGATGAACTGCTTGCCATGAATATTCTTCTGGTTTTCGGGGCTGCCGTCCCAGAAATGGGTGTGGCCGTCGACCACGAAGATTTCCTTGCCTTCCGGTGTGATAAACATGGTTCCCTCAGCACTGATTGCGTTGATCGGGCTGCGCGCCGCAACCAGGCGGCGCGCCTGTTTTTTTTGGTGGCTATTCGATGTATTCGAACATCTCGTCCATGTTGCCGAACAGGATCACGGTGTTGTCGTCGACGCGAACCATGCGGCCGTAGTGCGTGGAGGTGTTGACCTCGAAGGTCTCGGCCGAAATCTCGCGCCCGAGATATTCACCGATCGCGTCCATCTTGAAGATCAGCTTGCCGTCACCGTCGATACGGATCAGTGCCGGCTGGTAGGTGATGGTCACCCCCGGCTTCTGGCCCATGAATTCAGCGATGGCCCTGGCTTCCACGGAGTCGTTCATGGTGACGCCGCACTGATGCGAAATCGTCTGTTCGAAGGTGATGTCCTTCATCGACCTGAAGATGTTGGATTGCGATGCGTCGCGTGCTGCAGTTGACATGACGATTTCTCCCTTTGTCAGCGCTTGAGGCCGAGTTCGCCGAGTATCTGGCCAATCCGCTCTTCGGATTTGGCGCGGACATCCGCGAATGCGACCGGCTTGGAATGCGGCATCGACCAGATCGGCTGAAGGCCGATGGCTGCCTTGTCGGCGAGCGCGCTGTGCTTCCTGACCCAGCCCTGGAAAAGCTTCTTGTTCGCCACGCCGTGTTTCTCGTCATTGGCGAGCAAGTACATGAGGTCGATCGTGTTGGCGAGGTTGCGTTCATAGTCGGCTTCGGCTGCCGAGATTACTGCAGGCGTGATGAAGTCATGATTGGCGGCGGCAATCTGCATCAGGAAGCCAGAGCGGAATACTTCCCCAACCAGCGGCTCGAAGATGATGTTGATGGCGAAATACTGTTCGAGATAGTCGGTCGCGCCCATGATGGTCTCGACCGCTTCGCGGGTGCCTTGCCAGTTCGCGTCCTCGAGCCATGCCTTCTTGCCAAGTTCGTCGTCCCAGCCGGGCAAGTCCATGCCGATTTCGGCAAGGTAGAGCGTGATGTCCTGGGCAAGCCGCAGCTTGTAGGACGAGTTGGTCAGCGTCGCGTTGTTGATCATCTGGGTATAGCCGTAACGCTGCGCCTGCATCAGCGAGGTGCCGAGCCCGAATTCGGCGTGTTTCCAGGCGCCGAGCTGCGTCTGCAGGATCTTGACCCAGGCCTTGTCGAAGGTCTTCGGCGCCCCCGACTTGCGGGCATTGTTGATGACGCTCTGCACCATCGTCTCGATTTTCGACTGGCGCTGGTAGTGCGTGCGTTCCCACTCCTGATCGGGGGCGCGGAAGGCATGCCAGTTGGAGCTCTGCGCGGCGGTGTTCTGCTTGACATAAGCGCCCTTGCCGTCGGCAAAGGAGATGATCCAGTCCTGGATCAGGTAACGCTCCGGATCAGGCTGTACGTCGACCGTCATGTCTTCGTAGTGCGTGGCGCGCTGGCCCTTCGGGTCGAAATACCGGTACTTCCGGCTGTCGGAGTCGGCAAAGATCGCCGCGCCGGCGGCTCCGGATCCGACTGAACTCGAGGTAGCTGGCATAGTCTTCACTCCCTTGTTGCAGTTGTGGTTGCAGTTGCGTGGCCGCCCTCAGTGGGTCGGCGTAGCACCTGTCGATGTGGTGAACTTGTCGAAGAAGATCCGCTCCGTCTCGAACCCGTTCATGAACAGAACCGGCTGAAGCGCATCGATCATCGGCGGCGGGCCACAGGCATGGACATCGCCCTGCCCGTCGACCGCCAGCTGCTTGAGTTTGGCGTCGACACTCTGGTGTACGAAACCGCGTTCGCCTTGCCATTCGGCGTCATCAGTCGCGTGCGACAGCACGGGAATGAAGGTGACGTCGGAATGGTTGCCGACCAGCTCGGCGATCCTGTCGAGATAGAACAGGTCGTTGCGGGTGCGGGCGCCGTAGAAGAAATAGACCGGACGTTTCTCACCGCTCTTCAGATGGTCGTTGAGGATCGACCAGATCGGCGACATGCCCGAGCCGGCGCCAACCAGGACTAGGGGTCCTTGCCGTTCTTCCCGGCGGAAACAGGTTCCGTAGGGTCCGACGACGGTGACTTCGGCTCCGACCTTGATTCCTCCGGAATCGAGTTCTCCGGAGAACTTTCCCTCAGGGTACTTTTTGATGATGAAGCAGAGTTTTTGGGTTTGGTCCGGCGTATTTGCCATGGAGAACGAGCGCGTAATCGTCTCCCCTTTTTCCGTGGTAACCGTGATGTCGACATATTGCCCCGCCCAGAACTTTATCGGCGAGCCGAGTTCGATCTCGATGCCGCGAATGTCGTGGGTCAGGTGCTCGATTCGAGCAATCCGGCCTTTGAACGTCTTCACGGCGATCGCTTTCGCCAAAATCTCCTCGTCGTAGTTGAGAAGCTCGACTTCCAGATCGGAGTAGGCGATGCAGCGGCACAAAAGGACGTGGCCGCTCTCCTTCTCCATGTCGTTCAGCGCGAACGTCGAGTATTTGAGCATGTCGACTTCGCCTTCGAGCAACACGCTCTTGCAGGCGGAGCATTGCCCTTCCTTGCAACCGTGCGGCAGCGCGATGCCCTGGCGGAACGCAGCGTTGAGCACCGTTTCGCCATGCTCGACATCGAATTCGACGCCAACCGGGCTGAGCCTGACCGTGTGGGTTTCCGACATACGGACCTCCAGTGAAAGGAAGGGCGGGACGAACCCGCCCCCTTTGGCCTGATCAGTTGCAGGGATTGATGGTGAAGCCGGCCCGGTATTCCGCTAGGTGCTTCTCACGGTCCGCGGGCGACATTGCACGCAGCGCGTTGAGCGGCGACCCGAGCGTGTTGCCGCGTACGTCGTCGAGCGTCCACATCTCCTTGTCGTCGAAGCGCATATGCGGCTGCGGGACCAGCGTCTTGCCGTCGGAGCGGACGAAGTTCAGGTCCTTGATCGCATCGGCCAGATCCCAGCCGTCATAGAGCGTCTCCCACTCGCGCTTGCCGCTGAAGCGGCCCATCGCGGGTGTCGGACGTCCCTGATACTCGTCGGCGAACGCCACGGTGGCAGTCCATTTGTCGAGTTCGTGGGCGAAGGTGTGCAGCTGGCCGTCGATCTCGCCGACAACCATGTCCTCGCGGATCAGGCAGGGAACGAGGCAGGACCAGCAGCGGTGCGGATAGACGTAGCCGACGTCGCTGTTGAACAGCAGCACCTTCTCGCCCTTGTGGCTGAGCTTGGCGTACCATTTCCAGAAGTCGCCGAACTCGGCGTACCAGCCCGGATATTTGTGCTCGAACCACTCGAAGTCCTTGTCGGTCTGGGCTTCGATGCGCCAGAAATTGACCGGCCAGCCGACCGCGAAGAACTGTCCGACCTTGTGGACATAGTTCTTCTTGGTGATGCGCTCCCAGGCCGCCTGAACGTCATCGTGATGGACCTTGATGCCGTATTTCTCGAGCGGCAGCATGTAGGTGCGATAGTAGTCTTCATAGATCCAGCGGTGCCACATTTCCGCGTAAGACTCCTTGTTCTTGTCGCGGTTGGTGGTGCCGTATTCGATGAAGGTGCCGATGGCCGCATCGACGATCGCATGGTTCTGCCAAAAGGCGTAGCGCAGATCGCGCTCGAGCAAGAGGTGGTTCTCCGGCTCCTTGAGCGCGGCCATCAGCAGCGAGTGGCCATTGCCGATATGCCGGCTCTCGTCCGACTGCACCGACAGGAAGACGGTGGGCAGCGCATAGTCGCCGTTGCGGGCGGCTTCCGAAGGCATGGCGACGAACAGCGTATTGGTGAAGGCGGTCTCGGCGACCACGGTCAGGTACATGCAGGCGGCGGTCATCGTGTCGCCGGTGATGAAGCCTTCCGCGAACTGCCGGCCGATGGTCGTCGCGTAGCATTTTCCGAAGGCTTCCTCAGTGATGTCGAAGCCGGCCGGATCGATGTAGTTCTCCATGTACCATTTCTTCAGGTTCATCTGGATCGTCGAGTGACGGAACTCGTCGATCATCTGCATGGTGAAGCCGGTTCTGAGCTCCTCACCCGGCGCGATACGGGCGACCATCGCCATCGAGCGGGCAGCAGAAATTTCCGGGAACGGAATGATCGCGAGGAAGAGTTTCATCCACTCGACCCAGCGCGGTTCCACGTTGCGGAACATGTCGCCGCGCAACGCCGCATCCAGCGCGCCGTAGACACGATTGTCCTTCTCTTCCTGCATCGGAAAATAAGACCGCAGGACCTGCTTCATTGGGTCGCGCGGCGTCTTGTTGATCTTGTAGTCCGTCGGAAACGTCATCGCTTCCTGGACGTAGGAAGGATTCCAGCCGAGATCTGCAATCTTCTTGGTTGCCTCGCCAACGGAGATTCCGCGTTGCGAGGTTATCTTGTTGAGCGTCAGAGACGTCATGGTCATAAGCCTCCACCAAGTTGAGCCGCAGGTCCCTTGACCCCCGGCATGAGGCGGCGCACGGCACCGCCAGTGAGAGTGCGAACGGCATGACAAAGGGTTGCGCGTTCAGGCGCGACTCGTGGTCCGGCCATTCAAGTGGATCGTGGCAAAGGTTTTCGAGGGCAGAGACCGCGGCACCAACCGCACTTGCGATGGGCGTATCGAAGCGGACGTGACTTGTCCCTGCTTCCTCCGTTCCTTCGTTCTTTTGGCACCGCGTAAAAGCGCGATGGGCTTCTTGTGAAAATGAACGAAGCAAGCGCCGTGCCAGATTGGAAATAGGGTCTACCGTCGGCATTCAAGCGGAAACAAAGCTGTTTTCGATATCTGAAAAGACAGCCACCGTAACGTTCTTTTACAGTTGTAAATTACACCTGTAATATTTATATTTATTTCGCAATTGCAACATATTACTTAGCACTCGCAGCATATGCAGAAATACATTTTCATCTATTCAATTCACAATCTCCGTATACTATCTGAGCGCAACAGCCCATGAATGGGTCTAGCGCTGGAGAGAGACGATGCCCAACGACAAGGACAGCCGTCGGCCACCAGGGCCAATGTCGAGCCAGGCCGACGGCGTCACCGGCGATCTTGTCAGGCTGATGCCCCGCGACCTGGTCTTTGTCATGCGCTTCATGGGCGAGAGCCAGTACCGCCTGCAGAGCCACTTCCAGGACTTCATCCGGGCCGAGCTTGCCACCAGCGGCATCACCACGGAAACGCATCCGATGATCCATCTGTTCATCGAGAACCATGCGATCTGCTGCGCGAGTTCGTGTTTTCCGGTGTTTCGCTGTCGCGCCAGTTCCGCATCGACGAGATCGAGCACCTCACCGGCGACACGACATCGATGATCCGGGTCGACATCTGGGATCAGCTCAAGAGCCACATCGAAACGGCCGAAAAGCAATTCCAATCGCAGGCCGGCACGTTACCCGGATTGCTGTCGGCTTTCGAAAAACCGCCGGGAACGGCGCCTGGAAGCGAAGAATGACGGAGGATCCGATGCATCAAATTGCCGATCGTGACGCGCTGCTCCCGCGACGGCTGGCACTCGTCGCCAACGTTTCCGCGCTCACAGCCGAGGCGCTGCGGCTCAATCAGAAACGTGCCGGTGTCGAGATGGATGTGCTGCGCCTGGAGCTCGAAATCGGCAGGAGCGGCGCCAGCGCGCAACTGGTGCAGGACTTGCATGAGGCGGAGGAGAGAGCCGCGGCGGCCATGCTGGCATGCGCGGCGTGCGAGCAGCGCATCGTCGCCGCGGAGAGCGACGTCGAGGACGTCGACCGCAGCCTCGCGGCGACCGAGGGGTAACTGACGAAGGGAATGGTCATGAACCAGCACGCGATACAGAACCTGACCTTGTTCGACCTTCTGGCGCGAAGCTGGCATCGCGCGTCGGCGATCGCCAATCTGCGCTTCAGCACTGATGGCTCGGCTGTTGCATTCACCTGCGTGGACGGAACGGTTGCCATCGCTGCGGTAGCCGACCAGGAGCCGCCCGAGTCGCGAATTAGGGTGAGCGGCGATCTCGGCCAGACGACGATCCGCCCGCGGGAGAGGTCACCGGCGCCGCTGATCGCCACCGTTGCGTTGGGAGATGGAGACGTCCCGCTCGCCAGCTATCTTCGGTCTAGCTTCCTCGTCGGAACGGCGCGGGGCGAAGCGGTGCATCTGACTGCGGGCGGAGATGTTGTGGAAGCGCTGGTCAAGATCGATGGACCGATCGTCGCCATCGACCATAGTGCCAAGGGGGCGGCGACGGCCGCCAGCAACGGCCAGGACGTCTTCCTGTCGCGCAACCAAGACGATGCGATAAGATTGCGACATGGAGCGACACAGCCCACGGAGGCTCTCGCCTTTTCGCCAGATGGGCGGTACCTAGCCAGCGGCCTGGATAATGGACTATCGATCTGGGCGGTCGACGGCGACGCCACCCCGATACGCGAGGTGTCTTTTTCGGCGCGCCCGGTATCGATCCGCTGGAGTGGCGACGGCACATGGCTGGCCTGCGGGCTCGAAGCCGGGGGCTTTGCCCTGGTCAGCGTAGCCGATGGCCGGACTGACATTGTCGCGGGATTTCCCTCACCGGTCCGGACGGTGTGCTGGAGCCTGCCGAACAATGCGCTGTTCGCATCGGGCGCATTCCGGATCGCCGGCTGGTCGATGACCGCTCCTCCCCTCGGCGACAAAAAGTCTGGCGCACTGGAGACGGGCCGCACCGGGCTGGTTTTGATCGAAACCGTGGCGGCGCACCCGGAGAAGAAACTCATCGCGGCCGGCTACGCCAACGGCCGGATCAGCATCGCCCAGATCGGCGCGCCCGGCGAACTCCTCGTCAGGCCCTTGGGCAGTGCGGTGATCGCGCTTGCCTGGTCCGGCGACGGGCGGCATCTGGCGGTGGGCGCCGTCGACGGCACCGCCGCGATCGTCACCTTTCCCGTGCAAATGTTCAAATGACGGAAACAGACCCGCAAGAGACAGGAGGAAAAAATGCAAACCGCACCCACTCCCGAGGACGAGAGCAAGGACGAGTTTTTCGAACGGCTCGCCAGACTGTCGGAAGAAATGGTGGCCAGGCACGGTAAGGATTTCAGCATGGGCGCGCTGGTGCTCGCCGCCCGTTGGATCGCCGAAAATCGCGTCGGCCAATTGAAGACCAACTAGCCATACGGGAATTGAATGCCCTAGGCGCGGCAGAGCGTTCGGATATGCCATGTTGCCTTGCCGTTCTCCGTGGTGTCTGGCTGGCGCCCGACGAAGAGCTTCAAGCAATGGCATGCCCGGCGACCGTGCAGCCCAACGGGAGCAGCACAACTCACTGCTCTCTGAATGCCCGCTGGACCTGATCGGCCAAAGGCTTTACGAGATAGGACAACATCGTGCGGCTGCCGGTCGAAAAGAATACTTCGACAGGCATGCCTGGCGTCAGAACCAGGCCTTTCAGTCTCGTAAGTTCGGTGCGTGGCAGGCTGAGACGCACAGTATAGAAGCCGGCGCCGCTTTGCTCATCGATACTGAGATCCGGGGAAATTTCCCGGACCACACCATTCAGCTCCGGCGTTATCTGTTGATTGAAGGCCGAAAGCCGCAAGGTTGCGGTCTGCCTTGGTGTCAGCTGATCGATATCTTGCGGAACCACACGCGCTTCGACGGTCAGGTCGTCGGTGACCGGAACAATGAGCATGATCAGCTCTCCGGGAGAAATAACGCCCCCGACTGTGTGCACAGCGAGCTGATGTACGACGCCGGTCTGCGGACTGCGTATATCGATCCGCCTGAGCTGATCTTCGGCCGAAACCTTGCGCTCGACGAATTCGGAAATCTTTGCCTGGACGTCACGCAGTTCGCTCGCCACCTCGCTGCGCAAATCCTGATCGATCTGAATGATCTGCAAACGGATTTCGGACGTACGGCCCTTCGACTGCGCTATGGCCGCAGTCAGTTGCCCATGCTCGCCTTGAAGCCGGACGGCATCGCGTTCGAGTGCGGTTATGCGGTCAATTGAGACCAGCTTGCGCTGCCAGAGTTTGCGCATCCCCTCAAGTTCAAACCCGATCAACTCGATTTCCTGGCTTTTGGCATGCTTTTGCTCGGTCAGGCCGGAAACTTCTTCGGTGAGCTGAGCGATACGCTCTCTCAACTGAGCCTTCTGGCCAGCGCGTGCTTGCCGGCGAAATTCGAACAACGACTGCTCGCCGGCCATCGCACGGCCGATCTCATGACCGTCCTGCCGCGACGTGAGCGAAGATGGAAATGAAATCGTTTCGGTGCCACTACGCTCGGCCTCGAGGCGCGCCAAGCGGGCCTCGAATTCGTCCAGGCCCTTTGTGACGATCGCCAGATTGGCCCGGGTGACGGTCTCGTCGAGGCGGATCAAAACCTGACCCGCCTTTACGGCATCGCCTTCCCGGACTGAGATTTGACCGACAACGCCACCCGTCGGATGCTGTACCTTCTTGACGCTGGAATCGACGACCAGCTTTCCCGAAGCAATGACAGCCCCGGATATCTCGGTAACGGCGGCCAGGCTTCCCGCGCCACCAATCAGAAGGATGCAAGCTGCGACCCCACCAAGCAGATAGCGCCGAAGGGTCCGGTCAATCGCGGATGCAGTGCGTTGTGCCATCAGGATGGAGATCCTTCAGGACCAGAGACGACCTTCAGAGGAACGCCTCCCGGACGGGTTACCTTGTTCAAGACATCATTCTTGGGGCCAAACACTTGGACGCGGCCATTTGCCATGACCAGGACCTGATCCAGGCTTGCAAGCGCGCTCGGCCGATGTGCCACCACGACGGCGATGCCGCCACGTGCACGCACACCCTGGATTGCTTCCGTCAAGGCGGCTTCGCCTTCCGCGTCAAGGTTGGAATTCGGCTCATCGAGGATGACCAGGAACGGGTCGCCATAAAGAGCCCGGGCGAGCGCAACCCGCTGCCTCTGGCCGGCCGAAAGCGCCGACCCTGCCTCGCCAATCCGCGTCTCGTAGCCTTCCGGCAGATGGATGACGAGATCATGAACCCCGGCTGCTCGCGCGGCCTCAAGTATCTTGTCCGATGGCGCTTGCGGTTCGAAGCGCGCGATATTCTCGGCAATGGTGCCGTCGAACAGTTGCACATCCTGCGGCAGGTAGCCGACATGGTTGCCCAGTTGTTCCGGCGACCATTGATCGAGCGTTGCGCCATCCAGCCTGACGGTTCCGCGGACCGGGAGCCATATGCCGGCAATCGCACGGACGAGCGACGATTTGCCCGAAGCGCTCGGTCCGATGATGCCGAGGCCGGCGCCTTTTTCCAATGCAAAGGCGACGTCTTGCACGACCACACGGGGCTCGCCCGGCGGCGTGACGCTGATGCCTTCGACCGAAAGAGCAGATATAGGCGCCGCTAGCGAGACGGTCGGTATGGTTTTGGGAAGCAGCGCCAAAAGCTGCGTCAGCCGGGCCCATGCCTGGCGCGCGGTGACGAAGCCCTTCCAGTGGGCGATAGCCAGTTCGATCGGTGCGAGCGCCCGGCTCATCATGATCGAACTGGCGATCATGATCCCGGCCGTGGCTTCCTGATGAATGACCAGGTAGGCGCCAATCGCCAGGATGCCCGACTGCAGCATCATGCGCAGGACCTTCGAGAGCGTTCCTAGGGTCCCAGCCAAATCGCTGGCTTTCGCGTTCGTGTCCAGATAATCGGCGTTGACGCTGGACCAGCGCTCAGCGATGCGCGTGCCAAAGCCCATAGCCTGCAGAACCTCGGCATTGCGACGCGTCGCCTCGGCAAGCATGTTGCGCGCTGCGGCCTGGCCGTTGGCCCTTTTCACAGGTTCTCTTGTGCGCGCTTCGGCAAACAACGTCAGACTGAAGAGTATCACAGCGCCGGCCAGTGCCGTCATCCCGATCCAGAAGTGGAACAGGAAGCAGATTGCGAGATAGAGCGGCATCCACGGCAGGTCGAAAAGCGCGGTCGGGCCCATGCTCGACAGAAACGACCGCACCTGGTCCAGATCGCGCAATGACTGAAGGCCGTCGCCTGCGAGCTTGGTGCGCAACGGCAAATGCATAAGGGCGGTTAAGGCCTGTCCGCTCAACTGCGCGTCCAGGGCCATTCCAACACGCACGAGCAGCCGCGACCGGATGAGCTCAAGAACGCCCTGAAAAACAAAGAGGGTGCCGGCAAACACGGCAAGCCCGACGAGCGTCGGCACACTGCGGCCAGGTATGACGCGATCGTAGACCTGCAGCATGAAGAACGAGCCGGTCAGTGCCAGAACATTGACGACGCCGCTCATCAACGCAATTCCCGCCAACGCTCGCCGGAAGGAAGCCAGAACCGCCGCGAGGGCCGTTCGCGGCGGCTCGGATGGATGGGGATGCGACATCGCCTTCACATCAGTTCAGTCTCAGGCCGCAATGATCGCGCCCGAGGCCTGCCGAACGTGTCCGTGCCGAACCCACCGTCGTGTATTACGCTTAGATAATCCAATCGTTCAACGCATAGGCATGGATGTAGTCGATCTGCATTTCTGCAGGCGTCGCAAGCCCGTCAGCGGGCGCTCCCGCGAGGCCACCAACCCCCATATTCACCACCATATACATCGGATCGTGCATGTCGGCAGGCGTTGCGGCACGTGCAACTTCGACGTCGTCGAAATACCAGACGAGTTCGTCTTCTGTCCACAGCACCCCGTATGTGTGGAAGCCTTCGGTATCCGAGGTATAGGCCGTCGCGCCCACTTTCGTTTGAGTTCCCGTCGCGTTCGAGTGAGCCGTCAGAATGAGCTTGTTTGGATCCTGACCGAACATCTCTATGACGTCCAGTTCCGGTGGCCAGGAGCCGTCCGCCGGGAGAAGCCAGAAGGCAGGCCATACACCTTGATTTTCGGGCATGTCGGCGCGAATTTCGAAATAGCCGTAGGTCTGCGCGAAGGATTCGTAGGTCGTCAGCACTCCTGACGTGTATTTGTAATTGTTTATGTAGGGCCGGATCGCCGCAGGAGCCTGGGCGGCAGTAATCGTGAGAACACCGTCCTCAACGCTGAATGGGTTGACGGAACTCGTCTGAGCGTAGTCGGTATCAATGTACCATTGAAGCTCGTTGGCGCTCGTGATCGAGCTGCCGTTCGCGGCTCCCCACGGGAAGTTCGAGTCCCAGGTGCCACTCGAGCCATTCCACAGGTTCAGCGTGTCGAACTCATCGGAAAATGTAAGTTCCAAAGCCGACCTGTCCACGGCCAGCTTAAACTGACTTGCGGTGAACTCGCCGATAGTCTTGTTGGCGAAGACGAGAAACTCGCTATCGGACAGATTAAGTCGGACGTTGGCTCCCAACTGGACCATGTTGGCACGCACCTCGTCGAAGGAGGTGAAGCCGTAGCTCCCGACGCGCACGGTATCTTCGGCGCGAAAGTCAAGGATAAGGTCACTGCCATTACCTTCGGTCACGACGAAAATATCCGCCCCGGATCCGCCCTTGAGCACGTCGTTGCCCTGCAAGCCGTCGAGCGTCTGTTGGCCGGAGCCGCCGGTAACGATGTTGTCTAGCGCGTTTCCGAAAGCATAGCGTTTGTCGCCGGTGACCGTCAGGTTCTCGAAATTTGCTGGAAGCGTATAGCTCATCCAGGTCGAGATGGTATCGACACCCTCGTTGGGCAGCTCGACCGCCTTGTTTTTCGAGGCATACAGATAATAAATGTCATCGCCTTTGCCGCCATACATTGTGACGGTGACGCTGCCATCGCCGTAGATCGAGTCGTTGTAGATGCTGCCATAAAGCGTTGGGCCGGAATTCGTCGCCGAGTACCACTTTACGGAGGACCCGCTGTAGGGGAGTGGAACGCCCTTGGCGTTCAATACCGTGGCCATCCCGGTCTTTTCTCCTTTGTCTCGCTCCGATATCAGCCCTAACATTTATCGGGGCTAAAGGAGCCACTCCTTTCTGACTTTCGAGTTCGGAGGGTTACCGAACGGTTAATGGCCAGCCTATTGCGCGAAACAGGAAAGACTTAGGTCTTACGTCGGATCAGACCGAAGCCCAACTGAGGAACGTTTGCGGTTCCCTCAGGTTTGGGTGGACCGAGCGCGCCCCAGCACAAAAGATCTTACGAAGGAGATAGCTATGAGAATGCATCTTTCCACAGCCGCGGGATTTCTGCTGCTGGCAGGTGTCGGCGCCGCTGCCGCTCAGGACGTGATCATCGCGCCTGAACAGGAGACCGTCATCAGGGAATATGTAAAAAAGCAGCCGCTTGCATCGGTGAAAATCCCTGGAGTGGAGCTCAATATCGGCTCACCGCTGCCCGATACCGTCGAGCTTCATGAAGTCCCCGACACCGAATATCGTTACGTGGTGGTCGACAACCGGACCGTTGTCGTTGATCCAGGCACACGCAAGATCATCAAAATCATTGAATGACCTAAGCGACTGGGAGGACCCGCCATGCCGAAAGGTGCGGCGTGTGGCCAAGCAAGGAGGAATGTGATCGCGATGTCGAACCGTGAGATTGGAGCGTCCCAGGCACTCCGAATGCGCGTGACGGACCTCAACGAGAGGATGCGCGGAGCCCGGATTACCGTGCGCGAACTGGAGACCTTTCGAAAGGTTGCAGCCGCCATGGAGGACGGCAAGGGCAGAATCGATGCCGACGATTTGATTGCCGCATCCTTCATCGTCGAGACGCTGGACTAACCTCTAGAATGCGAAGCGCTGCAATGTCCCTCTCTCCCAGCCTATTTTCTGTTGGTCTGACTTTCCCAATGCCCGCAATGCAACTTCGCCGTCGTCAAGAGCGGCAGAGAATCGGCTACCACGGCATCTTCAAGTATCCATCTGCGCCGGCATGTCGATTAGCGCGCAACCGGCGCTGCGCCATGCAACAGCAATTCGTGCACTGGAGAAAGTAACAGCTTCGAGGGCGACCAACGGCGTTAGCCAGCACCAAGGTAAGGGACCAAACACCGCTTCGCGAGCTTGAGGATACACACCAAAACGCACAGGCCCGGCAATGCCAAATCACCTTGCCGAAATTTACGCAAACAACGCAGATCTCGCCGTCCTGGGCGGGATAGCAACACTTGCATCGGTGGGCGTCTGTCTTGTGCTCAGGCGTATCCTTATCTCTGTCCAACGGCGTCACATGAAACCAGATGCCGACCTCAGCGAAGGCATATCTGATCCCACCGAGGAATCTTCTTGGGATTGGGAAAGCCCGATCGACGTTGCAACCGAGCCAGCTTCTTCTCAGGTTGCCGTGACCTCAGACACGGCAGACCTGGACGTTCCGCCTCAGCATGCCAAGTACCTTCGGTTCGGGGTGCGAATCGAGTATTTCGACGTAATTTCCGAACCTTGCGAGAGCTCGTTAGTGGCCCAACCCAACGCTTTCGCATCCGCGACGGACATACCGCAATCCGGCCGAGTTGCGGCGTCGATCAGAGAAATCGATGACCAGTTGCGTCATAAGGCTGGCCCGCGCAAAGTTGCTCAGTTGGCCAATCCGGCGCGTGGCGGCTTGAAGGTCACAGCTCAGGATTCCGACCTGACCATCGCGACGGCCTCATCTCCTCGCGTTCGCAGGCCGATCGGTCTTGTGTCCCGCTTCGGCGTTGCAATCTGTCTGGCGGCGCCGCTTGGCTATGCGATGCCGAGACAAAACTGGGTCGACAGCGCCCCCGCCATTTCGCAGGCTCAAGGCCAGGCCCATCCGGACCCTTCGCGACTCTTCGAGATACAGGCGAATGCTGCATTAGACATGCGTAGAACAGCTCACGGTGACGAGCGCATGAGTGTCGAATTGCTCAGCCCGGATCTCACGGCTTCCCAGGCGAAATTGGGGGCAGCCGGTGCTCAGGCAACTGCTGCGAGGGAATTGGCAAGCCAGGATCACCGGGCGGCGGAAGGCGAGCGCGCCAGGAGCGCCGCTCTGCAGGGAGCGCTCCTCGAGTCGCATAAGCAGATCGACGCGCTGAGGACAAGCATGGCAGCCGCCGACAACGCACGCGAGGAGCGATTGCGCAACGACCTCGCGGCAGCCCGCACGCTTGATGCGTTGCAGCGCATTGTGGGAGATGCCCGCGCGCTGCTGCGCGAAGCCACCAACTATGTCCTTACGGAGATGCCCGCTGCTCATCTGGAGCGTCAGCGAACCGAACGGCTGACGCGTGATCTATCGCGAGCGCGGGCGCAAATTGGACAGCTTGAGGCCGACGCCGCCGAGCATCGCACTAAGGCCAAGGCTTCGCTGGCGCAAGCGAGCGGAATGCTCGACGACGAGCGCCGGAAGTCAGAGGACCTTCGTGACGATCTCGCCGAAATGAACCTGTCCAATGCCGCGCTCGTGGAGCGCGCAGACGCGGCTGAGCAGGAACGGACCGGTGCAGTCACAGCGAGAGAACGCGTCGAGCAGACCACAGCCGAGACGGAGCAGGCGCTGGCGCGAGAACGCGCTGCAGCAGCGTCGACTCGTGACGAGCTGAAAAAAGCTCGCCTCGAGCGCGACGCGGCTGAACGGGAGCGAGTCAGAGCAGTCTCAGCGAAAGAGCGTGCCGAGCAAACTGCAACCGAGACAGCGCAGGCTCTGGCACGAGAACGCGCCGCAGCAGTCTCGACCCATCAGGTTCTCGATAAAGCTCGCCTCGAGAGCGACGCCTCCCGAGCACTTTTGATACAGGTCGCCAGACTGAAGGAGGCTCTGGACAAGCAACGTGAAGCGACAGTTTCTCTTGCACGCGACCTGGCCGCCGCGCGCGCGGATAATGACAGGCTCAGGGCTGAGCGTCGCAGCGCGCAGATTGAGCAGCCGCTGAAGCCGCGCTCTGGCCGCGCAGCCGATACCAGCCGGGTGAAGGCTTTCAGCCAGAAGACTGCACGCAGCAAGGTTCGCAATCCGTCGCGGATTGCCCGAATGCGTTCTATCGCACTTCCCTATTCCCTCAGGCCAAGTTACGCGACATTGGAGTGATTACCAAAACGACTGGCGCTGTCCTGCTGTTGAAGGCCAGGATGAACCACCCCATTCGAATTCATCTGCTCTCGCCGGCGAGGGGTTCCGCGATGCGCTATGTCAGCCCGACCACGCTGCCTTTCGCGTTCAATTCGCAATTGACCGGCGCCTGCCGCGTTTCCACTTTGCCTTGCCGTCCATAGTCGATGCTGACCTTGATGGGAGCCGAGATCATATCTGGGCTCAACTGCCGTATGAAACCTGCGCTGCTGACGCGCACACTGGTCGCGCCAAACGGGGCGGCGGCCACCTCGATTGCATCGTGGCAGGCGCGAACGACTTCGTCCGGGACGCCCGGCAGCGCTTTGATTGGACTGACAGTTAATTGACTGTCGCCAGGAGGCTGGAGTGCGGGCGGGAGGCCGAGCGACTGTCCAGCCTCTACAGACGGGACGACACTGGCGGCAGTGGCGGCCCTCGTGCTGGTCGCGTCGTCGCCAGCTCCTTTGTGCGCGCCGCCTTTGCCGCGCTGGCTGCCAGCGCCATGGCCTCCGCCTTTATCGCTGCCAGCGCCATGGCCTTCGCCGTTCTGGCCGCCAGCCCCGTGCCCTCCGCCGCCCTGGGCGCCGGCTGCAGCTCCTGCGCAAGCTATCGCGATCGAGCACGCGAATGCGAAATATACCCAGCTGGATCCAAGGGATTGACGCACTTCCACCTCCATAAGTGCGTCGGTCCAACCGTCTTTCCGCGGCATGCAGTCAGAACGGCGCAACTGCCGCTACCTCCAGGCAAACTCGCGACCGAGGTGCCCACGGAGGTAACTAGAGGATGACTCCGGTGTATCAAGGGCGCGGTACAGGCAGTGGCCGGCATCAGAAGCGGGTTCGGCAACAACGCCTAGTGCGGTCAATGACCGCCCTATCGGATGTCATTCCAACTGCTCGCCAGCTTCTCCAGGCGGCCCTGCGCCAAGGACGTTGGCTCAAACGTTTCGCGAAGTTCGACGCTTCTGAAAAATTGCAGCCTTGACGCGATGTGCATTAGGTCGTTTGTTTGCGAACGGGGAAGCCACGGGAGGAAACCATGGAAGTCACCCTGGGGGCGGACAGCCTCGCAGCGCGTTTCCACGTTTTCACGCCGATGACGGGCGAAGGCCGCCGCGCATGAATTCCGGAGCAATCCTCGAAGCAGCGGGATTGACTAAGGAATTTAAGGGTTTTGTTGCTGTCAACAATGTCGATTTGACGGTGGAGCGGGGATCGATCCACGCGCTGATCGGCCCCAATGGCGCAGGCAAGACGACTCTCTTCAACTTGCTGACCAAATTCCTGCAGCCAACGCGCGGCGCGATCCGCTACCAAGGCCGGGACATCACCAGGATGCAGCCGGCCGACATCGCTCGGCTGGGCCTTGTGCGCTCCTTCCAGATATCGGCGGTGTTTCCGCACATGACGGCGCTCGAGAATGTCCGCATCGCGCTGCAGCGCCGGCGCGGCGACAGTTTCGATTTCTGGCGCTCCGAGAAAGTGCTCTCCCAATTCAATAGCGAGGCTGCGGCTCTTCTCGCCGATGTCGGCCTGACCGCGTTTTCGGATATCCGCGCCAGCGATCTGCCCTACGGCCGCAAGCGCGCGCTCGAGATCGCGACGACGCTGGCACTGAACCCCGAAATGCTGCTCCTCGATGAGCCTATGGCCGGCATGGCGCAAGAGGACATCGAGCGCATCTCGGCGCTGATCCGCCGCATCTCCAAGAACCGCACCATTTTGATGGTCGAGCACAATCTGTCGGTCGTCGCCTCGCTGTCGAACCGCATCACCGTGCTCGCACGCGGCAAAGTCCTCGCTGAAGGCGACTACGCCGCCGTTTCCAAGGATCCGCGAGTTATCGAAGCCTATATCGGGGCTGGACATGACTGAAGCTGAATTTGCGAACAGGCCGGCTGCTGCCGCCTCGGCGAGACCTCTGCTGCGCGTCGATGGCCTGCAGGGCTGGTACGGCGAGAGCCATGTGCTTCACGGCGTGAGTTTCGAGATTGGTCAAGGCGAAGTGGTGACGCTGCTCGGCCGCAACGGCGCCGGCAAGACGACGACGCTGAAGGCCGTCATGGGCATTCTTTCCAAGCGCTCGGGCTCGGTCACCTACGACGGCCGGGAGACGATCAAGCTGCCGTCGCGGTCGATCGCACAGATGGGCATCGCCTACTGCCCGGAGGAGCGCGCGATCTTCTCAAGCCTCTCGGTCGAGGAGAATTTGATGCTGCCGCCGCAGGTGCGCCCCGGCGGGCTCACCGTGGAGCAGATTTTCGAGCTCTTCCCGAACCTGAAGGAGCGGCTTTCGAGCCAAGGCACCAAGCTCTCGGGCGGCGAACAGCAGATGCTCGCCATCGGCCGGATCTTGCGGACGGGCGCGAAGCTCTTGCTGCTCGACGAGCCGACCGAAGGGCTTGCGCCCGTCATCGTGCAGCAGATCGGCCGCACCATTGCCCGGCTCAAGGACGAGGGATTCACGATCGTGCTCGTCGAACAGAATTTTCATTTCGCCGCGTTGGTCGCGGACCGGCACTACGTGGTGGAACAGGGGCGCGTGATCGACACGATCCCCAACGGCGAACTCGACGCCAACATCGACAAGCTGCACGCCTATCTCGGTGTCTGAGGCAATCATCAACGGCGCGTTGCGCCGCAAATCGGAGGGAAGTAGCGATGAAGAAAATCGGATTTATTCTGGCTTCAATGGCGAGCCTGCTGATGGCCGGCGCGGCCTACGCGACTGACGTCAAGATCGGTGTTTTGAATGACCGTTCCGGCATTTATGCAGACATCGCCGGCGAAGGCTCCGTCATCGCGGCCCAGATGGCGGCGGAAGACTTCAAGGCAGCGGACAAGGGCATCAATGTGTCGGTCATCTCCGCCGACCACCAGAACAAGCCGGACGTCGGCTCGAACATCGCCCGCCAATGGTACGACACCGAAAACGTCGATGTCATCGCCGACGTGCCCACCTCGTCGGTGGCGCTCGCCGTCAACGAGATCACCAAGGAGAAGAACAAGATCTTCCTTGCCTCGGGTCCGGCCTCGTCCGACCTGACCGGCAAAGCCTGTTCTCCCAACACCGTCCACTGGACCTACGACACCTGGGCACTTGCCAACGGCACGGGTTCGGCCATGGTCGCGCAGGGCGGCGATAGCTGGTTCTTCGTCACAGCGGACTATGCCTTTGGCCACGCGCTCGAGCGCGATACGTCGGCGGTCGTCGAAGCATCGGGCGGCAAGGTGCTCGGCGCCGTCCGCCATCCTTTCCCCGGCCAGGATTTCTCGTCCTTCCTGTTGCAGGCGCAAGGGT
This sequence comes from Mesorhizobium sp. M9A.F.Ca.ET.002.03.1.2, assembly GCF_003952365.1. Lineage (NCBI taxonomy): Bacteria > Pseudomonadati > Pseudomonadota > Alphaproteobacteria > Hyphomicrobiales > Phyllobacteriaceae > Mesorhizobium > Mesorhizobium sp. M9A.F.Ca.ET.002.03.1.2. The sequence goes on along the minus strand of NZ_CP034443.1, from coordinate 3,555,582 downwards.
CGGGCGCCAAGGTCGTCGGCCTCGCCAATGCCGGCGGCGACACGATCAACGCGGTCAAGCAGGCGTCGGAATTCGGCATCACGCAGGGCGGCCAATCGCTCGCCGCCCTGCTGATGTTTATCAATGACGTGCATGCGCTTAGCCTCGAAGTGGCGCAAGGCCTCGTGCTCACCGGCGCGTTCTACTGGGACATGAACGATCAAACGCGTGAATTCTCTGCCCGCTTCCAGGAGCGGAATGCCGGACAGAAGCCTTCGATGATCGAGGCCGGAGTCTACGCTTCGGTCCTGCATTATCTCAAGGCCGTCGAGGCCGTTGGCGACAAGGATGCGGCCAAGGTGATGGCCAAGATGAAGGAAATGCCGACGGACGATCCACTGTTCGGCAAGGGTACGATCCGCGCGGACGGGCGCAAGCTGCACGACATGTATCTGTTCCGCGTCAAGAAGCCGGACCAATCGAAAGGGGCATGGGATTATTTCGAGACTGTGGCCACCATTCCGGCCGACAAGGCGTTCCGCCCGCTCGCCGACGGCGACTGTCCGCTCGTCAAGTAAACGCACCTCGCCAACGACGCGCCGAGCCGCTCGGCGCGTCCTTTCATAGACAAATCAACTGGAGCGACCATGTTCGAACTCCTTGGAATTCCGCCGCAAGTCCTGTTCGGCCAGTTGCTGCTCGGGCTGATCAACGGGTCCTTTTATGCGGTTCTGAGCCTTGGGCTGGCGGTCATCTTCGGTCTCTTGAACATCATCAACTTCACGCATGGCGCGCAGTACATGCTGGGCGCCTTCGGCGCCTGGATGCTGCTCAACTATCTCGGCGTCGGTTACTGGTGGGCTGTGCTCATCGTCCCGCCGATCGTCGGCGTCACCGGCATCGTCCTCGAGCGCGTCCTGATCCGACGGCTCTATCATCTCGACCATCTCTACGGGCTGCTTCTCACTTTCGGCCTGGCGCTGATCATCGTCGGCTTCTTCCGCCAGTTTTTCGGCGTATCCGGCCTGCCTTACCCGCCGCCGCCGCTTCTTACCGGGGGGCACAATCTTGGCTTCATGTACCTGCCCAATTCGCGCGCCTGGGTGATTTTGGCTTCACTGATCGTGTGCCTCGCGACCTGGTTCATCATCGAAAAGACCCGGCTTGGCGCCTATCTCAGGGCAGCGACCGAGAACCCGACCATGGTCGGTGTGTTCGGCATCAACGTGCCGCTGCTGGTCACGCTTACATATGGTTTCGGTGTCGCACTCGCGGGTTTCGCCGGCGTGCTCGCCGCGCCGATATACGCAGTCAATCCGAACATGGGGGCAGACCTGATCATTGTCGTCTTCGCCGTTGTCGTCATCGGCGGCATGGGCTCGATCCTGGGCTCGATCCTCACCGGCTTCGGGCTCGGGCTGATTGAGGGGCTGACCCGCGTGTTCTATCCGGAAGGCTCGGCCGTGGTGATCTTTGTCATCATGGCGCTCGTGCTGCTGGTCAAGCCCGCCGGCCTGTTTGGGCGGAGCGCGTGATGGCAATCGACACCAACCCAATCGCCATGGCAGCCATCACATCCGTTGGCGCCGCAGGCATGCCACGCCATCACCTTGCGATCTTCGCCGCGCTGTTCGTCTTCCTCATTGCCGCGCCATTTCTGCTTTATCCGGTCTTTGTCATGAAGGTGTTGTGCTTCGCGCTGTTTGCCTGCGCCTTCAACCTGTTGCTCGGCTTTGGCGGGCTCCTGTCGTTCGGCCACGCTGCCTATTTCGGCATGGCGAGCTACGTCTCGGCCCATGCGGCAAAGGTGTGGGGCTTGACGCCTGAGCTCGCCATTATCGCGGGCACGCTGGTGGCAGCCGTGCTCGGTCTCGCCATCGGCTCGCTCGCCATTCGCCGCCACGGCATCTATTTCGCCATGGTGACGCTCGCTTTTGCGCAGATGGTCTATTTCTTCTCGCTGCAGGCAGCGTTTACCGGCGGCGAGGACGGCATCCAGGCGGTGCCGCGCGGCTACCTGTTCGGGCTGATCGACCTGCGCTCAAGCGAAGTGCTCTATTTCTTCGTGCTCGCCATCTTCTTCGCCGGCATATTGCTGATATACCGGATCATCCATTCGCCGTTTGGACAGGTGTTGAAGGCGATCCGCGAGAACGAGCCCCGCGCGATCTCGCTGGGCTATCGGGTCAACCGCTACAAGCTCGCCGTATTCGTGCTGTCGGCCGCGCTCGCCGGCGTCGCCGGCGCAACCAAGGCGATCGTGTTCCAGCTGGCGTCGCTTACCGACGTCTACTGGACCATGTCCGGCGAGGTCGTGCTGATGACGCTCCTGGGCGGCATGGGCACCGTGTTCGGACCGATTGTCGGCGCGGCAGTCATCGTCACGATGCAGAACTACCTCGCGACATTTGGCGACTGGGTCACGATCGGCCAGGGCATCATCTTCGTTGTCGCGGTGCTGTTGTTCCGGGAGGGCGTCGTTGGCGTCCTGGCAAAATGGATCCGGAAGTCGCTCTGAACAGGTCATCAGTGTAGCCGAGGTCAGCGCGGTCAAAAGACAGGTCGATGTCTTCGGAGAAACGGCGGATCGCCCGGAGGCTTTGGACAAGGACGTTCCGCCCTTGAAGATCAGGGTGGGGACCCCAAGCCTTTAGCGACCTCTGCTAGGTCGCTGTATTTTGCCGTCCAATCCAGGCTACGCCGCGTGAAAGATGCGAACCCGATCATCGTCGGTGTTGATGCCTCATGAATCCAGACGTCCCCTTGGGCGGTTTCTCCACCAGCGTCGGCATCAAGGGCTCGATGAATTCCAGCCGGCCGGTACCGGCACCTGCCCGCTTGTCTATGGAACCGAGTCTCGGTCATCGGATTATATTAGCTATAGTTAACATAACAAAATTCGAAAAGAAGGGAGCAGAAATGGCGAAGGACAAAAGCAGACCCGACCTCCGCGACGCCGGCCAGATCTCGCCCGAGAATGAGTATGAGGTGAAGCTATTCGCTCTACAGAACAACATCACCCCGGACCAAGTGCGAGTGCTGATCCGCGAGCACGGCAATGGTCGGGCGACCCTGACCGAAGCTGCCAAGGCGTTGCCAGGACGATGACCAAACCTTCAGAACTTGGCCCACCGATCACCGCTCGCCGTCATGGCGGGGAACCAGCCGACGAACTGGAGAATCCAACGGCTGCCGTCCGGTGACGGCCCGCCGCCGGGCACGATGATGTGCACATGTGGATGATGGATGAGCGCCTAGCCACAGGTGTGCAGCACGCTGGTCATGCCGATCCGCGCGCCCAGATGCCGTGGATCGGCGGCTATGGTCGTCAGGGTCTCGCGGAGGCCGGAAGGGCGCCAGGTTCGGCCAAGTTGGCCACCGCGGATAGCGGTGCGCAGCGTGGTCAGCATCCTCAACTATGCAGATTCCTCATCGGATGCGACAATCAGCAGTTCGAACGTCACGCAGACGGCATTGGCACCGCGGCGAAGGCGGCCTGCGCTTATCTCACCATCCATGCCGACCAGCGCGATGTCGAGCGTGCAACGCCCGGAGCGGATAGCGCCGCCCGTGACGAGAACCTCGGTTGCGTAGGAGGAGACGGCCGAGCCGTCGTCGAAATCCGCGCCGACCAGGCTGCCGATGCCCCGGATCGAGGCGTGGTCAAAGCCGTGCCGTCGGCAAACGGCCTCGATCGCCTGGCCGATATCCTCGTTGGGCTTTACCGTGCAGAGGGCTGCGCGGCGGCCGCGGCGCTCCCCCAGGACCGGAGCTTTGATCGGCACGAAAAGGCGAAAATTCGTCTCGGCGTCGTCGCGCACGTCGAACAGCGCGCCTGCGATGCCCCAGGCGGCAACCTCGACCGGCTCTGCCAATTGCGAGTCGAGCGGCAGAAGATGGCCCATGCGGCGCACGCCGTCGGGGATATGCCAGATGCCATGGCAATGAAGAAAGGGCTCGTCGTCGCGCCGGCCGGCGACGAGACCTGCATCTTCGATGACCGTTATGCCCTGCGGCGCGAACGTATCGCTGTACCACGCGGCATGCGTGCTGTTGGGAGACGCGGCGGGGATGACGTAGCGCATTGGGTCAACCCGCGCGTTGCGCAGGCGGATATAGCCGCCGCTGAACCCGGCCTCCGCGAGGGCCTGCGCCACGGCGTCATTAATGGAGCGGCCAGGTTCGAGCCGCAACGTCAGCGGCTCTGCCACGCAGGGCATCGCTGCAAACCGTTCCGCCGCCATCGGACCGGGATGGCGGATGCTGCGCATCGGAGCCATCTCAGGCTGCGAGGCCGGCATGGATGAAGCCGCCGTCAACGGCCAGAATCTGGCCGTTGACGTAACTGGCATCGTCGGAAATCAGGAAAGCCACCGCTCCGGCGATCTCGCGCGGCGTGCCGTAGCGGCGCTGCGGCACGCGGTCCAACCACTGCCGGCGGACATCCTCGGTGTGGACGGCCTGCGTCAACGGCGTGTCGATCGGCCCGGGTGCGACGGCGTTGACGCGGATGCCATTAACGCCGAGCTCGTTGGCCATGACGAGCGTGAGTAGATTCTGTCCGCCTTTCGACGCGCCGTAGGCGCTGCGGCCCTTGTTGCCGCAAAGACCAGAAACCGAGGTGATGTTGACGATCGCGCCCGGCTGCTTCCGTTCGAGCCAGTAGCGCGCCGCAGCCCGCGAGACGATGAACGTTCCGGTGAGGTTCACGTCGACGATGCGACGGAAATCCTCGACTGCGGTTTCGACCGACGGCAGGTCCATCGCTGTGCCGGCGGAATTCACGACAGCGGCGAGAATGTGCGCGGCCGTGATCCGGCCAATGGCCTCGTCGACGGCCGCTTCGTCGACGACGTTGCAGACGATGCCGCGTTCCTCGGGCAGGCCGAGATCCGTACAGGCCGAAGCCAGCGTTGCCGCGGCGAGGTCGAGGAGGAAGACCTCGAAGCCGCGCTCTGTCAGGAGGCGAGCGGTCTCAAGGCCGATGCCCGATGCGCCGCCGGTGATCGCCACGGCGCGGCTTTGGTGGCTGCTGTTCATCACCTGCTCCTCATGCCGAGAGCTTGCGCTCGGACGGGTCTAAAGCGCGTCGCGTTGAAACGGATTCATGCGACGCGCTTTAGGTTTTTGTTTTTATGCATGTCGTTGTCCCAAAACCGAGGTCACTTTTGGGCGACATGCGTTAACGCGCCGCGGCGCTCCAGTTCTTCGCGGATCAGCTTCTTGGCGATCTTGCCATAGGCCGATTTGGGCATTGTCTCCCACCACACGAAGCGCTTGGGCATCTTGTAGCGGGCGAGTTTGCCCTCCAGCCAGCGCTCAAGCTCAATCGTTTCGGACACAACGCCGGCGCGGGCAACGCAAACCGCGACGCCGACCTCGCCCCAGACGGGATCGGGAATACCGAGAACGGCGGCTTCGCTGATGTCGGGATGGAGCAGGATCTTTTCCTCGATCTCGCGCGGATAGATGTTGGAACCGCCGGAGATATACATGTCGGACGATCGGCCGGTGATGTAGACGAAACCGTCCTCGGCCATATGGCCGAGATCACCGGTGCGGAACCAGCCGTTGCGGAACGCCGCGGCGTTGGCTTCCGGGTTGTCGTGGTAGCCGGCGAAGACTGCCGGCCCGATCACGCAAATTTCGCCGGTTTCTCCCGGCGAGACCGGATTGCCGGTGTCGTCCTGGATTTCGACCTGCATGGCCGTGCGCTCGAAACCGCATGTCCCGATGCGCGCATGCGGAGCGTCCTCGGCGGAATGGTAGGCCGGAGGCTGCACAGTGATATTGCCGGTGACTTCGCCCAAGCCAAAATACTGGACCAGAACCGGCCCCAGCTTTTCCATCGCCCGCTTCTGGTCGGCGCGGTACATCGGCGCACCGGCATAGATGACATAGCGCAACGAGGAATGGTCGAACCGGTCGACGCTGTCGTCCTCCACCAGCATCTTGAGGATGGTCGGCACGGTGAAGGCGTTGGTCACCCGCCATTTTTCGACCAGCGTCCAGACGGTCGGCACGTCGAGCTTGTCGGTCGGCAGGAGGATAGACTTGGCGCCGTGCGCCACCTGTACGAGTTGGTGGATGCCGGCCCCATGCGAAAGCGGGGCCACCACGATCGAGGCGTCGTCGCGCGTCGTGGCGGGCATCAGGTCGCACAGATGGTTGGTGACGACAAAGCCCATCTGACCATGCGTGAGCACGGCGGCCTTCGGCCGGCCGGTCGTGCCGGAGGTGAAGAAGAACCAGCAGGGATCGTCGCGATCAACGGCGACGCTGGGAACGGTCCGGCCGGCAAAACGGGCGGCGACCGCGTCGTAATCGTCGCCGAATTCGGCCTCGCCGATCGACAAGACGAAGCAGATCCCGGGGGCTGTTTCCCTGCAGGCAGCAGTATGAGCCGGGAAGCCCGCGCCGCAGATCAGGCCGCGCGCGCCGCTCGCCTTGGCGAGGTAGGCGACCTCGTCCGGCGACTGGCGGTAGTTCGCCGGCACCCAGACGGCTCCAAGACGGAAGCAGGCGAACATCGATTCGAACATCTGATTGCAATTGGCCGACTGGACGAGGATTCGGTCGCCCTTTGTCACGCCAAACTCGTCGCGCAGCGCGGCGGCCATCGCGTTGACGCGCGCTTCCATCTCGCGCCATGTCCACTGCCGCTCGCGCCAGACGAAGCCAATATCGTCCGGATTGCGTCGTGCCGCCTGGGTCAAAAAATGCGAGAGGTTCATGACGCGCGTGGAGGAAGGCGTCACGCTGCCTGGAGCCATGGTCATCATTTCGCGTGCTCCAGCAGCGACACGTAGTTGGCGACCGCCGCATCCACCATATTGAACACCCCGGAATGCGCACATCCGACGATCTGAGCCTTCGTCATCGAGGCGCTCTCCTGGCATGGTTTTTTACGGGTTGGTGCTCGCGCATGAGTGCACGCGAGGTGAACATCTGGGCAAGCCGTTCCTCGACGCGCTTTGCCTCTTGCGTGAGATATCCAGCGAGTTCGAGCTGTCTTGCCGGCTGCATTCGGCTGTCGATCGCGGCGATCGACAGTGCGCCCACCGGCCGGCCGTCCGCGCTGCGAAGCACAACCCCGACCCCCCAGGAATTGGCGACGATCCGGCCAGGATTGAGCGAATAGCCGTTGGTGCGCGTGGTTTCAACGTCGCGCCGGATCTGCTCGACCGGAAGCATCGGGTAGTCCGATTTCAGCACCGCGTCATTGGCGGCCAGCACCCCCTCCACTTCCTCGTCGCGGAGCGCCGCGAGCATTGCGAGCGAGCCGGCGCCGACGCCCAGCGGATGCTCGAAGCCGGCCTGTAGCGCGTGGGTCCTGACCGGGTAGGTCCCTTCCTCGCGATAGAGGCAGACTGAGAATGTGTCGCGGCGAACCGAGAGGAAGCTCGAATCCTCGGTCTTCTTCGAAAGGCGCAGCAGGCTTTCCATCGAGACCTGAAGCAGGCCGAAACGTCGCGAGGCGAGGCTGCCCAGCACGTAGGCCTCCTCGCCGAGATAGTAGCGCCGCGTCGTCTCGTCCTGCTCGACCATTCCCGCGCGCATCAGCGCCAGCAGCAGGCGGCGCGTCGTCGGCTTGTTCAGCCTACTCTCTTCGACGATGTCGGAGAGCGAAACACCGCGGTCGGCGTGCCGGCCGACCATCGAAAGAAGGCTCAGGGCCCGGTCGACACTCTGCGAGCCGGTCTGATCGCGTTCTGGGGGCGGCGCGATGTTCATGGTCAGCGCAACTCGGAGACGGCGCAACTTTGGCCGCCATCGACGGGCAGGCAAACGCCGGTGACGAAGCGCGCCTCGTGGGAGGCGAGAAACACGGCCGCCGCAGCGACGTCCCACGCCGTTCCCATCCTCCCCATTGGTACCATGGCGTTGCGGGCGGCCACCATCTCGTCGGCCGAGCCGTACTGGCTGGAAATCTGCTTGTAGATCATCGGCGTATCGATCAGGCCCGGCATGATGCAGTTGGCGCGAATGCCTTGCCGCGCATACTGCATAGCCAGCGCCACGGTGGCCTGGTTCACCGCGGCCTTGGTCGCATAATAGGCGAAATAGGGATAACCGACGTAGCGTATCGCGGCGAGCGACGAGATATTGACGATCGCACCGCCGCCGCCCTTCAGCATATGCGGCAACACCGCCTTGGCGGTGCGGTAGACCGGTCCGATGTTGAGATCGAGGGAGGCCTGGAACTCGTCCTCGTCGAGTTCGACGGGACCGCCCATGTGGGTCACGCCGACATTGTTGTGCAGGATGTCGATGGCGCCGAACGCCTCCATTGCTGCCGCTGCCGCCACCTCGACGGAGGCCAGAATGGTCACGTCGGCCGATAGCGCGATCGCCTGGTTGCCTTCATCGCGGATGATCGCCGCGGTTTCGGCGGCGGCTGCCTCGGCGAGGTCGACGCAGGCGACACGCGCCCCTTCGCGCGCGAAGGCGACCGCCGCGGCCTTACCGTTGCCCCAGCCGGGTCCGGACGACCCTGCGCCGAAGACGATTGCGGATTTTCCTCTGAGCCGGTCGACCACCTTCGAATTCCTTAGAAAACCGCGCCTGTTATCTGGCGGGCGAGCCACGTGGCCGGCCCGCCAGAATTTCGCTTTCTGTACGATCCCGTCCGAAAAGCCGCGATGTTTTACTGCGCTGCCTTCGTGGGAAGCGGCCCGGCGCTCAGGTCAGGCTGGCGCCAACAGCCTTTTCCAAGATCGCCCAGGCTTCGTCGCCATATTTGCCTTTCCACTCGGCGTAGAAGCCGGCGTCCTTCAGCGTCTGCCGGAACGGGACAGCATCCGGCTTGTTGATCTTCATGCCCTTGGCGGCGAGTTCCTCCTCAAGCGTGGCATTGAGCTTGGCGACGTCCTCACGCTCCTTTACGCCGGCCTCGTTGAGGTTCCTGGCGACGATTTCGCGCACATCTTCCGGCATCGCTTCCCAAGCCCGCTTGTTGGCGAGGAACCAGAAGCCGTCCCACATGTGGTTGGTGACCGAGCAGAATTGCTGCACTTCGTAGAGCTTGGCCGTCGAGATGATGGCGAGCGGGTTTTCCTGCCCGTCGACGATCTTTGTCTGCAGCGCCGAATACACCTCGGCGAAGTTGATGCTGGCCGGCGCCGACTTGAAGGCGGTGAACATGGAGGTCCAGAGCGGGCTGACCGGAACGCGAATCTTGAAGCCCTCAAGGTTCGCGGGCGTCAAGATCGGGCCGACGGAACTGGTGATCTGGCGGAAGCCGTTGTCCCAGATCTTGTCCATGACGACCAGGTTCGATTTTTCGATCTCGCCACGCACGTATTTGCCGAGGTCGCCATCCATCGCCGCCCAAACGGCGTCGTAATTCGGGAAGGCGAAGCCGATGCCGCTGATCGAGGCATTGGCGACAAGCGTGGAAAGGATCAGCGGCGACAGCGTGAAGAATTCGACGCCGCCCGAGCGAACCTGGCTCAGCATGTCCGTGTCGGCGCCGAGCTGGTTGCTGGGGAATATCTGGATGGCGACGCGGCCGCCGGTCTCCTCGCGGATCTTGTCGACGGCTTCCTGCGCACGCAGGTTCATCGGGTGGGTGAGCGGCAGGTTGTTGGCGTATTTGTAGTTGAACTCCGCCGCCTGAGCCCCGGCGTAGCGGATGGTGCTCACGAGCGGGATGGATGCGGCTGTACCTATCAGCAAGGTGCGGCGGGTGATATTCATTGTGTTTCCTCCTGGTTTAAATCCGAGTGCCTAGAGATAGGCTATCGACAGCGCCGGGACGGCGGCGATCAGCAACAGGCCGACAAGCAACGCACCGAGATAGGGCCAGATGGCATTCATGGCCTCGTCGGGCGAGACGTCGCCGATCTTGCAGGCGATGTAGAAGCCGATGCCAATGGGCGGGGCCATGAGCCCGATGTTCATTGCTGTCACGACGACCATCGAATAGTGCACGTCGTTGATGCCCAGCCGGGCGGCGATCGGGAACATGATCGGCGCCATCAGAACGATCGCCGGCAGACCTTCAAGGACGCAGCCGAGAACCATGAAGACGGCGATCGTGACGAGCATGAAGGAGAACCAGCCTCCCGGCAGGTCCGTCATGTAGACGGCCAACTGGTTGGCGAAGCCGGTTTGCGTCAGCGCCCAGGCCATCGCCGAGGCGGTGCCGAGGATGAGCAGGATGGCGCCAGACAGCGCCGCCGTCTCGACCAGCATGGCGTAGAACTTCTTCGCGCCGATGCCGCCATAAAACAACGCGCCGATGACCAGCGCGTAGAGCACGGCGATCGTGGAAACCTCGGTGGCGGTGGCGACGCCGCCGCCGACTGCACCGCGAATAAGGAAGGGAAGCACCAGTGCGGGGGCGGAGACGAGCAGCGTCTTCCACACAACCGAAAACGGAGCGCGATGTACGCCTTCCATGCTTTCGCCCGAGGCCTTCCAGCGCGCCAGCACCGCAAGGACGAGCAACAGAACCATGGCGATGACGAAGCCGCTGGTGAAAAGCGCGGCGATCGAAACGCCGGCGACCGAGCCGAGCACAATCAGCACGATGGACGGCGGCACCGTATCGGCCATCGCAGCGCCGGTTGCCAGCAACGCGATCATCTCCTTGGGCTTGTGGCCGCGCCGCTTCATCTCGGGGAAGAGTGCCGGAGCGACGGTCGCCATGTCGGAAACCTTCGAACCGGAAATGCCCGAGACGAGGAACAGCGAGCCTAGCAGCACATAGGACATACCGGCTTTCACATGGCCGAGCAGCGACGCCATGAACTCCACGATCGCCTTGCCCATGCCTGTCGCGTCGAGCACACAGCCGAGCAGAACGAAGATCGGCACCGACAGCAAGATGAGGCTCGACATCCCTTCGTCGATGCGCCCGACAAGCACGATCATCGGCACATGGGTGCTGAAGGCGATAAAGGCGATCGTGCCGATGCCGAAACAGAAAGCGATCGGCACACCGAGCAGGAGGCAGACGGCCACCACGCCGACGAGGAAGATCGGGATATTGGCGTAGCCGAGCGTGAGAAACCACGGCGAAAGCAGCCAGCCGAACAAAGCCAGTACAGCGATAACGGCGATAGCGGCGGCCAGGTTGGCAAGCGTCGCCGCGCGGATCGCGTGGCCCACGGCGATGACGGACATCAGCGCCAGCCCAACGACAATTGCCGAGGCGCGGAAGCTCATTGGAATGTTGAGCGCCGCCGAAGTGACGTACCACTCATCCCCTACATACTGGCTTGCCGGCACGATCAACGCGAGCAGCACCGTCGCCACAACGAGCAAAGCAAGCGCGTTCACGAAGTCGCGGGCGCGCTCGGGGATCATGCCGAGGAAGACGGTAAGACGCAGGTGCTCGTTACGGTCGATGGCGATTGCCGAGCCGAGCATGGCGAGCCAGAGAAAGGAGATGGAGGCGGCCTCGTCGATCCAGACGATCGGCAGCGACAGCACGTAGCGCGAGATGACGCCGGCAAGCAGCAGGCCGACGACGAGGACGAGCAGGATCGAAGCCGCTGCCTCGACCGGCCACATCAGCCGCGAACCGGGCCGTGCATCCAGCACCTCGGCCGGCGTATCAACGATCATCGTGTTGTTGCTGGCAGCTGTCATGCTTCAAGCTCCTCCACTCGAACCGGCGCCCGGCCTGAACGTTCAGGCCGAAACCGGAACGATGCGATCTCCTCCCGCTCCTCCGGGCCTCGAATAATAGGTCTACAATATGGACCTGTTATTTCGCATGATGGATTTATTCGCACGCGATTGGTTGAATATCAAGCAACTTGTGGCGGAGATTTGATCCATATTGTGGATCAACAGGAACCATTCTGGATGGGTTGGCTATGCTGCGTCGGTCACCAAACGCCGGCAACCTTGTCGCTCAAACGCCTGCGTCCAGCCAATCGCATCGAGCAGGACCCATCGGCGCATCAAGCCAAGGTTCCACAGTCACTTTACGGGGTCACTGCGCGTCGCCACCGCGTCCTTGACGGCATTCGCAAGGTTGGCGAGGATTCTCCATTCCTGCTTGAGACCTTCGAGCGTCGCCTCAAAGGAGCGAGTGCCGATAGCTCGGGTACCGATATGGCTCGCGACAGCGCGCGAATAGAGATCGATGGTCTGCTGGGCGGTCGAAGATCGTGAATAGGAGGCCGCAGTCCGTCCGGCTTCTTCTTGCAGCGCTGCTCGGCCCGGTGGAGTGATCGCGCGGACCTTGGCGAGAGCTTTTGAGAATTGGGCTGGGGACGCATCGGCTGACAGGAGATGGCCGTTCTTTCCGTTGTGTACCACTTCACGGACTCCAGGTTCATCAAGCCCAACCACGGGAATGCCGGCTGCCATGGCCTCGACGAGCACAAGACCCTGGGTTTCGGAGCGCGACGAGAAGGCGAAGACGTCCATGGCGGCATAGACGTCGGCCAGATCGGCGCCTTCGACCATGCCCAGCAGATGGCATCTGTCCTGAAGACCAGCTTCATCCAGCATCCGGCGCATTTCGGACGCTGACGAACCGTCGCCGGCGACGATAAAATGCGTGCGCTCATTCTGCGAAAGAAACAGGCAGACTGCTTCGGTGAGGTAAGTCAGGTTCTTCTCCGGCGCCAACCGGCCTACGTGCCCGACGATGAAATCGGTTTCCGCTATTCCCAAGCGGCTCCGCAATCTCAGCCGATCTCCGTTGGAGAACCTGGCCAGATCAATCCCTGTCGGGATTATGGTGATCGGTTTGGTGACATCGTGGTGGCGCAAGAGGTCGGCAATGCTGAGCGTTGGAGCGATGATATGGTCGCACAGATCGCAGTAGCCCGCCGCAAGGCTGAGCACGAGCCGTTGGAGGACCGGTGCATCCTGCGCAACGTAGTGTCCGTAGAGTTCGTAGCGGGTGTGATAGGTGAATATGGCCGGCAACGATCGCGACGCGGCGGTGCGAAGGGCGGTGTCGCCGAGGAGAAACGGGTGGTGCGAATGGATAATATCCGGCTCGAAGGCGTTCAGCGTCTTCTCGAGAGAGCGGGTGAACGGGATCGGCACCGAAAAATCGCTCCCGTTAAAATTCTGGATCGCAGGGACGCGAATGATGTCGCTTTCTGATCGAACTGCTTCCGCATAGTCCGGCGCGACGATCAGGACTGCATGTCCCAACTCACGCAGCGTCTCCGACAACCACGCGACGCTGTGTGCAACGCCGCCTACATGCGGGCTGAATGTGTTGGTAAACATCACAATGTTCATGCAAGGCTTATCCACTACCGCGTCTATCGATCAAAGGGGCGCGGCCGCCAAAGAAACCGCCGCGTCCGGCTTTTCACGCTGTCGGATGATCGAAACCCGCTCCCCGGGCAATTTTGCGATCGCCTCACCCGCTCAATAAAATTCATTCACAGAAAAATATTTCACACCCTGCTTGTCGGACATGGGCAGGAAGCAAACCTTGCGATCTGCAGGCCTGTGTTCAGCCAAAAGGGGCGACCCTTGCCGCGGTGCCTGAGCCGCACGGCAAGGGTCAGTAGCGACCTATTTAGCTGGTCCCAACAGGAGATCGAGATCGACCGCGTCCGCCATAGCCTTATATCCCGCGTCATTGGGATGGAGGTTATCGCCGCAGTCGTAGTCGTCGCGCAGGTATCCCGGCTTGGCCGGGTCTTCCATCACCTTGTCGAAGTCGATCACGCCGTCAAAGCCGCCGCCGGAGCGGATCCATTCATTCACAGTGACGCGTATCTTTTCCTTCTCGGGTGTGTAGTAGCCCTCGGTAGGAAGCCCTTTGAAGGTGTCGGCGAAAGGGGTCAACGTCGCACCTACGATGCGTATGCCATGGGCATGCGCGCGGTCGATGAGTTGTTTGTATCCGCTGATGATGTCTTCGGCGATCGGTTCCTTATCGTCCGGCGTGATTGCTTTTTCGCCGGGCCAACCGATATCGTTGATGCCCATCATCACGACGACGGTCGAGACATTGGGATGGCTCAGGACATCAGAATCGAAACGTGCCAGAGCATTGACACCCATACCGTCGGTCAACACGCGATTGCCCGAAAAAGCTTCGTTGACCACCGCGACCTTGCGGTTGGCCTCCTGCAATCGCTTGGCGACTTGGTCTGGCCAGCGATTATTGGCATCGGGGGTCGAGCAATTCCCATCCGTGATGGAATCCCCGAAAAACACGATCGCTTGGGATTCCGGCGCGGCGTCAATCCATATATCGCTTAGAAAAAGGCGAGATTTGAGTGTGCTGTCAGCTTCAAACGCTGCGTCATTTGTGAAATTGCCCGGACCGGAGATATAGGCGGTTTGCACACCATCCCAATGCACCGACGAGAGCGCCGTCTTCTTCGGCAGGAAGATGCTGACCGAGATGTCGGAAAGCGCTTCTGCCGGGAGGGCGACGGGGTCACTGAGGATCGGGGCTCCCGCCGGAATGACCACAGAACTCTTGCCGCCCCATGTGAGGGGCTTCAGGGTCGCCTGATCGACGGCGCCGTCCTTGCCTGCTATTGCTACGCTGCCGGCACCGATGGTCAGCGGCTTAGCGCTGAAGGCGTTCGATAGGACAACCCGGACGCTGTTGCCCCCAACACTGATGCGGGCAACTTGGCGGACGGTCTGATTCTCCAGCACCTCCGGCACTCCGAAAGGCGCAGGAAGATCATCCGACCAGCGCGGAGCAGGTGTGGCAGCCCAGGTGGTGATCCAGTTTCCCATCTCGGCGCCTTGTGCCCCGAAACCAGCGATTGCGGAACCGGCCACCACAGCCGCACATGCCAGGATGGCCGAACGTCGATGCTGTTTCCTCCCTGCTGCGGGAAAAAGCGTCGATGAAACTTTACCTGCAAAAATAAAAGGCCTGTTGAGCCGCATTTTCATCTCCTCCTCGAGACATGCCTGCAATGCCGCCGCCAGCCTTATTATGACGGGCTGCCCAGGAAATGAAATTGAACTTCCGTTGCGATCTTGGACCAGCGTCAGGAGCAAGATGTTCGACTGTGGCAGAGGGGTGCCGCCGAATGCTGATCCTGCTCACGATGGTTGCCGGGAATGAGCCACGCTCGAGATGCTGCCTCGTCAAATCGCTCGCTCGGTCCTAGCGTCGAAAATGGAGGCCCGGTTCATGTTGATGTCGATCGGCAGCCTCTCGCCGGGACGGCTGACGTCGTGCGCCTGCAGTTCCGCCATCACCGGCGCGCCGGCGAGACGGAAGGTCGCATAGCTGCGCGAACCGGTCGGCTGCAGCAGGTCGATCGTTGCGTCGTAGCGAAATGTGCCCTGCGCAGGTGCTGCTGCGTGCGCGCGAGTCAGATGTTCCGGCCGCAGCCCGAGCAGCACTGGCTGTCCGTCGGTGGCGCCATTGAGGGCCGGCCGGGTGCGACCGGAAGCAGCGCATCGGCGAGCCGGATGGCGGCAGCGCCGCCGTCCAGCTTCAGCGTGCCCGGCAGGAAGCTCATGCGCGGAGAACCGAGAAAACCAGCGACGAAGGTCGAGGCGGGGCGCTCGAACAGGTCGAGCGGCGCGCCCTGCTGCTCGATCAGCCCGTCGCGCATCAGCACGATGCGGTCGGCCAGCGTCATCGCCTCGATCTGGTCATGGGTGACGTAGATCATCGTTGTGGCGATGTCCTGGTGAAGGCGCTTGATCTCGCCGCGCATTTCGTCGCGAAGCTGCGCGTCGAGATTGGACAGCGGCTCGTCGAACAGGAAGATGCGCGGGTTGCGGACTATAGCGCGGCCGATGGCGACGCGCTGGCGCTGTCCGCCGGACAATTGACGCGGAAAGCGCCTGAGCAGCGGAGTGATGCCAAGCATGCGCGCCGCCTCGGCGACGCGTGCCTCCACCTCTGGCTTGGGCATCTTGCGAGCCTTCAGGCCGAAGCCGATGTTCTTCGCCACGCTCATGTGCGGATAAAGGGCATAATCTTGAAACACCATCGCCACGTCGCGGTCGCGCGGTCGGAAATCGTTGACCACTTCGCCGCCAATCTCGATCGTGCCTTCCGAACTTTCCTCCAGCCCTGCGATGGTCCGCAGCAGCGTACTCTTGCCACAGCCGGACGGGCCGACCAGCACGGTGAACTCGCCATCGCGAATATCGAGGTCTATGCCACGCACGGCATGGAAGGCGCCGTAGCGCTTGTGCAAGCCGGTGATCCTGACTTCGGCCATGCCGATCCCTTCTATCCGCGAACGGCGCCGAGCGTCAGCCCGCGCACGAGATGTCGTTGAGCAAGTACTCCCAGCGCGATCGACGGCACGAGGGAGACGATGGCAAGGGCTGCCGCCTCGCCATATTGCGCGCCCTGGAAGCCGATGAAGGCGCGGAACACGGTTGGCAGCGTGAAAGCAGTGCGGCTGGTCAGGATCAGCGCGAAGAAGAACTCCGTCCAGCAGGCGATGAAGGCGAAGACGGCCGCCGCGACGATGCCGGGCGCGGCGAGCGGCACCGCGACGCGCCAGAACGCTTCCCAGCGCGTGCAGCCGTCGACGAGGGCCGCCTCTTCCATCGATTTCGGCATGCCGCGGAAATAGGCGAACATCATCCATACCGATACCGGCAGCGTGAACACCGTATAGGCGATGATCAGGCCGATATGCGTGTCGTAGAGGCCGACGCCGCGATAAATCAGGAATACCGGCAGCACGATGCCGATGGGCGGCAGGAAACGCTGCGACAGCACCCAGAAGGACAGATGCTGGCCGCCGGTGTTGTAGCGCGCCAGGCTGTAGGCCATCAGCGTGCCGAACAAGGCCGATAGCACCGTTGCCGACAGTGAGATGATCAGGCTGTTGATCAGCCCGTCGAGGCCGCGATAGGCGAACAGCGCGGCTTCGTAGTGGACAAGCGTCGGCGCGGTGGGGAACCAGACCGGCGGCACGGTGAGGTAGTCGTCACTCGGCTTGATTGATGTGTTGAACATCCAGTAGAGCGGCCACAGCACGAAGAGCAGGAAGAAGCCGAGCAGCAGGATGCGGCCGATGGGTACCGACCGGCGTTTCCTGCGGCGGGCGGGCGCGACGGCGGCCATCAGACCGGCTCCGCCTTCAACAGGCGCCGCACCAGCAGCGTCACCACGAGCGCGGTGAAGATCAGGAACAGCCAGCTCCCGGCGGTCGCCTGCGACAGATGGAACTGGGTAAAGCCGACCGTGTAGAGATAGTAGGACGCGGTATAGGTCCGCGTGCCCGGCCCGCCGCCGGTCATGATGAAAATAGTGTCGAACATGCGGATGGCGTCGAGCAGCCGAAAGGTTAGCGCCAGCAGCATCATCGGCGCGAGATGCGGCAGGGTTATCGCCCAGAATGCCTGCCAGGCGTTGACGCCGTCGAGTTCCGCCGCCTCATAGAGGTTCGGCGGAATGGCGGTCAGCCCGGCGAGCAGGATGACGAACATGAATGGCGTCCACTGCCAGACATCGGCGATGATCAGCGAAGCATAAAGCCATGGAGCTTCGGTCATCCAGCCGATCGTCACCTCCTGCCCCAACAATTGCGTCAAGATGTAGTTGGTCGGCCCGAAAGGCCGCTGCAGCAGCAGCGTCCAGGCCTGGCCGACGATGACCGGGCTGATGAACAGCGGCACGATCAGGATCGACATGATCACGCCGCGGCCCGGAAAGCTGCGCACCATGGTCAACGCCACCAGAAGCCCGAGCACGAATTCGATGGCGACGCTGACCCCCGACAGCCACGCTGTCAGCAACAGCGACCAACGCGCGACGGGATCGAACACGACCCGCTCGAAATTCTTCAGTCCGACAAAGGCGTGGCCCGGCACCTGGAAATCATAGTTGATGAAGGATACGACCAGCGAAAACAGCAGCGGATAGATCGACAGCGCCAGGATCAGCAGCACTGCTGGCGCGACCAGCAGCCATTTGAAGTGGCGATCCGCCCATTGTGCGAAGCCCGACAGCCGGGGCGGGGCGCCGGCGGCCTTCATGCGACTGATGGTGGCGGTGTGCTGCATCGATTATTCCGAATCCGCCTGGCGGTTGGGTTGCGACGAGGTGTTGCGGACCAAGCGCCCGCAACACCGATTTTGATCAAGAGAACCGGCCGGCGTCTCCGACGCAGGCCGAGACTTCACAGGGTGACCGCCATGCCGAGCTTCTCCACCGTGTTGTCGGCGGTGGCGCCCGGCAGTTTCAGGAACTCGGTGTAGAATGCCTTCTGCGAATCCACGCCGAGCCGGTCGGTCGTCTCGTTCCACTCGGCCGCCGCCGTTTCCAGCGACGCCTTCGGATCCGCACCGGCCCACACTGCAGTGCACATGCGGTCGATGCTGAGGAAATAGTCCTGCGCACCGGGCATGATCGGATCGAGGAGGCCAACATTGGCCGAGTTGTTGAGGTTGCTGAGATACTCCTTGGCGCTCGGGAACAGCGCGCCGTAGAGCTCGGACTTGAAGTGGGAGATGCGGTAAGGATCGCGAAGCGCATAGGGCAGCATGCAGCGAGCAAGCGAGACGGGCGGCGAGCATACCCACTGCATGAACAAGTAGGCCGCTTCGGGGTTGGCCGAATCTGCCGACAGCGCCTTGTTATAGCCGGTCGCATGTTCAGGATTGCCGGGCACGACCGCGTAGCCGACCTTGCCGGCGATCTGTGATTGCGGGATGAAGTTGATTGCAGTCGCGGACTGCGAATAGTTCGCGGCCATCCGGCCTGACGGCGGCCAGGAGTAGATCATCGCCACCTTTCCGGTGAGGAACGCCGCCCACAGCGAGACGGCGTCGAGCTCGTTGTTGCCGGGGATCGACGCCGCATTGGCGGCAATCATGTTTTGCAGCGTCTTGACGCCGGCATCCGAAACCAGGCCGGCTTTCATGTCGTCGCCGAACAGTTTTCCGCCGTTGGCGCGATACTGCTGCAGGAAATCGAACTGGTTTCCTGGGCTGCCGGCTTTTCGAAAATGGCCCGCGCCATAAACGTTGGGCGCCATCTGGTCAGTGATGAACTGGGCGATCTGGGCATACTCCTCCCAGGTCTTCGGCGGTGCAAGCTTGGCGTTGAACTTGGCCTGGTATGCCTCCACCATCTTCGGATCCTCGAAGATGTCCTTGCGATAGTAGAGAGCGAACATGTCGCCGTCGTCGAAGAAGCCCCAGACCTTGCCCTTGTAGGTCGGCAGTGCCTTGTAGAGCGGATGATAATCCTCGAGATCGGCCAAGTTCATGTATTTGGCGATGTAATCGTCCAGAGGCGCGATGACGCCGCCATCAGCGAGCGACGGCGTCCAGGCCGGCGAGATGTCGAGGACGTCATAGGCGCCTGAGCCGGCGATGTGCTCGGCCACCGCCTTGGAGTACTGGTCCGGGTTCGACAGTTCGACCACATTCGACTTCATGCCCGTAAGCTGCTCCCACATCGGCCCACTGAAATTGCGCGGGTCGAGCGCCTGCAGGCCTGCCTCGTAAGTCATGTTGAGCGTGACGCCGGAATGCACCTTGGCCGCCTCGACCGCGCGGAAGGCGGAGCCGTCCGCCGGCCCTTCCATCGACGCCTTCATGGCCGCGGCCTGAGCCTGGCCGAGCGGCGAGCCGGCGTCCGCGAGTTCGAGCTTCTGCTGCGCCAGCGCCCAATCCGTCATCATGCCCAGGATCGGCCCGGACGCCGCCAGCATGCCGGTCATCTGGCCGAAGCGGGTTATGAAAGTTCGGCGGGTGGTTTCGCCACGCATGAAGGCATCGACCTCTGCTTCGAGGCCTGCCTGAAAGTCACGTTTTTCATGATCGTTCATAGTGCTTGGTCCTCCCATTTTTCCGTTTGCGTCACTCGTCCGCGGGCGCGGCGGTCGAGCATTCCTCCCGTGAAGCCGCCGCGAAGGGCCGTGGCGGCGCGCCGTATTCTCGTACTCCTACGCCCCGAAGCGTGCGGCGAAACCGGCCAACCGATCCTTCCATGCTTCTGTCGAAAGCACCTCGCGATTGACCACGCCGCGCGGTTCGCGGCCGTGCTGCACCTCGATCACCGCCTTGACGTCGGCGGCACCGTTGCCGGCAAAGCACTGGTCGGTCCAGCAGAGCGCGTGCGGCGCCAGGATAACGTTGTCGAGCTTGAGGATCGGGTCGGCGGCGTCCGGCGGCTCCTGCTCCAGCACGTCGAGCCCCGCGCCGGCTATGCGGCGCTCCTGCAGCACTTTCGTCAGCGCCTTCTGGTCGACGATCGGGCCGCGCGCGGTATTGATCAGGTAAGCCGTCGGCTTCATCAGGGCGAGCCGCTCGGCATTGACGATGTGATGGGTCTGAGGCGTCAGCGGACAGCTCACCGACAGCACGTCGGCGCGGCGGAACAGGTCCTCCAACCCGACCAGTTCGATGCCGAGTTCGGCAGCGACCTTCCTGTCGGCGAATGGGTCATGGGCGATGAATTTCATGTCGAAGGGCTTCGCCATGCGAAAGACCTCAGCACCGATGTTGCCAATGCCGAGCGATCCCAGCGTCCGCCCGACCAGGCCGACGCCCATATGCTGCGAACGCTTGTCGAATCCATGAGGTCCCTTGCGGGTCAGTGTGTCCTTCGTGAGCAGCTTGCCGGTCAGTGCCAGCATGAAGGTGATGACGGATATGGCGACGGGCCGTCGCACGCCGTCGGGCGTGATGACCAGCGCGATACCGGCGGCGGTGCAGGCCTCGACATTGACGGTATCGTAGCCGACCCCGAAACGGGCGACGACGGCCAGGCGGCCGCTCTTCGGGACACTCATCGCATCGAAGCGATGGGTGAGCAGGATCAGCGCATCGAAATCCTCAAGCTGCTCGGCGCGCAGCGAGTTGTTCGATTCCAGGAACGCCATCTCGACATCGGGCGCATTGCGCAGCGGCTCCAAGTCGAAGTCGGGATAGGTCGGCGAGCCGTCCGGCTTGCGGAAATCACCGGAGAGCGCCACCCTGAACATTGTGTTGGCCATCGTCTCCTCCGCCTCACTCGCACACGGCCCGGATCTTGGAGACCGCGTCGGCCATCGCATCGTGCAGGACCCAGACATCACCCGAATAGCAAATGAAATCGAAGCCTTGCGCATAGAAGTCGTGCCCCTGCTGCACGTTGGGCACCAGGCGTCCGAGCGATTTGTTGTGCTTCTTGGCGGCGGCAACGATCTTGTCCATCGCGTCGGTAAAGGTGGGATGGGCGAAATCGCCGGGAACGCCGAGCGAGACCGACAAATCGAAATGTCCGACCCACAGACAATCGACCCCGTCCAATCCCGCAATGCCATCGATGTTCTTGACGCCGTCGGCGGTTTCGATCAGGCAGATGAATGCCGAGCGCTGGTTGGCCGCTTCGAATTTGTCTGCAACCGAACCCGGACGGTAGCGGTCATGCGCGATCTGCAACGCCACGCCGCGAGCGCCAGCAGGATGGTATTTCATGGAATTGATGATGTGCCGCGCCTGTTCGACGGTGCTCACCATCGGCGCGATCAGGCCTTCGGCGCCCATATCCATGGCGCGGGCGAGGAAATGGTAGTCCTGCGACGGCACACGCACCATCACCGGCAGGTCGGCCGCCTCGAAATAGCGGATCGCGCTCTTCACCGTCTCCAGGCTGAAGCCCGAATGCTCCATATCGAAGAAGACGAAGTCGCAGCCGGCGGACTTCAGAATATGCCCGATTCCCGGCGTCGCGAACTCGGCGACGAGCGTGCCGAGCTTGACCCGCCGGTGAGCGGCTAACGCCTTGAGACCTGGTTGCGACATGCACTTCCTCCCCTTTCGCCCAAACCGGCGCTAACCGGCTATGCATTCTTCAAGGTGTCGCCTCGAGAACGAGATCGCAGATCGTCACCAATTTGGTGTCGACGAGCGGCGCGCTTAGCGTGTTGAACTCGTCGAAATGAATCGTGCGGCAGTGTTCGTCGAAGGCGGCCTCACTGTCGTAAATTTCGTAGAGCACGATCCGGTCCGGTTCGCCGCGCGCCTCCGTCACGTCGAAGCGGCGGCAGCCGGCCTCGCTGCGCACCGACGCGATCGCATTGGCGTCGACCAGCTTTCGGAAGCTGTCCCGGGCGCCCGGCTTGAGGCGGAAATCGACCCAGACGACGAAGCTCGTCATCACTTGGGCCTCGCGATTTCCAGATAGCGCCTCGATACATATTCCAGATGCCTGCGCATCGCCGCTTCGGCCCCGTCCGGATCGCGCGCCGCGATCGCCTCGAAGATTTCGCGATGGGCCTCGTAGGCCTTGCGGTCTTCACCTTCGGCCAAAGTCGTCCGCCGCTGTTCGAGCAGCCATTCGGCTAATGCCGCGTGGATGGCTGTGAAGATTCGATTGCGGGTGATCACCGCCAGCACGTAGTGGAAGTCCACGTCCGTACGCTCGAAGCGCGTGAGGTCGCCGATCGACTGCCGGTTTATTTCGAGCGCCTCCTTGAAGCTTTCAATGTCCTCTGGCGTGGCATTCACAGCGGCGTTGCGGGCAAGCCCGACCTCGAAAAACAGACGCGCGCTCTGGAAGTCGTGAACCCCGCCTGGGGCCGAAATCATGTGCCGTGCCGGCCCCGAGAGGGCGTCGATCACGAATTGGGGCGTGGGGCGGGTGACGCGGGCACGCTCGCCGGATCGCACCTCGACAAGGCCCATCTTGCTCAGATGCAGCAGCGCCTCCCGGATTGAGGGGCGTCCGACCCCGAACTGCCGCATGAGTTCCCGTTCCGACGGGAGTCTGTCGGCTTCGGCCAACTCTCCGGTGCGGATCAGCCGCTCGAGGTGTTCTACGACCTCGTCGGAAAGCTTCCGCTGTTTGATCTGAACCCCAATCACGTGGCATACCTTTTATACCAGGTGAGCACGCTATTGCCGTAATGCCTCTATGTCAAACAGAACTCATGTCGACAAACCCTTCGGCCGACAGGTCTGGTCCAGGAACCAATCCGCCGAAAGGCCTAACAGAAAGCCCGCGCCCCCCGGGGAGGACGCGGGCTGTTTGGCTCCCGAAACGACCATCATCCGCTGCGGACCTGAGCGGCGGCGCTATGCGCTCAAGCGAAACCGTGTGACGTCGATGGCCGCATTCATCAGCGTCTGCGTGTAGGTGGCTTGCGGATTGCTGAAGATCGCCTCGGTCGGTCCTTCCTCGACGATCTTGCCCTGCTTCATGACGATGATGTAATCGGCCATGGCGCGCACGACGGCGAGATCGTGGCTGATGAACAGGTAGGACAGTTCGTGGTCGGCCTGCAGCTTGCGCAGCAATTCGACGATCTGCTTCTGGACGGAACGGTCGAGCGCCGACGTCGGCTCATCGAGGACAACCACCTTGGGCTTGAGGATCATCGCACGCGCGATGGCGATGCGCTGGCGCTGGCCGCCGGAGAATTCGTGCGGGTAGCGATTGCGCGTATTCGGATCGAGCCCGACTTCGCGCAAGGCCTCGACCGCGCGCAGATCGCGTTGCCTGCCCGACAGGGACGGCTCATGCACCAGAAGCCCTTCGGTGATGACCTGGCCGACGGTCATGCGCGGCGACAGCGAACCGAACGGGTCCTGGAAGACGAGCTGCAATTCGCGCCGCAGCGGCCGCATGGCCTGACGGTCGGCGGCGGAAATATCGCGATCGCCAAAGCGGATGACGCCATCGCTCGGCAGGAGCCGCAGCAACGCCCGGCCAAGCGTTGATTTTCCCGAACCGGATTCGCCGACGATGCCGATAGTCTGATTTCGTTTCAGCCGGATCGAAATGTGATCGACAGCGCGCAGCATCAGCGGCTCTCCGGCAAGAAACCCGCCACCGATCTTGAAAGTCACTTCGACATTCCGGCCTTCGAGCAGGACGGGCGCGTTTGGCGGCGGCGGCGCCTTGCTTCCGGTCGGCTCGGCGGCCAACAGCATCTTGGTATAGGCATGCTGAGGGTTGACGAAGATCGCTTCTGCCTCGCCCTCCTCGACGACCTCGCCGTAGCGCATGACATAGACGCGGTCGGCAAAGCGCCGGACAATGCCGAGATCATGGGTGATGAAGACGATCGCCATGCCGAGCTTGCGCTGCAGTTCGGCGAGCAGCGTGAGGATCTGCGCCTGGATCGTCACGTCGAGCGCCGTCGTCGGCTCGTCCGCGATCAGAATGTCGGGATCGTTGGCCAGCGCCATGGCGATCATCACCCGCTGGCGCTGACCACCCGACATCTCATGCGGGTAGGATTTCATCCGCCGCTCGGGATCGGGAATATGGACCAGCTGCAAGAGCTTGAGCGCCTCTTCGCGTGCTTGTGCCGCGCTAAGCCCGCGATGTCGGCGGATCGGTTCGATCAGCTGGTTGCCGATCGAATAAAGCGGATCGAGCGAGGTCATCGGCTCCTGGAAGATCATGCTGATTTTACGGCCGCGGACCTTGTTCAACTCGGACTTGCTCAGGGTCAAAAGGTTGCGGCCGCGATAGTCGACGACGCCTGTCGCCTCGCCGTTCGAGGCCAGCAGGCTCATCGCCGCCATCATCGTCTGGCTCTTGCCGGAGCCGGATTCGCCGACCACGGCGACGGTCTCGCCTGCATTAACGTGGATGTTGATGCCCTTGACGGCTTCGACCGCGCCATCGAGCGTGCGGAAGCGGACCCGAAGGTCCTTGACGCTGAGGATCGTTTCGGAAGCGACCATCTCAGCGATCCCTGGGGTCGAGTGCGTCGCGCAGGCCATCGCCGACGAAATTCAGCGCAAACAGCGTCGAGACGAGAAAGAAGGCCGGGAACAGGAGCAGCCAGTTGGCCGAGCCGATGTTGTGGGCGCCGGTCGAGATCAGCACGCCCCAGCTGGTCATCGGTTCCTGGACGCCGAGGCCGAGGAACGACAGGAAACTCTCCAGGATGATGACCTGCGGCACCAGCAGCGTCATGTAGATCACCACCGGGCCGAGCAGGTTGGGGATGACGTGGCGGATCAGGATGCCGCGCTGGCCAACGCCCATCGCCTCCGCTGCCTGGACATATTCCTGGCGCCGGATCGACAGCGCCTGTCCGCGCACGATGCGTGCCATATCGAGCCACAGCACCGCGCCGACCGCCAGGAACATCAGCACGAAGTTCCGGCCGAAGAACACCACCAGCATGATGACGAAGAAGATGAACGGCAGCGAATAGAGTACGTCGACGATGCGCATCATCACCTCGTCGACCTTGCCGCCGACAAAGCCGGCTGTAGCGCCGTAGAGCACGCCGATGACGCCGGCGACGACCCCAGCGAGCAGGCCGATGGCCAGCGAAATGCGCCCGGCCATCAGCGTCCGCGACAGCAGATCTCGGCCGGTATTGTCGGTGCCGAACAGGAAATATTGCTGCCTGATCGAAGCGCTCATCACCGCTTCGAGGCCGTCAGGCGATTTGCTCTCGATCTTGGTGTCGTCGAAGGCATCGGAACGGTCGAGATAGCGGACGTTGCGGTCATCGATCGGTTTGGACGATGTGACGGTGACGAAGATGCGATTGCCTTCCTGGCGCCACTCCTTGATGTCGACACGCATACGCTTGATCGCCTCTTTGAGCGCGGTTTCGATCATGTCGGCCTTCGGATAAGACGAGAAGCTCGGCGGCGTGCGCACATAGTCGGCGTAGATGGTGGTGTATCGATGCGGCACCAAAGAGGGCCCGAACACGCTAATGACGGCAATGAAGGCAAGATAATACAGGCTGAACATGGCGGCGCGATTGGCCTTGAGGCGCGCCCAGGCATCGCCCCATAGGGAGCGGCCGACGACGGCCGGTGCGGTGGCTGCAATGTCAGTCATAGCGCACCCTCGGATCGACGAAGGCATACATGACGTCGACGATCAGGTTGAAGACGATGGTGAACAGCGCGATGACCACCACGGTGCCCATGACCAGCGTGTAATCACGGTTGAGCGCGGCATCGACGAAATAGCGACCAACGCCGGGAACAGCGAAGATCGTCTCGACGATGATCGAGCCGGTGAGCAGCGCGGCTGCCGCCGGACCGGTAAAGGAGACGATCGGCAGGATGGCGCCGCGCAGCGCATGCTTGACGACCACCGACCAGTCCGACAGGCCGAGCGCGCGGGCGGTGCGGATGTGGTGCGAGCGCAGCGATTCGATCATCGAGCCGCGCATCAGGCGCGCGACGATGGCGATCTGCGGCAGGGCAAGCGTCAGCACCGGGCCGACCTTGTTGAGCACGGCGCCATCACCCCAGCCGCCGATCGGCAGCAGCTTCCAGGTCAGACCGAACAAAAGCTGGATCACCGGCGCGATGACGAAGGTCGGGATGGTGCTGCCGGCGGCGGCCAGCGCAATGACCGAGTAGTCGGCAAGCTTGTTCTGATTGAGCGCGGCAATGGTGCCGAGTATGCCGCCGAGCAGCAGTGCCAGGATCAGCGCCGAGGCGCCGATCTGGATTGAAACGGGCAGGCCCCTTGCAAACAATTCGGTGACGGTAAAATCCGGCAGGTTATAGCTCGGACCGAAATTGCCGCGCAGCAGATTGCCGAGATAGTGGACATATTGCAGCCAGAGCGGGTCGTTGAGGCCGAACTGCGCTTCGAGATTGGCCCTGATCTCGGGGCTCAGGCCCCGCTCCTGATTGAACGGGCCGCCAGGCGCGACGCGTATCAGGAAGAACGCCACGGTCACGATGACGAACAGCGTCGGGATGGCGGTCAGGAGCCGCCGGAATACGTAACGCAGCATCGGTTCCCCGCTTGATCCAGAGCAGCGCGCGTCCAGCTGGACGATTGCGCTCTAGCCTTCAAATCCTCGCACCGACATTGCCGAAAATCGATTCCGGTTCCCAGGCCGATGCGATGGCAAACCAGCGCCGCCACGCATTGGGTTGCGCGGCGGCCCAGCTAAGGGATCAGTCCTTGCTGATGAAGCGGGACGGATGGATGTCCATCACATTGTCGTCGAAGCCATGCAGCTTCGAGGAAACGATATCCTTGTAGCTATAGTAGAGAAGCGGGATGTTGCCGACATCGTCGACGAGGATACGCTCGGCCTCAGCGAGTTCCTTCATGCGCTCTTCGGGCTTGCCGCCGGCGGCCGCCGCCTTGTCCATGGCTTCCTCGAATTTCGGGCTGCTGTAGTCCGAATAGTTGTTGCCACTGGCCTTGCGGGAGATGCCGAGGAAGGTTTCGGGATCCTTGTAGTCCGCAATCCAGCCGGCACGTGCCACGTCATAATCGCCCTTCTGCTCAAGGAAGGAGTAGTGGGTCTTGGTGTCGGTGTTGAGCAGTGTGATTTCGACGCCGAGCGGCTTCAACTGCTCCTGGATGGCGACCGCCGTGTTCTTGTGGTTTTCCGAAGTGTTGTAGCGGATTTCCATCTTGAGCGGCTTCTCGGGCGTGTAGCCAAGCTTCTCAAGCACCTTCTTGGCTTCGTCTTCGCGGTCGATCTGCGACATGTCCGCGTACTTGGCCAGTGCCGGCGTATAGCCCTCAATGCCCGGAGGCACCATCGAATAGCCAGGCAGCATCGAGTTCTGCCAGACCTTTTCGGCAAGGAAGTCGCGATCGATTGCCATGGAGATGGCGTTGCGCAATTCGACGTTGTCCCACGGCGCCTTGTCGGTCTTGATCGCAAAATAGTAGGTGCCAAGGTATGGCCCGACACGGATCTGGTCGCCGAATTTGGTCTTGAGATCGGCGAGCTGTTCTGTCGGCAGGTCACCGTAACTGTCGAATTCGCCGGCCTCGAAGCGCTTCATCGCCGACGAGCGATCCTCGGTCGGGATGTAGTTGACCACGTCGAATTTGACGCTCGCGGCGTCCCAGAATTTCGGATTCTTGACCAGCTTCAGATGGTCGTTGGGAATCCACTCCGCCGCTGTAAAGGCCCCGTTGGAGACCAGCTTGCCTGCCTTGACCCAGTCGGCGCCAAGCTTTTCGATAGATGCCTTGCTGACCGGATAGGTCGCCTGATGGGTCAGCATCTCCAAGAAGTAAGGCGTTGGCGCCTTGAGCGTGACTTCGAGGGTATTTGCGTCAATCGCCTTGACGCCCATATCCTCCGGCTTGCCCTTCTTGGTGTTGACTTCCTCGGCGTTCTTCACGGGATAGAGCATGGAAGCGTATTCGGCAGCGGTGGCCGGATCTTCCAGCCGTTGGAACGAATAGACAAAGTCGTCCGCCGTCACCGGGCTGCCATCCGACCAGAGGCCGTCCTTGCGCAGCTTGAAGGTGTAGACGGTGCCGTCGTCGGACACTGTCCAGCTTTCGGCGGCGCCCGGAATGAGGTTCGTCTTCTGGTCATGCATGACGAGGCCCTGGAACAGGTCGCGTATGATATCGGCTTCGTAGACCGTCGAGGTCTTGTGCGGATCGAGCGTCTCCGCTTCGGCGGCGGATCCGCGGTTATAGACGGTCTCGGCGAAAGCCGGCGTGTAGAACGTGCCGGCGGCCAAGGCCATGGTTGTGGCGAATACCGTCGCCTTCAGCATATTTTTCAGCATGGAGTTCTCCCTGTCGAGGCGGCCTTTCAGCTACGCCTCTTGAGTGTTGACGCCGCGAAACCGATTGGATGGTTCCTTTGAGCGCGCCGCCGGTTCCCTTTCCGGCAGCTGGTGGCCAGACAGTAACGTGGTGATTTTTTATTTCAACAGACTCTAGGGGTCACCCAAAGTAAGGCACGCCGACAGCGGCTTTGCAGTCGGCAGAAAAGCAGTCGAACCATCGGCTTGGCTCCGTTTCCGACTTCAAGCTTTCGTTTCCGGCAAGAAACTTGTCGTCGATTCCACTTTGCGGAAATGTTTTAATGCGCCTTTAAGCAACCATGGGTTACATCTTTCGCGGACTTCGGTATGTTCCGATGGGCGAATGGCATGCACAGCATACAAACTAAGACAACCTCTATAAAGTGGCGTAAAATTCGCCAGTTAAGACTCAAATTATGCCAGTTTAGAGAGCAGTCCGGAACTTCCGCAATCGAATTCGCGCTGCTTTCGCCCATTTTCATCTTGCTTTTGCTCGGCATGGTTGCGTACGGTATCTATTTTGGTGCAAGCAATTCCGTGCAGCAAATCGCGGCTGACGCCGCACGCACGGCAATCGCCGGGCTAAACGAAGCCGAGCGCCAGGCGCTGGTGACCAGTTTTGTCAACAACAATGCCGGCGGATATCCCTTCGTTGATTCCGGCAAGCTGACCTATCAGGCCAAGGACAGCACGGCCGACGGAAAACAGTTCGTGGTGTCCGTCCAATACGATGCCCGCAATCTGCCGATCTGGAACCTGTTTCCGGCGCTGTCCATGCCAGGAACCACGATCTCACGCAGATCGACAATACGGGTCGGAGGCATCTGAATGCCGAACACTCTGCTGGAAAGGATCGGCCGGGTCGCCCACTCGATGCTTGGCGACCTGAAGGCGAACTTCACCGTCATGACAGCGCTGAGCGCACCGTTCGCGCTGGCGCTGGCTGCCGTCGCCATCGATGAAGGTTCGATCTATTTGGAGCGCCGGGAGGCGCAGGCGATGACCGATCTGGCGGCAATCTCCGCCGCCTCGAACATCAACAACATAGAGGCCGCGGTGGTGACCACACTCGGCGACAACGGAATGCCGGGTATCGTCGTTCAGAAGGCAGGACAGACGATCGTTCCTACTCTCGGAAAGACCATAGTGTCGGTCACCGCCGGCCGATATTCACCGGAGTCGTCGCTCGGCGTCGACAAGCGTTTCGAAGCCGGTAAGACGCCCTACAACGCCGTCCATGTCACGCTGCATAAGGTTCCCGCCCGCTATTTCGCGAGTTCACTCATCCCTACGCCGGTTATCGGCACCCAAGCCATCGCCAGCATGACGGCGCAGGCGAGGTTTTCGGTCGGGTCCAGGCTTCTCAGCGTCAATGGCGGTATCCTCAACGCGCTTCTCAGCGGGCTCCTTGGTGGCAATATCTCGCTCAGCGTCATGGACTACAATGCGCTGATCTCGACCGATATCAACGCGCTTTCGTTCGTCGACGCTCTTGCCGTCCAGCTGCAACTGACAGGCGTCAGCTATTCGGAGGTGCTGGCGTCGAAAGCGACGGTGGGCCAGATCGCCACGGCCATGGCTAACGTCTCGCCAGTTGGCAGCACCAGCAAGCTCGCTTTGCAGACAATCGCGTCCAGAGCCACCAGCACGGTGAAGATCCCGCTCAATCATCTTGTCGATCTTGGATCAGTCGGCCAACTGGGTCTCGGGCAAGAGTCGACCGGCCTTGTGATCGACGCCAACGCCATGGGCATGCTGACCACCGCCGCCGCGCTGGCGAACGGCTCGAGGCAGGTCGACATCAATCTCGGCGCCACCGTTCCAGGGCTAACCTCCACCACGCTGTCCATCGCCATCGGCGAACCTGCACAAGTTTCGCCTTGGCTGACAGTCGGCGATGGCACGGTGGTGCGCACCGCGCAGACGCGGATCAAGCTGGTGGCATCCGTCGGCATCGGCAATTCGAATCTCGGTGGCGGCATCAGCCTCCTGTCCGTCAAACTGCCGCTGCATGTCGAAGTGGCTCATGCCGAGGCCAAGCTGACCGACATCAGCTGCCCGACGGGGCACCCCGACAGTTTGAAGGTTTCCATTGCCGCACGTCCGGGCATAGCCTCGCTGCACCTTGGCGCCAGCGACGCCGACAACAGCCCCACCGCCTTCGCCGACTTCAGCAACCCGCAGTCGTTCCAAGCTGCCGAGATCGCAGGCGTCAGCCTCAAGCTCCTTCTGATTAACCTCCCCTGCTGCAAGTGAACGGTTCGGCAGCGGTCGCGATCACCAACAACGACCCGACGACGCTAACCTTCAACAGCACCGAAATCGCCAACAAGACGATAAAGACGGCTTCCACGAAAAATCTGACGCAATCCCTCACCACGTCGCTGGTCAACAACTTGTCGCTTTCGGTCGGGGCGCTGGGTCTCGGGCTTGATGTAACCGCCCTGCTTGGGACGGTGAAGCCGGCAGTTGTGACGTTGCTGAACGGTGTGACTGCACCTGTCGACGCATTGGTTTATAACGTGCTGGCGGCACTGGGCGTGCGCGTCGGCGAGGCCGATGTCCGGATCATGGGCGCGACTTGCGGACGCTCCGCGCTCGTTCAATGAGGATCCAGTAGAGAGATCAGCCGGCTCGCCCGAGAAAGCAGCTTAGCTGCGGCAGTGACAGAGCGTCGTCCTGCAAGGCGGCACCGGCGCCAAGATCGATCGTCTCTGCGACACCGATATCCTGCGGCAACGGCCAGATGGCCGGCTCATCGGCGAAATTGAAGACGCAGAGCAGCTTTTCACCGCCGCCATCGCGCATGAAGGCAAGCACATCGCCCTCGGCATCGAGAAAGTGGATCGAGCCCCCCACCAGTGCCGGATGCCGCTTGCGCAAAGCGAGCATCGCCCGGTAGCTGGCTAGAACCGACTTTTCCTCGCCGTTCTGGACATTGACCGCACGAGCGCGATGGCTCGCCGGGACCGGAAGCCACGGCTTGCCGGTTGAAAACCCGGCATTGTCAGCGCCAGCTTCCCAGACCATTGGCGTACGGCACCCATCCCTGCCCTTGAACCCGGGCCAGAAGCGGATGCCATAGGGATCGCGCAGGTCCTCGAAGGCCAATTCCGCCTCCTCCAGACCAAGCTCCTCGCCCTGATAGAGGCAGATCGATCCGCGCAGGCACGACAGCAGCGCGATCGAGAATTTCGCCATCCTCTCCGGATCACCGCTGGGCCTTGCCCAGCGCGTCACGTGGCGAACAACGTCGTGGTTGGAAAACGCCCAGCAGACCCAGCCGTCGGAGACCGCACTCTCGAAGGCTTCGACGCAGCCGCGCACGTGTCCTGCCGAGAACTGCGGACCGAGCAGGTCGAAAGTGTAGCACATGTCGAGCTTGTCGCCGCCGGCGGTGTAGGCGGCGAGCGTCTGCAACGAACGGGTTTCGTCGCCGACCTCACCGACAGCGGCACGGCCCTCATATTCGTCGAGCAGCGCCCTAAACTGCCTGAGGAAGGCGAGGTTTTCTGGCTGCGTCTTGTCGAACAGATGCTCCTGGTAGAGGTAGGGATTGGTTTCGGTGTTGGTGCCGGCGACGCTTGTCGCCAGCGGCGGGTTGCTGCGCAGCCAGCGGTCATGGACATAGTAGTTGACCGTATCCAGCCGGAACCCGTCGACGCCGCGCTCCAGCCAGAACCGCACCGTTTCCAGCAACGCGTCCTGAACGTCCGGATTGTGAAAGTTCAGGTCCGGCTGCGAGGCGAGGAAATTGTGCATGTAGTATTGCCTGCGGGTCGCATCCCACTCCCAGGCGGGGCCGCCGAAGACCGACAACCAGTTGTTGGGCGCGGTGCCGTCCGGGCTCGGATCGGCCCAGACATACCAGTCCGCCTTAGGGTTGTCGCGGGTCGCGCGGCTTTCGACGAACCATTCGTGCCGGTCGGACGAATGCGACAGGACCTGGTCGATGATGATTTTCAGGCCGAGACGGTGCGCCTCGGCGACCACCGCGTCGAAATCCTCTGATGTGCCGAACATCGGATCGACGGCTGTGTAGTCGGAAACGTCGTAGCCCATGTCGGCCATCGGCGACTTGAAGAAGGGCGACAGCCAGACGGCGTCGACGCCAAGTGAAGCGACATGAGCCAGCCTCGAGGCAATGCCGCGCAGATCGCCGCCACCGTCTCCCGTCGTGTCCTGGAAGGAGCGCGGGTAGATCTGATAGATAACGCAGCCGCGCCACCACTCGGCTTTCGCATCAGCCATTTCGGTTTTCCTCTGAGCGAGCCTGCCCGGCCTTGCGTTCGATCATGAGAATAACCGTTCGCCCGGGGATTGGACGCGAAATTCCTGCGGCGCCGGTCGCTGTTTCGACGGCCGGGCTCCAGAAAATCCCTGACGCTCCGGCAGCGTGAACATGCATTTGCGGCGGTCGCCGTTGATGACGGCGGCAAGACGGCAAGCTTCATCGCCGGCGGCGCCGAGCACCATGACAAGGCGGTGCCGCTCCGGGTCGTGCCAGTGTGTTTCGTCGAGCGGCGCACCCGTTTCGGTCAGCCATGCAACGTCCGAAATTTCCGATCCGGCGGGCGGCTGTCCAGTCAGGAAACGCGTGTCGGAAAGCGCCGGCACGAAACGACGCATCGCCGCGAGCAAAGCGGTGCATTGTTCCAGCGCCTGATCGCGCCCGGCCCAGTCGAGCCAGGTGATCTCGTTGTCCTGCGCATAGGCGTTGTTGTTGCCCTTCTGGGTGCGGCCGAATTCGTCGCCCGCGGTCAGCATGATCGTGCCACGCGAGGCAAACAGCGTCGCCAGCAGCGCGCACCGGTCATCGAGGCGAGCCTTGGCGATGGCCGCATCGCCGGTCTCGCCCTCGACGCCATTGTTCCACGACAGGTTTTCGTTGTGACCGTCTCTGTTCCACTCGCCATTGGCCTCGTTGTGCCTGTGCTCGTAGGCAACGATATCGGCCAGCGTCATGCCGTCATGGGCGGCGATAAAATTGATGCTGCGGCTTGTCTGCTGGCCGGCCTTGGCAAACACATCGGACGAACCGGCAAGCCGGGTCGCCAGCGCGCCGACCATGCCACGGTCGCCGCGCCAGAAGCGTCTGACGTCGTCGCGATATTTGTCGTTCCATTCGAGGAAGGGCGGCGGAAAATTGCCGAGCTGATAGCCGTTCGGGCCGATATCCCAAGGCTCGGCGATCAGCACCCGGTCGCCAACGACCGGATCGTCCCGAATAGCCTTGAGCAGCGGCGCATCAGCGTCGAAAGCGCCCTCGACCCGGCCTAAAATGGGCGCCAGATCGAAGCGGAAACCGTCGACGCCGGCATGGCGGACAAAATGACGAAGCGTGTCGAGGACCATTTCCTGGACGACCGGATGGTCGCAAGCAACCGTATTACCGGTGCCGGTGTCATTGGCCAGCCTGCCGTCCGGCTCGTGCCGGTAGTAGGCGCGGTTGTCGAGGCCGCGCAGCGACAGCGTTGGTCCAAGCCTGTCGCTTTCGCCGGTGTGGTTGAAGACAAGATCGAGGATGACGCCGATGCCGGCCTCGCGCAGCGTGGCGATCGTCTGCCGTAATTCCGCCAGACCGCCGGGCGCGAGACGCGGATCGAGAGCCATGAAAGTCACGGGGTTGTAGCCCCAGGCATTACGGAGCCCGAGCGGCGGCAGATGCCGTTCATCGATCGATGCCGTCACCGGCATCAATTCAACCGCGCCGACCCCAATTTTTTTCAGGTGCTCGACGATGGCCGGATGGGCAAGGGCTGCAATCATCCCGCGCTGGCGCTTCGGGATGTCCGGATGCAGCATGGTGAAGGCGCGCACCGGCACTTCGTAGATCAGGCCGCCAAGCTTGAACAGCGGCGGCACGACAGGTACCGGTTTCGGCAAGTCTGCGGCAATCGCCTTCGGCAGAAGCGGGGCGGTGTCGGTCCCCTCGCCCCGACGAGCGGCGAGCCGGTCGTCATAGGCATAGGGCCTGTCGATCTCGACGGCATAGGGATCGACCAACAGCTTGTCAGGATCGAACCAGAGCCCTTGCTCGGGTGCATAGTCGCCATCGCCGCGAAACCCGTATCGGGTGCCGGCGGCGAGGCCATCAACGAAAAGTGCGTGAACGCCCTCGCCTTCCGGCTGGAGTTCGAGCCGGTCGATCTCCCTGTTACCCTGCTCATCGAAGATCGAGACCCAGAGCCGGCTGGCAGCAGACGACCATGCGGCAAAACGGATGCCATCGCGGGTGACGGTGGCGCCGAGCGAGGTCAAGCGCGCTCCCCCTTCTCCCCTTGTGGGAGAAGGTGTCGCCGAAGGCGACGGATGAGGGGTGCTCCAGCTTGGCAACGAGGGCGTTCCGTCCAACACCGCTCATCCGTCTCGGCGCTGCGCGCCGATCCACCTTCGCCCACAAGGGGAGAAGGAAAGGCGCGTGGCGCCAAGCTCACGTGATGACGCTCGGCTTGGCGCGGCCGGTATGGCTGCGAATCCCGGCAATATCATCGGCGGCGGCGATGAGATCGGCGAGCGCCTCCTGCGTGTCGAGATCATGCCTGGACTTGTCCGGCTCGTAGCGCTCGATATAGACGCGCAGCGTCGCGCCTGAGGTGCCGGTGCCGGAGAGCCGGAACACGACGCGCGATCCACCCTCGAACAGCACCCTGATGCCCTGGTTCTTGGCTGTCGAACCGTCGACCGGATCGTGGTAGGCGAAATCGTCGGCGCCGACGATTTTCATGCCGCGCACGCTGGTGCCGGGCAACGAAGCGAGCTTGGCGCGCAATTCGTCGACCAGCGCGCTGGCGCGGTCGGTCTCGACCTCCTCGTAATCGTGGCGCGAGTAGTAATTGCGGCCATAGGTGGCCCAGTGCTCGGTGACGATCTCTCTGGCGCTTTCGCCGCGCACTGCAAGGATGTTGAGCCACAAAAGCACAGCCCACAGCCCGTCCTTTTCGCGGACATGATTGGAGCCGGTTCCGGCACTTTCCTCGCCGCAGATCGTCGCCATGCCGGCATCGAGAAGATTGCCGAAGAACTTCCAGCCGGTCGGCGTTTCATAGATGCCGATGCCGAGCTTGTCGGCGACGCGGTCTGCCGCACCGCTGGTCGGCATCGAGCGGGCGATGCCTTTCAGGCCGGCCTTGTAGCCAGGCGCCAGATGGGCGTTGGCGGCGAGCATGGCCACCGAATCCGACGGGGTGACGAAAATGCCCTTGCCGATGATCAAATTGCGATCGCCGTCGCCGTCGGAAGCGGCGCCGAAATCCGGCGCATCCGGTCCCATCATCTCGTCATAGAGGTGCTTTGCGTGGACCAGGTTGGGATCGGGGTGGTGGCCGCCGAAATCCGGCAATGGCTTGAAGTTGCGGCAGGTGCCATTGGGAGCGCCAAGCCGCCGTTCAAGAATCTCCTTGGCATAGGGGCCAGTCACCGCATGCATGGCGTCGAAGCGCATGCGGAAACCATATTTGAAATTGGCGCGGATAGCGTCGAAATCGAACAGGCTTTCCATCAGTTCGGCATAGTCGGCGACCGGATCGATCACCTCGACCGTCATACCGCCCGCCTCGACCGTGCCGATTGTGTCGATGTCGACGGTCCCGATATCGGCGATCTTGAAACTGGAGATCACCTTGGTCTTTTCGAAGATCGCGTCGGTCAGCTTTTCCGGCGCCGGGCCGCCATTGCCGGCATTGTATTTGATGCCGAAATCCTCGTGCGGGCCGCCGGGATTGTGACTGGCCGACAGGATGATACCGCCGAAGGTCTTGTATTTGCGGATGACGTTGGAGGCTGCCGGCGTCGACAGGATGCCGCCCTGCCCGACCATCACCTTGCCGAAGCTGTTTGCCGCCGCCATGGCGATGGCCTTCTGGATGACCTCGCGGTTGTAGAAGCGGCCATCGCCGCCGATCACCAGGGTCTTGCCCTCGAACCCGTCCAGCGCATCGAAGATCGACTGGATGAAGTTCTCGGCATAGTGCTCCTGCTGGAACACCGGCACCTTCTTGCGCAGTCCGGAAGTGCCGGGCTTCTGGTCCAGATAGGGTTTGGTGGCGACGGTTCGTATCATGCTTCAGGCAACCCTTTTCGAAAGCAGCAAGCGATAGAGCTCAACGTATTTTTCCGCGCTTTTATCCCACGACACATCGGCCTTCATGCCTTGCCGCTGCATCGACGTCCAGACCGTCGGGCTGGCGTGCGCCTCCACCAGCCTGCGGATTGCATGCAGGAAGGCGCCAGCATCGGCGGGGGCGAACTGGAAGCCGGTCGCCACGCCCGCCGAAACGGCCGCTTCATTGGCGTCGATGACCGTGTCGGCAAGGCCGCCGGTGCGGGCGACGACCGGCACGCAGCCATAGCGCAGGCCATAGAGTTGCGTCAGCCCGCAAGGCTCGAAGCGCGACGGGATGACGATGGCGTCACAGCCGCCTTGCATGATGTGGGAGAGCCCCTCGTCGTAACCGACGACGACGCCGATGCGGCCGCGATGGCGGGCGGCGGCGGCCAGCAGCGCACCTTCGAGGCCGGCGTCGCCGGACCCCAGGATCGCCAGGCGCGCCCCCCTGGCAACAATCCCGTCGACGACCGCCGCCAGTATGTCCATGCCCTTCTGCCAGGTGAGCCGGCTGACGACACAGACGATCGGACTGTCATCGCGGTCGAGGTTGAAACGATCCTCGACGGCGGCCCGGTTGAAGTGCCGCGCCTTCAATGTCTTGGCGGTATAGTTGGAGACCAGATGCTTGTCGGTTTCAGGGTTCCATGTCTCGGTGTCGATGCCGTTGACGATGCCGTAGAGATCGACCGAACGCATGTTGACGAGCCCATCGAGACCCATGCCGAATTCCGGCGAGCGGATTTCCTGCGCATAGGTCGGGCTAACCGTGGTGATGGCCCAGGCGGCCTGCAGGCCGGCCTTGAGGAAGCCGACGCCGCCATAATATTCGACGCCGTCGAGCGCCATGGCCGCCGCCGGCAAGCCAAGCTCGCCAAAGATGCCGGCGCCGAACTGACCCTGAAAGGCGAGGTTGTGGACGGTGATCATCGACGGCGTGCCGACCGCCTTGCCGTAGCGCATATAGGCCAGCGTCATCGCCGACTGCCAGTCATGGGCATGGACGAGATCCGGCTGGTAGCCCGAGATGGCACCGGCGGCAACGTCGCCGCCAACCTGGCTCAACGCCGCGAAACGCCGCCAATTGTCAGGCCAGTCGGCGCCGGTGGCATTGCCATAGGGACCGCCGGGGCGATCGAACAGATGCGGTGCGTCGAGCACGAACAGGTCGAGCCCGGCGATCTGGACGGCATGGACCGAAGCCTTGCCGCCCTGCAGCAGCGGATATTGGTGAACGGCCTTCTTTTTCTTGAAGGTATCCATCACCTGGGGATAGCCGGGAACAAGCGTGCGCATCGTCACGCCCTTGCCGGCGAGCGCGATCGGCAACGCGCCGGTCACGTCGGCAAGCCCGCCAGTCTTGATCAGAGGGAATATCTCGGGCGTGACCGACAGGACCTGCATGCAACTACAACCCCAGTTTGTCGATCATGACCTGCGTGACGAGGCAGATGCCCTTTTCGGAAACGCGGAAGCGCTTGGCATCGAGAGCCGGGTCCTCGCCGACCACGAGCCCCTCCGGTATCCTTACGCCATGATCGACCACCACGCGCTTCAATCTTGCGTTCCGGCCGACATGGCAGTCGGGCAGCATGACGACTTCCTCGAGCGTCGAATAGGAATTGATGCGCGCGCCGGTGAAGATCAGGCTTCGCTTCAGCGAAGCGCCCGAGACGATGCAATCGCCCGACACCAGCGAAGAGATGGCCATGCCGCGACGGCCATCCTCGTCGTGCACGAACTTTGCCGGCGGCTTCAGCTCGGCATAGGTCCAGATCGGCCAGTCGCGGTCGTAGAGGTCGAGTTCCGGCGTGATATCGGTCAGGTCGATATTGGCTTCCCAATAGGCGTCGACGGTTCCGACATCGCGCCAATAGGCCTCGTTCTCGGCGGTCGAGCGTACGCAGGACTTGGCGAAGCGATGGGCGATCGCCTTTCCGTGCTCGACGATATAGGGGATGATGTCCTTGCCAAAGTCGCGGCTTGAGCCGGGTTCGGCGGCGTCGCGGCGCAATTGCTCCATCAGGAACTTGGTCTTGAACACATAGATGCCCATCGAGGCCAGGGCAAAGTCCGGTTTGTCGGGAATGCCGGGCGGATCGGCGGGCTTCTCGATGAAGGAGATGATGGTGTCCTTGGTGTCAACATGCATGACGCCGAAGCCGGTCGCCTCCATGCGCGGCACTTCGAGGCAGCCGACGGTGACATCGGCGCCGGCGTCGACGTGCTGGCGAAGCATCAGTTCATAATCCATCTTGTAGACGTGGTCGCCGGCCAGGATGACCATGTATTCAGGCCCGTAGGCCTCGATGATGTCGATGTTCTGGTAGACGGCGTCGGCGGTGCCTTCGTACCATTGCGTTTCCGACACGCGCTGGCTGGCCGGCAGGATATCGAAGCTCTCGTTGCGCTCGGGCCGCAGGAAGTTCCAGCCGCGCTGCAGGTGGCGGATCAGAGAATGCGCCTTGTACTGGGTAGCGACACCGAGGCGGCGAATGCCGGAATTGAGCGCATTGGAGAGCGCGAAGTCGATGATGCGCGTCTTGCCGCCGAAATAGACCGCGGGTTTGGCGCGCCGGTCGGTCAATTCCCTGAGGCGGCTGCCACGGCCGCCGGCCAGCACATAGGCCATGGCGTCGCGCGCCAGTGGCTGGGTTCGTTTTATCTCTGCCATTTTTATCCTCCCAAGTTACTCGCGCGAGACATCGTCAGTCCGGAGCAAATTCGAGCATGATCGTCGACAGCGGCGGCAGCAGCATCGTCGCCGAGATGCTTCCTCCTTCCGCCCGAGCCTCGACGGCGCCGCCATTGCCCTTGCCGGAACCGCCATAGTCGGAGCCGTCCGTGTTGATGATCTCGCGCCATCTACCTGCCGTCGGCAACGGCACGCGGTAATTGTCGCGCGGCACGGGCGTGAAATTGGAGATGATGGCGACCGGGTTTCCGCCCGGCGCGCTACGCAGCCAGGCAAAGACGGAGTTCGCGCTGTCGTCGACGATCAGCCAGGAAAAGCCCTCCGGCTCGCAGTCGCGCGCATGCAAGGCCGGGCGCGAGCGATAGAGATAGTTGAGATCGCGCACCGTCTGCCAGACGCCGCGGTGGAGCCGGAAATCGAGCAGGTTCCAGTCGAGCGCGCGCGCCTCACTCCACTCGCGGCGCTGGGCAAATTCCTGCCCCATGAACAACAGCTTTTTGCCGGGGTAGCCCCACATGAAGGCGTAATATGCGCGCAATGTCGCGAATTTCTGCCAGTCGTCACCGGCCATCTTGCCGAGCAGCGTCCCCTTGCCGTGCACGACCTCGTCATGGGAGAGCGGCAGCACGAAGTTTTCGCTGAAGGCGTAGACCAGGCCGAAGGTGATGTCGTTGTGGTGGTGCTTGCGAAAGATCGGCTCCTTGGAGAAATACTCCAGCGTGTCGTGCATGAAGCCCATGTTCCACTTGAAGCCAAAGCCCAGTCCGCCCTCATGCGCCGGCTGCGAGACCTTCGGCCATGACGTCGATTCCTCCGCGATCGTCATCACGCCCGGATGGTGGCCGTAGATCTCCTTGTTCATCCGCTGGAGGAAGCTGACCGCCTCGAGGTTTTCACGCCCGCCCTTTTCGTTGGGGATCCATTCGCCGGCCTTGCGCGAATAATCGAGGTAGAGCATCGAGGCGACGGCATCGACCCGCAAACCGTCGACGTGGTATTTCTCAGCCCAGAACAGCGCATTGTTGACGAGGAACGAGACCACCTCGCGCCGGCCGAAATTGTAGATCGCGGTGTTCCAGTCGGGATGGAATCCCTTGCGCGGGTCGGCATGCTCATAGAGCGCGGTGCCGTCGAAATTGGCCAGGCCATGCGCGTCCACCGGGAAATGCGCCGGCACCCAGTCGAGGATAACACCGATGCCGGCGCGGTGGGCGCCGTCGACGAACCGGGCAAAACCGTCCGGATCGCCGAAGCGGGCCGACGGCGCGTAAAGGCCCGTCGTCTGGTAGCCCCAGGACGGATCATAGGGATGTTCGGAGATCGGCATGAATTCGATGTGGGTGAAGCCCGTGTCGACGACGTAGGGGATCAGCCGGCCTGCGAGTTCATCCCATGACAGGAAGCTGCCGTCGTCGTGAAGTTGCCAGGAGCCGGCATGGACCTCATAGATCGACACCGCCTCGCGCCTGGGGTCGGCATTGCGCCAGAAATTGCGGTGTGCCTCGTCGCCCCATTCATGCGCCGGCGGAAGCGCCGTCACCGAAGCGGTGGCCGGGCGCAGTTCGGACTTGAAGGCGAACGGATCGGCCTTCAGCGGCAGCCTTACGCCATCGGGCCCGATGATCTCGTATTTGTAGGGCCGGCCGGCGCCGATGTCGGGAATGAACAACTCCCAGATGCCAGTGTCGCGGCGGACACGCATCGTATGCCTGCGGCCATCCCATTCGTTGAAGTCGCCGACCACCGAAACGCGCCTTGCATTGGGCGCCCAGACGGCGAAATGCACGCCGGACGCACCCTCGTGGGCAATGAGGTGCGCACCGAGCTTGTCGAACAGCCTGAGATGCGAACCCTCGGCAATGTAATAGTCGTCCAGCGGACCAAGCACCGGTCCAAACGAATAGGGATCGGTCAGCCACCAGTCGCCGCCTGCGTTGCGCGCATGATAGCGCAGCGGCTGGCGCTTTCTGAGCGACAGCCTGCCCTCGAAGAAGCCGCCTTCGTCGCGCCTGGAGAGGTCGCCCGCTTTCTTACCGGTCAGCGTATAGGCAGTGACGAGTTCGGCATGAGGGACGAAGCAGCGGGCAACGAAACCCTTGTCCGCCTCATGCACGCCGAGAACAGCAAACGGGTCGCCATGCGTACCGGCGACAATCGCCGCGACATCGCCGGCTGACGCCAGTCCGTCCGGCCCGCTTGTCGCAGCGGTCGCGCGCGGCTTCCTCATCAGGCAGTGACCTCCCGGGGGGCATCCGGACCACATTGTTTGTGGCCTCATGCAATCATATCAGACGGGCACGTTCCAGATTTCTTTCGCATATTGGCGGATCGTGCGATCGGACGAGAACCAGCCGACCCGGGCGACATTGCGGATCGCCTTGGCATACCAGTCCGGGCTGTTGCGCCAGACGGCATCGACGTCGCGCTGGGTGGCGGCGTAGGCATCGAAATCCGCGGCGACCATGAACCAGTCGCTCTGATAGAGGCCGTTCATCAGGTCGCGATAGCGTTCTGGATCGTCAGGCGAAAAGACGCCCGACGAAACGGCAGCCACTGCCTGCGCCAGTTCGGGAGAGGCTTCGATCACGGGCCGCGGATCGTAGCCGTTGCTGCGCCGCTCGGCGACCTCAGCGGTGGTCAGGCCGAAGATGAAGATGTTGTCGTCGCCGACGCATTCCTTGATCTCGACATTGGCGCCGTCGAGCGTGCCGACCGTCAGCGCACCGTTTAGCGCGAACTTCATGTTGCCGGTGCCGGATGCTTCCATGCCGGCGGTCGATATCTGCTCCGAGAGGTCGGCGGCCGGCATCATGATCTCGGCCAGGCTGACATTGTAGTTCGGCACGAACACCACTTTGAGCAAGCCGCGAACCGCCGGGTCGCGGTTGATGACCCTGGCGACGTCGTTGGCGAGTTTGATGATCAGCTTGGCGTTATGATAGCTGGGCGCCGCCTTACCACCGAAGAACTTGACGCGGGGCATCCAGTCGCGTTCCGGATGGGAGCGTATCTGGTCGTAGAGCGCGACCGTTTCGAGGATGTTCAAGAGTTGGCGTTTGTATTCGTGGATGCGCTTGATCTGGATGTCGAACAGCGCCGAGGGATCGACCTTGATGCCAAGGCGATTGGCGACGAGATTGGCGAGCCTGACCTTGTTTGCCCGCTTGACGGCCGCGAACTTGTCGCGGAAGGCGGCGTCGTCCGCGAACGCATCGAGCTCCTTGATCGCGTCGATGTCGTCGAGGAAGCGGTCGCCGATCGCCTCGCGGGTGAGCGCGGTGAGACCGGGATTGCACTGGATCAGCCAGCGCCGCGGCGTGATGCCGTTGGTCTTGTTGTTGATGCGGTCGGGGTAGAGCTTGTGGAGATCGGCAAACACCGTCTCCTTCATCAGCTCAGTGTGCAGGGCCGACACGCCGTTGATCGAGTGCGAGCCGACAAAGGCCAGATTGCCCATGCGCACCCGGCGCTCGCCGTTTTCCTGGATGAGCGAGATTTGGCTGATCTGCTCATTCGAGAACTGGTCGGAGGCGCGCGCCTCCAGCAGCACTTCGGCGTTGATGGCGTAGACGATCTGCATATGGCGCGGCAACAGCCGCTCGAAGAGCGGCACCGGCCAGCTTTCGAGCGCTTCGGGAAGCAGCGTGTGGTTGGTGTAGCCGAAGGTGCGCTTGGTGATGCTCCAGGCCTGGTCGAAATCCATACCGTGGACATCCATCAACAGGCGCATCAACTCGGCCACCGCGATGGCCGGGTGTGTGTCATTCAGATGGATTGCCGCCTTGTCGGGCAGCGACTGCAGGTCGCCATACTGGCTGAGATGGCGCTGGACGATGTCCTGCAGCGAAGCGGTGGAGAAGAAATATTCCTGCCTAAGCCGCAGTTCCTGCCCGGCCCTATGGGAATCGGCTGGGTATAGGACACGCGACAAGGCATCGGCCTTGTTGCTTTCGGCAAGCGCCCCGATGTGGTCGCCGGCATTGAACTTGTCGAGCAAGATCGGATCAATCGGCATGCCCGACCACAGCCGCAGCGTATTGACGCGTCTGGCCCGCCAGCCGACCACCGGCGTATCATAGGCGACGGCCAGAACGTGTTCGGTCGGCTTCCAGACGTGGCGCTCGAGCCGACCATCCTTCGAGGTGATCGATTCCACCGCGCCGCCGAAGCCGACCTCGAAGGAGCGTTCGCGGCGCTCGAACTCCCAGGGGTTGCCGTGATCGAGCCAGGTCTCGGGCAGTTC
Source organism: Mesorhizobium sp. M9A.F.Ca.ET.002.03.1.2 (assembly GCF_003952365.1). Taxonomy (NCBI): domain Bacteria; kingdom Pseudomonadati; phylum Pseudomonadota; class Alphaproteobacteria; order Hyphomicrobiales; family Phyllobacteriaceae; genus Mesorhizobium; species Mesorhizobium sp. M9A.F.Ca.ET.002.03.1.2. Next base: position 3,512,172 of record NZ_CP034443.1, on the reverse strand, counting down.
CACCTGCCAGCCGTCATGGATTTCCTGCCGGAACATGCCGTTGGCGTAGCGAATGCCATAGCCATGCGCGGGGATATCGACTGTCGCCATGCTTTCCATGAAGCAGGCGGCGAGCCGGCCGAGACCGCCATTGCCAAGGGCCGCATCCGGTTCGAGCGCGGCAATGATGTCGAGATCGACGCCAAGCGACGACAGCGCTTCGCGCATGTTGTCCATCAGGCCGAGATTGGAGAAGGCATCGCGCATGAGGCGGCCGATGAGGAATTCGAGCGACAAATAGTAGACGCGCTTTTCCTGCTGATCGTAAGCCTCTTTCGTCGCCTGCATCCAATGATCGACGATATGGTCACGCACGACCTTGATCGAGGCGGTGAGCCAGTCGTATTGCGTCGCGACGCTGGTATCCTTGCCGAGCCTGTATTTGAGGGCCTTCAAGACTTCATCGGCGAGCGCCTTGGGATCGGAGTTTTCGGGGATGGGAGCTTCGGATGTCATCGCGCGCGTCATGCTGCCTCTCGTGCGGTTGCCATGATCATACCGGCTTTCACTATTCCTCCCACCCCATGCTAGTGCATCTCACTAGATGTTCAATCGATTCAGGCAGCCAAGGGGCCACCAGCCCTGCGGCAATTTGGCGACTCAGGCGGCCAGCGCCGCCTCCGGCGGAAGCTTCGCTCCAGTCATGAAGGCGACGGCGTCGGACATCGTATATTGCTTGGGATCGATGACACAGAGGCGACGACCCAGCCTATGGATGTGAATGCGGTCGGCCACCTCGAAGACATGCGGCATGTTGTGCGAGATCAGCACGATCGGCAGGCCGCGCTTCTTCACGTCGAGGATCAGTTCGAGCACGCGGCGGCTCTCCTTGACGCCTAACGCCGCCGTCGGCTCATCCATGATGACCATCTTCGAGCCGAAGGCGGCGGCGCGCGCCACCGCCACGCCCTGGCGTTGGCCGCCCGAGAGCGTTTCCACGGCCTGGCTGATGTTCTGTATGGTCATCAGGCCAAGTTCGGTGAGCTTGTCGCGGGCACGCTTCTCCATTGCCGGCCGGTCGAGCATGCGCAGCCAGTCGCCCAGAAAACCCGGTTTGCGGATCTCGCGACCGAGAAACATGTTGTCGGCGATCGACAGCGCCGGCGACAGTGCCAGGTTCTGGTAGACGGTTTCGATGCCGGCTTCACGGGCCTCGATGGGCGACTTGAAGAGCACCGGCTTGCCGTCCAGCTCGATGATCCCCTCGTCCGGGATCACGGCGCCCGAGATCGCCTTGATCAGCGTCGACTTGCCTGCGCCATTGTCGCCGATCACAGCCAGGATTTCTCCCGGATAGAGATCGAAATCGCAATTGTTCAGCGCGGTGACGCGGCCGTAACGCTTGAGGAGGCCGCGCGCGGTGAGGATGGGCTCCTGGGTCATGATTACACCGAAACCTTTCTGATCCACTGGTCGATCGCCACGGCGCCGATGATCAGCACACCGGTGAGCAGCACTTTCCATTGCGGATCGGCGCCCATCATGTTGAGGCCCATTGAGACGACGCCGACGATCATCGCGCCGAACAGAGTGCCCAGAATAGAGCCGCGTCCGCCGAAGAGGGAAATGCCGCCGATCACCGTCGCGGTGATCGCCTGCAAATTGTAGTCGGTGACGGCGGCGGACGGCGAGATCGAGCCGTTGCGGCCGATGGAGACCCAGGCGGCGAAAGCGGCGATCAGCCCGGCCAGGGTGTAGACCGCGATCAGCACCTTCTTGGTCTGGATGCCCGACAGCTTCGCCGCCTCCGGGTCGTCGCCAACGGCGTAGACATGACGGCCCCATGCCGTGTGATTGAGCACGTACCACAGGATCAGCACCAGCACGACCATGGCAACGACGCCGAGTGTCAGCACCGCCGTGCCGACCTTGAAGTTCAGACCAAACAAATGCAGCAACGGCGCCTGGACGTCGACGTCGGCGTCGCGGATCGTCTCATTGGCCGAATAGATGAAGTTGGTGGCCATGACGATGTTCCAGGTGCCGAGCGTGACGATGAAGGGCGGCAACTTCATGTAAGCAACCAGCAGCCCGTTGAGCAGCCCGCAGGCCCCGCCCGCGGCAAGCCCGATCACCACGGCAAGTAAGGTCGGCAGACCATAGGTGACCGCGCAATTGCCCATGATCACGGCTGAAATCACCATGATCACGCCGATTGACAGGTCGATGCCGGCTGTAAGGATGACCAGCGTCTGCGCGGCCCCGAGAATTCCGACGATGGCGATCTGCTGCAGGATCAGCGTCAGCGTGTAGGACGAAAAGAACCGTCCTCCGATCGTGGCGCCGAAAATGGCGATCGCCAGAACCAGCACGATCAGCGGCACCGCAGCCGGAGTGGAATGCAGGAAATGCTGGATGCGCTTGACGACCGACGTACCGTGCTCGTCAAAAGCAGCGACGCTGTCGCTGCTCGAGATAGCCTTCTCGAATTCCTGAACCTGGCTCATGTTTCCTCCATTGGGCTTCAGCTACGCCGACGCCCGTTCACCATTCCCGATCTGCCGTCGGAATTGTTCGCGCTCGCGATTGCGCATCGTCCACCCGAAGCGGCCGGGGATCAAGCCCCCGGCCGATCGGTTGCGTTGCCTGTCAGACCGGCATCAGCCCCAGCACTTGGCCAGGCCTTCCTTGGTGTCGATGGACTTCACACCGTCTGCCGGCTTGTCGGTCACGAGGTTGACGCCCGTGTCGAAGAAATCCTTGCCTTCCGTCGGCTTGGGCTTCGTCCCGTCCTTGGCGAAAGCGGCGATCGCCTCGATGCCGAGTGCCGCCATCTGCAGCGGATATTGCTGTGAGGTCGCACCGATCACGCCCTCCGTGACCGACTTCACGCCGGGGCAGCCGCCGTCAACCGACACGATCAGCACATTGCCTTCGAGGCCCACGGCCTTGAGCGCCTGGTAGGCGCCGACGGCTGCAGGCTCATTGATGGTATGGATGACGTTGATGCCGGGGTCCTTCTGGAGAAGGTTCTCCATCGCCTTGCGGCCGCCTTCCTCGTTGCCGTTGGTGACATCGTGGCCGACGATGCGTGCATCGTCCTCGTCGCCGATCTTGTTGGGGTCCTTTACGTCGATGCCATAGCCCATCATGAAGCCCTGGTCGCGCAACACGTCTACCGTCGGCTGCGAAGGCGTCAGGTCGAGGAAGCCGATCCTGGCATCCTTCGCCGCGTCGCCGAGCGTCGCAGCGGCCCACGCGCCAATCAGCTTGCCGGCCTCCAGATTGTCCGTCGCGAAGGTCGCGTCGGCAGCGTCGAGCGGATCAAGCGGCGTGTCCAGCGCGATCACGAGCAGACCGGCGTCACGTGCCTTCTTCACCGCTGGAACGATGCCCTTGGTGTCCGACGCGGTGATCAGGATGCCCTTGGCGCCGTCGGCGATGCAGCTTTCGATCGCCGCCACCTGGCTCTCGCTGTCGCCGTCGATCTTGCCGGCGTAAGCCTTGAGGTCGACGCCGAGTTCCTTGGCCTTCGCCGAGGCGCCTTCCTTCATCTTAACGAAGAAGGGATTGGTGTCGGTTTTGGTGATCAGGCAGGCGCCGACGTCGGCGGCGGACGCAGCCGAAGTGAACGCCATCAGACCCAGTCCGGCCGTGGCAAAAACGGTGGACTTCAGTAGTGCTGTCTTGGTCACGATTTCCTCCCATTGATCCATTCCGGCATCCAAACGACTTTTCCCAGCGCCGATGCCTGCCCCAAGAGAATACCAGGCCGAGGTCGCTGTCAATAATTAAATCACTCTTATTTATTATTGACAGCGTTGCATCGTTCACCCATTCTGGCTCAAAAGCATTGAGGGGAACCGACGGGAGGAACAGGGGTGGAGACCGGCATTCCGAGGCACGGTTCGCCCGAGGCAGCCGAAAGCCGAATTCATCGCGGCACCAACCAGAGCGGCATGCGCGACCACAATGAGCGGCTGGTGCTGTCACTTGTGCGTCAGCACGGCAGCCTGGCCAAGTCCGACATTGCGCGCATGACCGGGCTTTCGGCCCAGACGGTTTCGGTCATCATGCGCGAGCTCGAGGTGGACAACCTCCTCGTCCGCCAGGCGCCGCTGCGCGGCAAGATCGGCCAGCCGTCCATTCCGATGGCGCTCAATCCCGATGGCGCCTATTTCATCGGTCTGAAGATCGGCCGGCGCAGCGCCGAACTCGTGCTGATCGATTTCCTCGGCAATGTGCGCTCCATGCTGCAGCATTCCTACCGCTATCCGGCACCGCGCGAGACGGTCGAATTCGTCACCTCCGGCATGAAGACGATGCGCGGCGAACTCACCCCGGCGCAGGACAAGCGCATTGCCGGACTTGGCATCGCCATGCCGTTCGAATTGTGGAACTGGGCCGATACGGCAGGTGCGCCGCGCGACGTCATGGACGAATGGCGCCACCGCGACATCCGCGCCGACATCCAGGCGCAGTGCGAGTTCCCGGTCTACCTGCAGAACGACGCCACCTCGGCCTGCGGCGCCGAGCTGGTGTTCGGCAAGGCGGGTGCGGCGCGCGACTTCGTCTATTTCTATATTGGTGCCTTCGCCGGCGGCGGCATCGTGCTGAACGGTCACCTTTTCGGCGGACCGACCGGCAATGCCGGCGCGCTGGGTTCGATGCCGGTGCCCGGACCGGACGGCAAGCCGACCCAATTGATCGACGTGGCGTCGATCGCCATGCTTGAAAAGGCGCTCAACGCGCGCGGCGTCGAGGCCTCGCATCTGTGGACGTCACCGGAGGATTGGGGCGAGATCGGCGTCGAGCTCGACGACTGGATCGCCTGCGCCTCGCAGGCGCTTGCCTATGCCATCGTGGCGGCGTCCTCGGTTATCGATTTCGAGGCAGCGGTGATCGACGGATGGATGCCGAAGGCCGTGCGGCGCCGGCTCGTCAATGCTGTTGTTGAAGCCATCGGCAAGATCGACGGCGAAGGCCTGAAGCTCCCAGCCGTTCGCGAGGGGACTGTCGGCATTCATGCACGTGCACTGGGCGGCGCCAGCCTGCCGCTTTCCGAGCGCTTCCTCATCGGTTCGACCATGATTTCCAGGAGTGCCTGAGCATGCTGGTCGAAATCCCGGCACCGCTCGGCCCGGAGCTCCTGGCGACGCCGCGTGCCATAGCGACGATGGGGCGGATCTGCGCCAGGCGCGCGCCAGGCCGCAAGGTGGTTGCGCTTGCCGGCGCCGACTTCTATCTAGGGGCCAGGTTTGCACACGCGATCGTCGCAACAAGCAAGCCGCGGCTCTACGCCAACATCATCATCCGCAAGGATGTAATCTATCCGCCGGAGAACAGGAAATCATGATCCTCTGTTGCGGCGAAGCCCTGATCGACATGCTGCCGCGCACCACGACGCAGGGCGAGCCGGCCTTTGCCCCCTATGTCGGCGGCGCGGTGTTCAACACGGCAATAGCGCTTGGCCGACTGGGAGCGCCCGCCGGTTTCTTTTCCGGCCTGTCGTCGGATCTGTTCGGCGGCCAATTCAAGGACGCACTGAGAGCAAGCCAGGTCAGTTCCACCTATGCGCACACATCCCCCCGTCCGACCACGCTTGCCTTCGTGCGGCTAGACAACGGCCACGCGACCTACACATTCTATGACGAAAACACAGCCGGACGCATGCTGACTGTCGATGATCTGCCGGAACTCGGCAGCGAGGTTGAAGCCATGCTTTTCGGCGCCATCAGCCTGATCTCGGAGCCGGCCGGATCGGCCTATGAGGAATTCATGCGGCGCGAGCACAGCCGCCGCGTCATGATGCTCGACCCCAACATCCGGCCAAATTTCATCCTGGACAAGGCCAGACACCTCAGGCGCATCCGCAACATGATGGCCATGGCCGACATCGTGAAGCTGTCGGACGAGGACCTCAACTGGTTCGGCGAAGCCGGCTCGCACGAGGACGTCGTTCGCAACTGGCTGGATCGCGGCCCGACGCTGATCGTCGTCACGCATGGCAGCGAAGGCGCCACCGGCTACAGCAGGGGTCACAAGGTTACGGTCGTGCCGGATAAGGTCAAGGTGGTCGATACGGTCGGGGCCGGCGACACGTTCAACGCCGGCATCCTGGCCTCGCTGCACGAGCAAGGCCTGCTGTCGAAGGAGGCGATCGCCAATCTGCCGGAAGACGCCATCCACAAGGCGCTGGCGCTCGGCGCCAAGGCTGCGGCGGTGACCGTGTCGCGAGCCGGCGCCAATCCACCCTGGCGGCATGAAATCGCCTGATTGGATAGCGATGCGCCTCGCTTTGCCGATCACTTTATGTTTCGCCGGCCGGGCGCGATGCGATATGAAGACCGTAGGATGCCCGACGAAGCCCGGATTTCCGGCATCTTCAAGGACGCGTCGAAGATCAGAGGTAACAGACTGCGACACTTGAGCAATTCGCGGTTTGCCCCGCGCGGGTTTCTCGGCCACGCCAAGTCTGCTACCAGCGGCCGGTTATCTGGCTAGGACCTTTTGAGGCCGACATGCAGTTCATCGATCTTGGCGCGCAGCGCGAACGAATCCGCGACAGGCTGAAAGTAGCCATCGACCGCGTCGTCGACGAGGGACGCTATATTCTGGGACCTGAGGTCACCGAATTCGAAAACAAGCTCGCCGCCTATATCGGCACCAAGCATGTCGTCGCCTGCGCCAACGGCACCGACGCACTGCTGCTGCCATTGTTTGCGGCGGGCATCGGCCCGGGTGACGCGGTGTTCGTGCCGAGTTTCACCTTCGCCGCCACGGCGGAAGTGGTGGCGCTGGCCAAGGCCGAGCCGGTTTTCGTCGACGTCGATCCCAATACCTATAATATCGACGTCGCCAGCCTCGAGGCGGCCATCGCCATGATCAAGGCGGAAGGCCGGCTGAAGCCAAGGGCGATCATTCCGGTCGACCTGTTCGGGCTCGCCGCCGACTACGAGGCGATCATGACCATCGCCAACCGCGAAGGGCTGATGGTGATCGAAGACGCCGCGCAGGCGATCGGCGGCTCGATCGACGGCAAGATGTGCGGTTCGTTCGGCACGGTCGGCTCGACCAGCTTCTACCCGGCAAAGCCGCTCGGCTGCTATGGCGACGGCGGCGCGATGTTCACCAATGACGATGCGCTGGCCGAACAACTTCGCTCGTTCGCCTTCCACGGCAAGGGCGAAACCCAATATGACAATGTCCGCGTCGGCATCAATTCGCGGCTCGACACGCTGCAGGCGGCGATCCTGATCGAGAAGCTGGCCATTCTCGAAGACGAGATGGTTGCCCGGCAAGCGGTCGCCAATCGTTACGCCGAAGGCCTCGGCGATATCGTCAAGGCGGCACGCAACCTCGACGGCAGCCGTTCAGCCTGGGCGCAATATGCCATCGAGACGCCGAAGCGCGACGGGCTCAAGGCGCATCTCGGGGAAAAGGGCATTCCCTCGGTCATCTATTATGTGAAGCCCTTGCACAGCCAGATCGCCTACCGCGACTATCCGCGGACGCCGACGGGTCTTGCCGTTTCGGAGGAGTTGCCGAAGCGCATCCTGTGCCTGCCCATGCATCCTTATCTGAGCGAGGCCGACCAGGACCGGATCATCGAGACGATCCGCAACTATATCGGGTCGAATTCGGCGCACGTCGCCGCCGCGTAGAGCCGCACGCGCACGATCACAACCTAGCCAGAAGGAATGTCGCCTTTTCGAGATCATCGACTAGGTCGCGTCCTGATCGCTGGCCGACATCGGCAGGATACATGCCAGACCGGCCGCACGATGACGCTCTGGGGGATCGCATCGACGAGCGCCTCGACCGCGATGGCGACGTGAAGTCCTGATTTAGACATTCGCACGCCTCTTTCACAACGATATCGGTCGTCGCTCGATCGACCCAGCGCCGACTGGAACAAAAGCCTCCCTGCGTTGTTGTCCAATCGTCCTGATGTTCGACGGGCTGGTTCATATGCCGGACCAAGGGCAATCCTCGCGGCAGGCGTTCGGCAGGCATGCGAAGACAAGGGATGGCAGGGCAAATGGATCGTGACGATCTCAACACAAAACGGATTGTCACTGTGTTCGGCGGAACGGGCTTTCTCGGGCGCAGGACCGTGAAGCGGCTCCTGGAAAGGGGTTTTACGGTCCGAGCCGCATCCCGCCACCCGGCCCGGGTAGGCCCGGTCTTTTCCTCGGCTGCAAGGATGCCCGAAGCCGTGGAGGCGGATATATTAGATGCCTCCTCGATCGGCTCGGCCATTGCTGGATCACAGGCGGTCGTGAATGCTGTCAGTCTTTATGTCGAGCAGGGCGTTCAGACTTTTGAACGCGTCCATGTGAAAGCCGCAGCGGATCTCGCCGCAGCGTCGCGCGATAGCGAGGTCGACCAATTCATCCAGATATCGGGAATCGGCTCCGATCCTCAATCGGATTCGAATTACATCAGCGCACGTGGACGCGGAGAAGTGGCCGTGGCGAACGCATTTCCCGGCGCCTTCATTGTGCGTCCCGCCGTCATGACGGGACCTGACGACGCTTTCCTTACGACCATCGTTAAACTGATACGCCTCCTGCCGGTCTATCCGCTGTTCGGCGATGGTGGCACTCGGCTTCAGCCGGTCTATGTGGCAGACATTGCAGAAGCAGTGAGCCGGCTGATCGACGGACAAATCCACAAGGGTTCATCGATATTCGAGTTCGGTGGCCCGCGGATCTATACCTATAAGGAACTGCTTCAGGAGATCGCGCAACAGGTCGATACTCACGTCCGGCTGATGCCGGTGCCGTTTGCGGTGTGGAGCGCACTGGCCGGCGTCGCGGAACTTCTTCCGGCCGCGCCCATAACGCGCAACCAGATCGAACTTATGCGTCACGACAATGTGGCAGCGATCGACACGCCAGGCCTGAAGGAACTCGACATCGAGCCGCGAGGCGTCGACGAGGTGATCGGCTTGATCAAGCAGCGTGCTTGAGGCAGGCGTGCGCTCGTCTCCTGGTTAGGAAAAATCGACGATCCTGACGGGAACTTATCGGCACGCGACAGGTTGGTCGAGCTTGAGCCAATGAAGAAGGAAAAGAACTATGGCCAGATGCGATCAATGCGGGAACGACTACGACAAGGCTTTCGAAGTGAAGCTAGCTGACGAAACCTACACCTTCGACAGCTTCGAATGCGCGATCCATAAACTTGCTCCGATGTGTCCGCATTGCGGATGCCGGATCGTCGGACATGGCGTCGAACAAGATGACGTCATCTACTGCTGCGCACATTGCGCCGCGGAGGAAGGTGCAAATGCGCTGACCGATCGCGCACCGTGATGCAGTCTACGATGCTGGATTCCGGCGTTGTTGACCAGAATATCGGGGCGGCCGTGGCGTTCGACAATTCCTTCGAGCGACGCCCTTGAGATCACTGCGTCATGACGTCGAACGGAAGGCCTTCGGCACCGATCCCTTCCGCCACCGTGGAGAGAGCGGCCACGTCGCGGGCATTGACGATCACCGTCCCGCCGTTTTCCGCAAGTGCCTTGGCCATGGCGAAGCCGGGGCCACGCGAGGCACCCGTCACCGATGCGACACGCCCTTGAGTGAGAACAACGCAATAATCGTCAGGTGGGCCCGGCTATTTTGCCGCTGGCGATGAAATGCGGATTGGCGAAGTCCTCGTCATCGCTCTGGTTGCGCTTGCCGTAGGCCAGCGGCTGGCCGTCGAGCATGCGCGTCATGCCGCCGGCTGCGCGCAGCACCGCATCGCCGGCCGCGGTATCCCACTCCATGGTGCGGCCGAAGCGCGGATAGACGTCGGCCTCGGCGCCGGCGACAAGACAGAATTTCAGCGACGAGCCGACCGAGACGATCTCGGCAGCACCCGCCGTGCGGATATAGGCATCGGTCTCGGGCGTATTGTGGGACCGGCTGGCGACGATGGTCAGTGGCGCCACACCCGCCCTGGCCGAAATCGGCCGGCGGCCGACGATCTGGTAGTCGCCGCTGACTTCGATTGCTTCCGCCCTGCCCGGCCGGCCGGAAAAGAAGCGGCCGGTGCATGGCGCGAAGACAACACCGACCTCCGGCACGCCGCGGCGAACGAGCGCAATGTTGACAGTGAAGTCGGTCCTGCGGTTGACGAATTCCTTGGTACCGTCGAGCGGATCCACCAAAAAGAAGGCGTCGCCGAGGTCAGGCAGAACGATGCCGGCCGACGCCTCTTCCTCGGCCACGCAAGGAATATCGGGGTAGGCTGCGCGCAGCCCGGCGAGGATGATTTTTTCGCTCTCGCGATCGGCCTCGGTCACCGGCGAACTGTCTGATTTCTGATCGACCGCGCAGCCGGCTTCGAAAACGCGCATCACCTCGCGCCCCGCCGCCAGGGCGAGGCGCTCGAACACGCCGAGCATCACTTCGTCGTCAGATGCCGCCGCCGCTATCGTATTGGTTTTCGGCAATGTCGCGCTCATTCAGCCAGAGTTCCAGGGCCTCCACCATCTCCTCGGCAGACTTGCCGAGCGTCTTGAGATGGATCTCGGGTTTTTCCGGGGTTTCATACGGTGAATCGACGCCGGTGAAATTCTTGATCTCGCCGTTCAACGCCCGCGCATAGAGGCCCTTCGGATCGCGTCTGGCGCATTCCTCAAAGGGTGTGTCGACAAACACCTCGATGAATTCACCGTCGGCCATCAATTCCCTCGCCATGCGCCGCTCGGCGCTGAAGGGCGAAATGAAAGAAACGATGACGATCAGCCCGGCATCGGCCATCAAGCGCGCAACTTCGGCCACGCGGCGAATATTTTCAACGCGGTCGGCGTCGGTAAAGCCAAGATCGCGATTGAGGCCATGGCGGACGTTATCACCATCCAGGATGTAGGTATGGCGGCCGGTGGCGAACAGCTTCTTCTCGAAAAGGTTGGCGATGGTCGATTTGCCGGAGCCCGAGAGCCCGGTGAACCAGAACACGGCGGGCCGCTGGTTCTTCATATCGGCGCGGCCGTGCTTGCCGACATCGAGCGATTGCCAGTGGATGTTCTCGGCGCGGCGCAGCGAATGCAGGATCATGCCAGCGCCGACCGTCGCGTTGGTGATCCGGTCGATCAGGATGAAGGCACCGGTCGTGCGGTTCTCGGCGAAAGTATCGAAGGCGATCGGCGCCCGCGTCGAGATGTTGCAAATGCCGACCTCGTTCATTTCGAGCGACTTGGCCGCCTCATGGGCGAAGTCGTTGACGTTGACGCGGTATTTCAAGTCGGTGACAGTGGCGCTGGTCTGATCGGTCTCGGTTCGCAGGATGTAGGAGCGGCCCGGCAGCAGCGCATGCTCGTTGAACCAGACGATGTTGGCGGCGAACTGGTCGGCGACCTGCGGCCGCGCCGACGGCGACACCAGCATGTTGCCGCGCGAAACCTCGACCTCGTCGTCGAGAACAAGGGTGATGGCCTGGCCTGCCACCGCTTGGCTCAGGTCGCCGCCATGCGAGACGATGCGCCTGACATGAGAGGCCTTGCCGGATTTGGCGACAACGACCTCGTCGCCTGGTGAGACCGAACCGGACGCAATCGTGCCGGCAAAACCGCGAAAGTCGAGATTGGGGCGGTTCACATACTGCACCGGAAAACGGAACGGCAATTCGACAACGGCTTCATCGACCGACACGGTTTCCAGATGTTCGATCAGCGTCGGGCCGGAATACCATTCTGTCTTGTCCGAGCGGCTGGTAACGTTGTCGCCGTAACGGGCAGACATAGGGATGGGCACGATCGTCTCGAAACCGAGCTTGTGCGAGAATTGCCGATAGTCCTCGATGATCCGGTCGAACACGGCCTTGTCGAAGCCGACGAGATCGATCTTGTTGACGGCCAGGACGATGTGCCGGATGCCCAGCAGCGAGGCGATGATCGAGTGGCGCCTTGTCTGGCGCAGCACGCCCTGCCGGGCGTCGATCAGCACGATAGCCAAATCGGCTGTCGACGCGCCGGTTGCCATGTTGCGCGTGTATTGTTCGTGACCGGGCGTGTCGGCAACGATGAATTTGCGTTTCGGCGTGGCGAAAAAGCGATAGGCGACATCGATGGTGATGCCCTGCTCGCGCTCGGCTTCGAGGCCATCGACCAACAGCGCGAAATCGACGTCGTCGCCTGTCGTCCCGTGCTTGCGCGAATCTCGCTCGAGCGCGGCAAGCTGATCCTCGAAAATCTGCTTGGTATCTGAAAGCAGGCGCCCGATCAGCGTCGACTTGCCGTCGTCCACGGAACCGCAGGTCAGGAAGCGCAGCAGCGACTTTTGTTCCTGCACCGCCAGATAGTCACGAATGCCGTCGGTGGAGGCGAGGCTCTTGGCCATGATGTGGCGCATGCTCAAAAGTACCCTTCGCGCTTCTTCTTTTCCATCGAGCCGGCTTCGTCACGATCGATCAGGCGGCCCTGCCGTTCAGAGGTGCGCGCCGTGAGCATTTCGCCGACAATGGCCTCCAGCGTATCGGCGTCCGATTCGATCGCGCCGGTCAGCGGATAGCAGCCAAGGGTTCGGAAGCGCACCAGCCGGTTCTCCACCGTCTCGCCCGGGCGCAATTCCATACGGTCGTCATCCCTCAAAATGAGCATGCCGTCGCGTTCGACGACCGGTCGTTCCTTGGCGAAATAGAGCGGCACGATCGGGATGTCTTCCTGGAGAATGTACTGCCAGATATCGAGCTCGGTCCAGTTCGACAACGGAAAGACGCGGATCGATTCACCGGTCGCGATGCGGGTATTGAATATCTTCCACATCTCCGGCCGCTGGTTCTTCGGATCCCAGGTGTGCTGGGCGTTGCGGAAGGAGAATATCCGCTCCTTGGCACGCGACTTCTCCTCGTCACGCCGCGCCCCGCCGAAGGCTGCATCGAAGCCGTATTTGTCGAGCGCCTGCCGCAGCGCCACGGTCTTCATCACATGCGTGTGGGTGTTCGAGCCATGATCGAAGGGATTGATGTTGTCGCGTACACCATCCCCGTTGACATGGACCAGGAGATCAAAGCCGAGCTTTTGTGCCATCTGATCGCGAAAGGCGATCATCTCGCGAAATTTCCAGGTCGTGTCGACGTGGAGAAAGGGAAAGGGCGGCTTGGCGGGATAAAACGCCTTCATCGCAAGGTGCATAAGCACGGAGGAATCCTTGCCGACTGAATAAAGCATGACCGGCTTGGCGAAGGCAGCTGCTACCTCGCGAAAAATATGGATGGATTCGGCCTCGAGCCGCTGAAGGTGCGTAAGCGCGATGTTCATGGACTGTGAGCGTTCTCTCGTGCCATCCAGATCTTGGATCGATGCATCAGGCGCAATTTTCAGCCGCCCGGTTCAAGCTTCACGTCTGGACAATCTTATTTTCGTGCAGGCGTTCTAGCAGATCGCCATTGTTTATAACAATGCAAGACAGGCCTGCCCCAGAGTGGTTCGGGAATGAATTTTCCACGCAGGAACCAGAACCCGGAAATTCCTGCTCAACGAGCTAATGGCATTGCGAACGTCAGGAAAATACTGCCCAGGTCAAGAAAGACGCCCGGCAACCGCTTATACCCGTTGCTATCGGTTCTCGCACCCGGTGACGACAGGCTTCACGTAGCTCCCTTCCGCGCTTCGCCCAGCCGCTCACCGGCGTAGCGCTCGCGGCGAATCGGCCCCCACCACCACTCGTTTTGAAAATACCAGTCGACCGTCCTGGCGAGGCCGCTGTCGAAGGTTTCGCGCCGAAGAGCTCAAGTGCCCTCCGACTTTTAGGATGCCGCAAATGTCGGCCGCAGTGCCCAGCCTGCTACTACGACGAAGTTTCGATGGGAACAAACAGCTTGCCACCGTTGTGGTCGACCTCGATCAATTCGTTCTTCTGGGCCAAACGGGCAGCAAATCCTTTGTGAAAGATAATGGCGTTCATATAGGCAAACGTCATTGCAAGCGCTTCGGTCCGCAACGGATAATCGACCAGTGAATGGATGAGAAGAAAAGACACCGACAGAAAAGCTGCCTTCTGAAGCGGATCTCGGCGAACTCTGGCAAGTGCCGTAAAAAGCAATATGAAATAAAGCACCATCAGAAAGACTGCAATAATCCCCCCCTCGAAGGCTAATTCTAGATAATCATTGTGAGCGTGGTTAACGTATTGCGCAAAAATCATCTCCTCCTTTTCGTATATCTGATAGGCCCTTTGAAAATTCCCAAATCCGACGCCAGTCGCCAAATTTTCTTTGATTCCCTCAATAGTGGTACGAGCAAATTCTCCTCGCCCGAAATCCGGATCAACCGCCTCGGCATCGATCTTCGTCCATGCGCCTATCGTGTAAACCGAAAGCCCTATGAAAATCGCCAGAATGCTCAATCCACTCGCCCTGGAACGCGCTGAAAGAAAGACAACGGATAGTACGGTAATCGCCAAGCCAATCAGAACACCGGCACGCGAACCGGCGGCCAAAAGCAGCAGCAAAAGCGCAACCAGTCCGAGCGATCCAGACAAAAGGTATCCGCGGAACAGGCCGTAATAAACGACGAAGGGAATAGAAACAAAAAGCAAAGCCGCAAAATGATTCTGGTTGGCAAAAAGCCCGGCATTGATCGTAAAAGGCAACAATCCCTCTATGGCGATGTCGTCAGAGAGCGAATATTGAATCGCCCCCGCCAAACCATTGCAGACAACGCCCATAAAAAAGAACGGCAAAAGCGCTTGGACCTGCTCAGTGCGCAAACGCAGCACGCTCAGGAAAAACGCTGCTGAGGCCACCAGATACAACAGGCATTCGATCGTCCGCCCAACTCCGACACTGACGAAACGAAGCCGGGTTTCTCCAACCAGCCAAGGATCTGGGAGCAACAGTTCCGGTCGCAATCCGCTGAATATGGCAGCAGGCAGTGGGACGATTTGCAAAATCACCAATGCCACAGCGAAGATGAGCAGCCACAGAACAGAACGAGGGATTCCCTGGCCGGATGTCTGTGAAAAGACAGCCGCGGCCGAGATGATTGCCGCGACCTCAATCAGCGTGTCCGTATAGAGGCCGCTTGCAGTCCCTCCGCCGATCAGCAGCGCTAAAAAAAGAACCGATCCCAGGAGGTATTTGTCCCATTCCGAGGGCCGATCGCTCAAGATGAAAGTCTCTCGATGTTCAATTTGTGCATTATCAACGTACCGACATATCGAAAGCGCCAGCTCTCAGCAATGGCGGCAGTCTCCAGCTTCAACAGTTGCATGGGGCACCCAGCCGACCCAACCGAAAAATCCCGGCTCATGGCCTGACGATTGTATGTACCCTCCGGAATGTCGAACCGCGCTATTTCGCCCGCTGGGCCCATGCATCTGATCGACCAGAACAGTTCCTTTGGAAGCTTCAGGTTCCTTGCGGAGGCGATCAGAGAAATTCTATACGAGCCAGGAGGCAGTTCAATATACTGCTGGAGAGCAGCGTTCTTGACCGGCGTATTGAAGAAGCGGATCGTCGCCCCACCCTCTCCTTCGACCGCATCCTGGGATGTTGCAAAGGTAACTTCCAGTCCCGACTGATCGCGGATTTGCCAGTCGAAAGGCTTACCGCTGGGGACCGGTTCAAAGGTACCATTGAAAATATACCCACCCAGTTTCCGTTCTTCATCAGATAGGCTGAAAAGAAACAACCGATACGCTTGGTCATATTCCTTCTGGCGAATGTAACCGTGGATCACATACGACAATTCGCTCGAGTTTGGTGGCGCGCTTGATCCGGTTAAATCGAGCAGCAGCCGATTTGCGAAATCAAGCCCCTCGGGAGTTTTGCCGAGAGCCACGAACAGACTGGCTCTCCAGGGCGCCTCCGCCTTTATGGCTGCCAGCACAGCCTGATATCCATCGGGACTCGAGAGGATTGTCGGCAGCCCCTCGGCGACAGTTGGAAATTGTCCCGGCCATCGTCGCAGCAATACATCGATCTCGCCGACAGCCTTTGACAGATCGCCTATCTCGATCGAGTGGCCAATGGACCTCTGGAGCGCGTGGATTTCGGTCTTGGATAATTTTCGAGCTTGATCGAAGACCTCATAGGCTTGGTCCTTTTCGCCCTGCCGGTATTTGATTTCGCCAATCAGGCTGTAGAGACGTGCATCGGCCACATCAAAGCGAAGCGCGCCCTCGGCCTTGGCGAGCAATGCATCAAGATCAGGAGTGTTGCTTGCGTCGTTCAGGTCGTCAGTGATTTCGCTTATCAAGGCATTGACGTTCAGCGGATCCAGCGCGAGGGAAACGGCTGGCGTCTCGGTTTCAAGAAACCGACTTAGCCCGATCGACGAAGCCGCCAACGCTAGAACGGATGCGACGAACCAAACGCCTGAACGCCGGAGATTTTGCATAGGCCGGCTGGTCTGCTCCGTCATCGACTTTGCCCTCAATTTTCGGGGTACTCGTGCCGTAGTCGTAATACTGGTAGTTCATATATTTGTAAGCGTAGTTGTAATCGAACTTGTTCACCGCAAACTTCGACATCGCGGCTCCGACCACGTTCGCGCCGGCAGCGCGCATGCGCTTCAACGCCGTCTTCGCCGACTTGCGTGTCACCTGATTGGTAGAGATGACCATTAATGTACCCTCGGCAAGTCGGCTGAGGATGGGCGCATCTGAAAGGCCGACCACCGGCGGGGCATCGATTATGACAAGATCGAAGCGCTTGCCGAGATTGGTAACAATCAGTGCCATCTTCGGCGAAGAGAGCAGGTCCGCAGGGTTCGGCGGGATCGTTCCAGAGGTCAGGACGGTCACGTTGGGATATTTCGTCGCCCTGAAAATGCTCGCCAGATCCTCCTTGCGGACGGTGTTCGTCAGCAGATTGCTCAGTCCGATCGTGTTGTCGAGACCAAACAGCCGATGAAGGTTCGGCTTTCGAAGATCGCCGTCGACAATGAGAACCCTTGCGCCGAGCGCCGCAAAATCCTGCCCGAGCTTGAACGACGTTGTCGACTTGCCTTCCGAGGGCTCCGAACTCGTCACCAGCAGCGATCGCGGCGCGCCTTCGGCGCCAGAGAACTGCAGCGACGTTCGAAGTGAACGGTAGGCTTCGGACAGTCCTGATTTCTGGTCGGTGATGCTGGCCATGAGCTCCCGGTCATCGACAAGCGGCAAGATGCCGAGCATCGCCAATCCCAGCTCCTTTTCGATCTGCTCAGGATTGGTAAAGGTGTTGTTCAACAATTCGATGATGTAGATAATTGATGCACTCGTAGCCAAGAAAAGAGCCAGAGCAATCGCAAGATTAATACTCAGACGCGGAGAATAAGGACTATTAGGTTGCGTCGCGAAATCAACGATTGCTGCATTTTGCGACTTTAGTTCAGAGCTGACACCGACCTCATTCAGCTTGGCTATAAGGTTATCATATTGCGATCTGTTCGAATCAACCTCGCGCTTCAGAATCGTGTATTTGATGTTCTTGTCATTGAAGATAACCTGTTGCTTTTCCATCTCGGCGAGCTTGGACCTGAGGTCAGCTTCCTTGTTCTGAGCCTCCTGGTATTTCTGCCGCAGTGAATCAGTTATGGTCAAAACGCCATTATTATAAAGCCGTTGCAGTTCCTTGATCTGCGCCTGAAGCTGCTGCATCTCCGGGAATCCAGGCTTCAATATGCCCAACTTCTGCTGATACTGGCTGGTCAAATCGGCCAATTTGTCGGTAATCTTCTGCAAACCTTCGCTTTCCAAGACCGGGCCGAGGCTCGACCCGCGACCTTTGTCTATCTGGTCGACCATCCGTCCGGCATCGAGACGCTCCTGGATCGCTGTCGCGAGCGCGGTGTTCAGAGCCTCGATGTTCGATCCTATCAGCGATTTGTCGTCGCCGGTGATCGTGATGCCAACGTCCTTTGCATAAGCGACCAGATCCTCTTCGGACTTCTGAAGCTTTTGCTTTACCTGCAAAACCTGTTCCTGGATGAACTGCCGTGCCAGGTCTGAGGTTTCGCTGGTCTGATCGACGCGTTGGTCGATAAAGCTTTGCGCGACCTGGTTGGCTATATCACTTGCATATTTCGGTTTCTGGTCTGCAAACGTAATCGACAGCAGACTTGTGTTGGTCACAAGGTTGACCGTGAGGTCTTTCAGAATGCGGCCAATCGCAATCCTCTCACGTTCCTCCGGGGTCTTTTCTTCAATGGAAGGCGATTTGGAGATTCCGAACGCGCGATAGAAAATATTGCTAAGCGAGAAGCTCGGTGTCGGAAACAGAAAGTCCGGCTTTTCGCTGAGCCCCAGTTGGAACACCACGCGTTGCGCCAACGCACGGCTTTTGAGCTTTTCACGGGCGGTTTGAAAGGCCCGCAAGTCGCTGCTTTCAGAAACCACCTCAATGTCCTGGAAGACCTTGGCCGAAGGAACCAACACTTCCAATTGCGCTGTGGCCTGATATTTTGGCGTCTGCATCATGCTGACAACGACGCCGGCAACCAGCCCGGCTGCTGCCATCATGACGATCAGCCACCGATACTGGACAACGTAAAACAGCAGTCTGAGGGGATTGAAGCCCTCGTCCTGCTCCGTGTAATCGCGACCGTATGAGCTGTAGTTTTGCGCACCGTCATAATACAGGTCGGGAGACAAGGCTTGGCCATGTCCTGGGCCTGCAATTTGATGCTGTCTGTTACGATCGAGCATGGTGCGAGGTAATCCTAGGTTTGTCTATGTCCTGAATTCTGGCGAGCTATGGTTATATTCACGGAATCACCGCAATTCGGGCTGCACTCGAGGCGACGCCAAGGGCGTCCTTGAGGTTGTTCATGGCAATTTTCGATTTCGAGGCGAAGACGACAATCTTGTCGCCGCCATAGATGCGCGGATTGCGACTCTTGCCGGCACGAATCTGCTCCACATTGTAATTAGCTACCAGAGTATTTTGGCCGACATTGCGGTAGACAAAGACTTTTCCCGCGTCGCCAACCGCATTGAACCCGCCAGCAAGGGCGATCGCATCAATGAGAGAAGAATTGCTCGACACCGGAAAGATACCGGCCCTAACGACTTCGCCGTCGACGGTAATGCGCTGTCCGATCGATTCCTTGACGTAGACCGACACGTCGGGCGACTGCAGATAGTTGGCGCCGTAAGTCGTTTCGATTTCCTGCTCCAGTTGACGCACGGTCTTTCCCGCCGCGGTGACGGTTCCGATAAGTGGGAGCGAAATCTGCCCGCCGGCGTCGACTTGAACGGTTCTGTTCAGATTGTCGACCTGGAACACACTTACCTCGAGCACATCGTTCGGAGACAAAGGCTGCTCGCTGCCATCCTGCGTGTTCTGCGGTGCCGGCAGATCCTTCACGACGCGCAGAGCGCCGCCGCCTGAAAGCGGCGCCGACGCCGAAGTCAGTTGCAGCGCATCGACCGAAGCCGGCGAGGACGGTGTCGTCGAGGAGGTGCTCGTGCAGGCAGACACCGTGATTGAAGCGAACAAGACACATAAGGTGCCCATATAGCTTTTTGGAAAATGAAAAATGCCCATCATGCGGTCCCGCCCTTCAACAAGCGACCCAACCCTCCAAAGCGACCAACGTTGCCAGGGCTAGGCTTCTTCGCGCGTGACTTTCCGACCGGCTCGAGAGGCCGGTTCGCCAATATTTCGCCTGGACGTTTCAACACCATATTGCGGGCCTCGTCTTCCCCACATCGCTTCGCAACAACGGCAACAGCCTGCGAAAGCCCAGGCGGCCGGCGGGTGGCGCCATGGGTGTCCGATGCGATAATATCTACCCTGCCTTCGTCAATCAGCTTTTCCGAGTAGTAAAGCGCCGTGCGTCCAAAAGCACCAACAATCGAGTCTGCCGTAAGCTGAACAAGGCAACCGACTGCGTTCAACCTCTCAACAACATCGTAATTCGCCTTGATCCAGGTTAACCGCTCGGGATGAGTAAGAATCGGTATGAACCCGGCGCTTATGAGGCGCAGAGCTAGTTCTTCCAGTCTTGGCGGTAAAACGTGATGCGGCGGCTCGAATAAAAAATAGCGAGACCTGTTTAAAGTGGGCACTTTGCCGAGCGCCAATTGCTCCGGCAGATCGGGCGCGACGTGAATGTCGGCACCGACATAAAGAGCAAGCGGTATTTCGAAGCGGCGTAACGCCTTTTCCAGCCCTTGAACCGCCCGGGCAATATTGGCCCATCCGTTTTCGTACATGCCCGGCACGATATGCGGCGTACATGCCATATGGGTCGTTCCGTCAGCCACCGCCAGCCGCGCCATTTCCAGCGATTCGGCAAGACTGGGCGAGCCGTCGTCGAGACCGGGCAAGATATGGGAATGCAGGTCGATCATTGGCGTTTCCGGCTGCACCGACGCAACGTGGCAACTTCGCTCCCAAAAAACACAGATGCGTCATCCGCGGGATTGCGAATGACGCATCTGGCAAGGTTACGCATTGCGGCAGATGCCAGATCCAAGCCACTCGCCGACAGCGTTATCATAACCATGCAAGCTAAGATCAGCGCTACCGCGCCATCAGCCGCAGCGCCGCTCAGTTGGCCGAAACGACTCACCCATGATGAAGCGCATTCGGCTTCCACTCAAGTAATAGAGCGGTCTGGTTAATGAATTCCATCAACATCTCCGGCTCTAGCCGGCGCGCCAGAGCCAAGGCGCACAGGGGATCGGCAAACGCAACACAGCAGAGGCAGTCACATGCCCCTGCTGTGTTGTCTTAACTGCGCCTAACGGCTGACAGCGCCGCCCTCATCATCATCCTGCGTTGCAGCAAGAATACCGGCCGCGCCAGCCATGCCCCCAAAAATAAAGAGCGGAGTGTTGGACCGGGCGCCGCCAGGGGCAATCTGACCCGTATGCTCGGGGCTCACACCAACGGCAGCCGTCTGCTCGGAGCCCACCACTTTCAGGCAGATATTGTTCTCGACGCGGGAAATGTCGAGACTTGAATTCGCCGGCACCTCCAGGCTGCAGCCACCGATATTGACGGAAGCCGCCCCCCTGGCACCGACCACCACGCGACTGCCGAAATCCAGACCATTTCCCGCCTTGGCGGGACCGTAACCAGCGGCTTGCGAAACCATTACATCGCCATCGACGCGCCCGATGGAACCGATTGAACTTGACGCTGCCTGATAGGGTGTCGTGCAGGTGCATGGCGCATCCTGAGCGAAAGACGAAACCGGGCCGAAACCGATCGAGGCGATAAATCCAGCCAACACACTTTTAACCATAAGGTTCATTCTTTTCGATCCTTTTGTCCCGCCACACCTCAGCCCCGCCCCGATCACTGATGGTACGGATCAAGCGCGTAACAGCTTTCTGCTTTGATTCCAACCCGTTTCGCATATGCGAAATGACTTTTTGGTTTCCGCTGTGTTTCATTGGACACACTCACTTGGCGGATTTTAAATCTACCATTTTCACTGCCGGACCCCTCTAGAAATTGTCGGAAAGGCAGATCTGCTTCCTGGCCTTTGATGGCGGCCATCGCGCCATGCTTGGTACAGGGATTATGGTCGACCGTGTTTGACGTCGGGACCTTATCGCACATCTTGCCCTTTCGTTTTATGACGGTCGCGTGTCGTGGCGACGGACGCGAGGGCAGTTGGCGAGCCCGTGAGCTACGAGCCCGATAAGCAAGTTTTATAGGTCGAACCCGCCTGCGCGGGCTGTCCGCACAAGATACCATTCTCGGCAAGTTTCGCGGCCAGATCAGTGCCATCGGACGTGAGGCATTGCACGACAATGGCATCACCAAACTTTGAGGCGACATTGCCGTCGCAAGGCGTCCCTTTGCCGACCGGCTTGCAGGTCAGGGCGAGCCCTTGGTAGTCCCGGCGCACTGCCTCCGTCACCATGGCACGCATGGATCGCGGCTTGGTGAACGCCACGCCGCACAACACAATCTTGCGGCCGGCGACACGAAGGTCATCGACTGTCTGGACGGAAAGCTTGCCATCAAACGCCTCAAGCGCCGCTTGCGTCCTGGGGGGTTGCGAACGAACAGGCGTCCCCTTTTTCACGATGATGGCAAAGAAGCCAATCGCAAACACCACGGCAACAAGTGCCAATAAGCTCATTTTCTTGGACGACAAAATTCTCACTCCCGCCGCGGGCCATGCACGCGTCTCTGTCACCTCTAGCGAAAACGTCCGGACGACCGCACCATTGATAAAGGCTGATGGCCCCATGTTGGTTCAAAACCCGACGTTTGACTCGAGAACATCGGGCCATTTGAATCGAAGAGATTTTCTATTCCGTCAACCGTTCCGCCGCTGGGAAATCGGAAACGACTTTCGGAAAGCGTTTTTAGTGTCCAAAAGGACACGTGGCGCTCTACCGAGATTCGCCGGCGGTGCTGTCCAGATATTGCGTCAGCGCACAGACCAGATGGTAGAAGATGCTTGCCGGCACATCGGTCGCGAGCGAGCGGCCACGCTCGTCGATCCGGTCTATCCACAGGCCGAGCGGCGCCGGATTGATGTGCCAACGGAACAGGCGACCGACTCGCGCTTCGATCTCGGGCTTGAGATCGGGGCCGCCTGAACCGTCCAGTGCGATCGCCGCCTTGATGGCTTCGGCCTGCGGCCAACTGCGCGAGACACGGTCGAGCGGCAGGCCTTGCCGCGAGATGGCGCCATAGGCGAGGCCGGTGGCGCGATTGAGGCCGTTGGCGATGGCCGAGGCATAGAGCTTTCGGGCAAAGCTGGTTAGTTCGCTCTGGCCGGTGCGCCCTGCGAAGTCGACCAGCAGCGAGGCCCATTCGAAATGGTGGCCGGGTTCCGTCCATGAGCCTTTTTCGCCCTCCGCCGGCCTCCACTCGGCATCGAAATATTCGCCCAGCGTCCAGCTCTCCGGATCGAAGAAATGACTGCGAAACAGATCGACGATGCGCGCGGCGCGGCGAAGATAGGCGAGCTCGCCGGTCGCCTGATGCCAGGCCAGGAAAGCCTCGAGCAGATGCATGTGTGGGTTGGAGCGGCGATCGCCCTCGCCGCTCGACGTTTCGAGGAAACCGGTCATGCGGTGATCCTCGAGATGCGCGTCCAGGAACGAAAACGTTTCTTCGCCAAGCCGCAATGCATCGGGATTGCCGACCATATGGGCATGCGCCAGCGCCAGGAGCACGCAGGAATGGTCGTAGGCATCCTCGGCGGCGTCGGCGACCGTGCCATCGACGTTAAGCGTGCGCACCCAGCCGCCGTTGTCGGTGCGGCCGTTCCTGTTCATGAATTCGATGCCATGGCTGATCAACCGGTCGGCAGGCCCGTCCCAGTCGCGCGCCTTGGCGACAGCAAAGGCATAGACTTGCCTGGCCATGGTGCGCATGCGCTTGGGCTTCATCAGTGGTGTGGCGTCAAAGCCGAGCGCCTCGTGGAAACCGCCATGGCGCTCATCGACCCCGACCGTGGACCATAGCGGCACCGTCTCTTCAAACAGCCAGTGGTGAACGCGCCGCCGCCAGGCGCCGCTTTCGATCACGCGGTCGTCTGCGGGCGTGAACCTGGTTTCCAGCCGGCCGCTCTTTTCGAGCTGTTCGACGATCTTCTTGACATTCTGGCTGCGGCTGACCGGGGCGACGAATGTGGCATCGGCGGTCGAGACGATGGCGACGTCCTTCAAGCCGATGGCCGACAGCAAGCGACTATCACTGCGGATGTAGGAGTTTTCGCAGTCGATGGCGACGACATCGCCGACAATGACGTTGCCCTCTTTGTCGGAGGGGCCGACGTCGAGCAGCGATTGCCAGGAACCGAGGTCGTTCCAGCGGAAGCCGGCCGGCACCATGGCGATGTCGCTGGCGCGCTCCATGATCGCATAGTCGATCGAGGTCGAGGGAATGGCGGCGTAGAGCTCCAGAGGCATGTAGAGACCGGAAAGATCCGATGTCGCTGCCTGGTAGGCAATCTCGGTGGCCGTCCATATCTCGGGTTCGAAAGCCATGAAGGCGTCGCGCATGGCGCTGGCGCGAAACAGGAAGATGCCGGTATTCCAGTAGAAATTACCCGCCGTCAGGTAATTCTGCGCGGTCGCGAGGTCTGGTTTCTCGACGAAACGCGAGACATCGCAGATGCCATCCTCCTCGCCGGCGACCTCGATATAGCCGTAACCGGTCTCGGGGTGGCCAGGCTTGATGCCGAATACCACCAGCCGGCCCGCACCCGCCGCGCCGGTACCGTTTTCCACGCTCTGCCAGAATTGCTGCGCGGTCGCGATCTCGTGATCGGACGGCACCACCAGCACCAGGCTGTCGCCATATTCGGACAAGGTGCGCAGGGTCGCCAAGGCAACGGCGGCGGCGGTGTTGCGGCCGGTCGGCTCGAACAAAGGCCCGCCGCCGGAAAGGTTGAGGCCGGCGAGATCGGCGTGGACGCGGTCGGCGTGCCGCTCCGAGGCGATCAGGAACACCGGCGTTTCGCCATCCGGCCGCGCCGTCAGCCGGCGCAGCGTCTTGGCCAGCATCGAGCCATCGCCCGAAAAATCATGAAACTGCTTGGGATTGTCCTCGCGCGACAGCGGCCACAGCCGTGAGCCAACGCCGCCGCTCATGACAAAACTGACGATCCGCTCGGTCATTGGGTGACACCTCTGACATTTTCAAACAAAGCAAGGAGCGCTGCCGCGTAGTCTCGGCGGCGCTTTTTTTGCCGACTTTGCAGGACGGCGACACTGTCGCGGACAAAGCGTGGGCGCTGCCCGGCTTCAAGGAGATGCTGCGCCAGCGCTTCCGAACTATCGGGTGCGAAGAAAAGCGCGCCCGGCGCCTGCTCGCGATGCAGCGGAATGTCGGATAGCAACATCGGCGTCCCCAGCGACTTCGCCTCCTCGACCGTGGTTGACCACCCCTCGA
This sequence comes from Mesorhizobium sp. M9A.F.Ca.ET.002.03.1.2, assembly GCF_003952365.1. Classification (NCBI taxonomy): domain Bacteria; kingdom Pseudomonadati; phylum Pseudomonadota; class Alphaproteobacteria; order Hyphomicrobiales; family Phyllobacteriaceae; genus Mesorhizobium; species Mesorhizobium sp. M9A.F.Ca.ET.002.03.1.2. The sequence continues at coordinate 3,487,398 of NZ_CP034443.1, read as the reverse complement.
AGTGAGAGGGGTTGAGAAGATAGTCCGCGGCGCCGATCAGGGCTACGACATCTTCGTAGGGAATCAATCCGAGGTGCCGAAAATGGCTCCCGAGCCGGTGCGTTTGCGCAAGCTCCATCAGACGCTTGAACAATGTCGGGTCGCGCGGATCCGAAGTGCGCCCCGTGAGGATTATCGGCGGCAAGGAGCTCAGCGCTCCGATTTTATTTATATGCTTCAACGCCTCTATGACCAGCCTGTGGTTCTTGTGGACCCAGAACTGGTTGGGGAGAAAGAAGAAACGCTCAGGCAGACCATGCGCCTGGCGCGCCTCATCGGCACGCGCCAGGATGGCGCCTGGATCGAGATCGATGGCGAAACGGACGACGGCGGTCTTGTTGCGCGAGGCCGGATAGAACGTTTCACAGTCCGCGAGCGCGTCCCCGCTCGAGAGCATTATGGTGCGATTGCCTGATGTCTGCAGGCGATAGCCGAGATCCCTGCGCCACCAGGCGCTACGCGGAAAGAGGTGCGGCAGGCGACGGTGCTGGAAATCGGGAATCCAGGAAACGACCGGCACTGGAAACCGGTTGCCAAACCACTGGGCGACTTCAAAAACAACATCGATGCCTTGCGCAGCGACAAGATCCGCGAAGGCACGGTCGCTTCCGCCAGCAAGTGCGATCAGCCCTCGTCTGCCAAGCCCGGCGCCAACGACCCGGTCATCGACAATAGCAGGCGCAGCCAACATATGATCGAAGGACGCGCCAATGCTTGAATGCTGCTCAGGTGTAAGAAACAGTTTCGCCTGCACCTTGCCACGCAGCTCGGAGGCGATGACGCTCAGCATATTGCGTAGATAGGACTCGCCGCCGGACCAAGTTCCGCGGCCGATGAGAGTGAAGCCGACGGTAATCAAGGCGCGGAGCGTCGCAGACGGTCGACCGGCTCGGCGAAAACGTTGGCGCGATACCAATCGACATAGCCGGCAATGCCCTTGCTGGGCGGCACCTGCAACTGAAGCCCCTCCGGAACACCGGACGGATCAGAGATCAGGTTCACGGGATCGCCTGGCCTGGATTTTCCCGAAAACGAAAGACGATGATTGCCCCCCCAGGCCTCTAAGACCATGCTGGAGATCGTACTGACCGAAGCAGCAGCGCCCGCACCGCCATTGTAGATGGCAAAGCGCGATTCGCCGGCAGGCAAGATGCGATGGATCAACCGCACGACGTCGGAGACATGGTGCCAATCCCTCATTTCCGTACCCATGCCGCCAAGCACAATGTCGGTTCCGCCTGCTGCGAGCCTTCCGCAGAGATCCCAGAGCAGTTGCTTGCGCAGCCCTTCGCCATAGACCGAAAAGAGGCGCGCCACCGAGACTGGCTGGCCATATGCGGCACAATATGACCGGCCAAGCTCCTCAACCATGCGTTTGTGATAACCATAAGGGGAATAGGGATCGAGCGCGGCGTCGACCCTGATCGAACCGACATGTCCGCCGCCATAGACCGCAGCGGAGGATGCAAGAACGACAGGTGCATCGGGTGCACGGCGGCGCAGGAAATCGAGGACGCGAGCCGCGGAAACAACGCTTTGTTCAAAATCGTTCAGAGGATCGGCAATTGACTGGCCGACCGTCGCCCCACCCGCCAAATGATACACGGCTGTCGGGCGGCCATGCGCCGCCAGCGCCGCATCCATTGTTTCCACGGCTATTCCACCAGAAAAAAATGCGCCGCGGGTCGCCGAAGCAAAACCGGGTGCTTCTTTTCGACCGAAGCCGATGACATGGCATCCCTTTTCAGCCAGGAAACGAGCAAGGTGCAGGCCGATGAAACCGCCAGCTCCAGTCACCCAGACAGGCTCTGCCTCTTTTGATTGTGTCAAGAAATCAGTCCTTCCCGTGCTTGTGGCAAAGGAAAGAGACCAGGCGTCCGGGCCGACGGTCAAGCGATGCGGCGACCTTGGCAACGACACCGAAGGGCACGGGAGCAAGAGCAAGGCGGACAACCGGGGAAAACGGACCAAGGACTTTGGCGAGCCTCTCGCGAATCTCGGATTCTGTCATTGGGTCATAATTCACGACGGACTGGAACGAGATCAATTCGCGATCGATGGTCAGCCCTGCCCCTTGGAGCGCAGCGCGGTAGGCCGCCAGCGTAAAGGCGTTCTCTCCGCCATAGAGATGATGAAGCGGGTGAGCGCGCAGAAAAGGCTCGAGTTGCTGCGGACCGGAGACCACATGGTCGCGCAACGACAGGACCGTCGCTCCGTCGCGAGAGAGACGCGCAATTTCGCGGCAGAAAGCCGGAAGGTCATGGGCGTGATGAAGCACCTGCCGCGCGACGACCAAATCATAGCCTGCGGCGGATAATGGGATCGCCTCACCGAATGCTTCGACGACATCGATGGGCGTGCCTGTGCTTTCGGCAAGCGCCCGGATCGCAGCGGCACCGACGAGTGCGCTCGGATCAGGCTCGACAGCGGTTACAGACCACCCCTCGCGCGCCAGGGCGTAGGAGAGGATGCCGTTGCCGGCGCCAAGATCGAGAACACGGCCCGCCTTGCGCGGGATCATGCCGCGAACCGCGTCGAATTCCGCGCTTTCATGATAGCGCCGCGCGGCCACGGCCGGATCGTCGAAATAGGCGGCGCGAGCGAGTTCTTTCATCGAAGGCTCGCTCATGCACCAGCGGACCGCGTCTTCCCAAGTCATGGTCGCTTCAGGCATCAAGAGAAAACCAAATGTTGGATCATCGGCGCCGGATTTCCGGCAGCAGCCACGCAAGGCGGCACGTTCTTGGTCGTAACGATCTCGATCTCCTCGTCAGTTTGTCTGATGCGCCCACAACAGCCGCCGCCAAGGCTCAGCTTGACGAATGCGACAGCGCTTCGGTCATAGGCCGGCATACTTCGCCCGTCCACCATTCCAGATGGATAATTTCCAGCGTCGGTGAGAAGGACTGCCGTAGCCTCTATCACTTTGCAGCAGCGCGTCGATCACGCTTCAGTCACGAGGTTGTTCGAGACGTGCAGCTAAGCTACCGTTTCCGGACTCGTCAAGTTCAGGTCACGAGAATTCGAGCCGCGCGAATTTCGGCTGCGCAAAACCCACCCGTTGCCCCCCAGGACACAGAGCATCATGTTTTTCAAGACAGTATTCTGCATTGTATGCCTTCTAACGAGTTCATGGCCGACGACGGCGCAAACGCGCGCTCCATTCAGGCTCTTCGAGGCTATGAACTTCGCCGGCGAGCCCGATTTCGGCTCGTTCGGTTTGGAGCATCTTACGATTGTGGATCCTCATGTTCTGGGGCCGGATGTTCCCGACGCCGGCCAAGTGCAGCAAGCGCTGGCAGTGCCGAGGCGCAACGAGTATCTCAATATCGACATAGAAAGCTGGCCCTTGGAGGGTCCGGATCAAGCGTCCTCCATCGCGAAATACCAGAAGACGCTCAGCGCGTTCAGAAAGGCAGATCCGAGCGTCAAGCTCGGCCTTTATGCTGTCTTGCCGATCAGGGATCACTGGAGGGCAATCGGCCATCAGGGCGCCGTCGAACTGGACGACTGGAAACAGCAAAACACCACCATCGCGTCCTCCCTCGTCCCTCATGTCGATGCGCTATTTCCCTCCCTGTATACATTTTACGGGGATAAGGACGCCTGGGTGGCCTACGCACAAGCCAATATCGAGGAAGCACGCAGGATTTCACAAGGAAAGCCCGTCTACTGTTTTCTATGGCCACAGTTTCATAGGACTCTTGCCTTTCTGCCTGGCGACCTTTGGTATGCCCAACTGGACACCTGCAGGAGGCTGGCTGACGGTATCGTCATATGGGGTACCATCGCCAGCAATTCGCCCTATCGGCCAGCGACATGGGATGAAAAAGCGGAGTGGTGGCAAGCTACCTTGAGATTCCTTCAGGAGCAAGGCAAGATCCCAGACTGATTACTTATGCCGAAAAAGCAGACTGGAGAAATAAACGAAGGATCGAGCGTCATCTATACCAATTCGAGAAACCGCTCAAACTGGCGTTTCTTGCTGTATTCTTCACGAATTGCACGGCTTCCTGCCCAACCGATCTTGTCCCAGCTGCCGCTATCCAATTGCTGTTCGATCCTATCCAATGCGTCCTGCGGTTGCTCGTAAACGATCATGGTTTCTCCGTCGCGCATCGGTGCGGGATAATTGCCGGAATCGGATATCAGCAGAGCGCCAGCGCCCATCGTCTCGAAACAGCGCATGTTGCCACGGTCCGGACCCGCCATGTCGATCGAGGCGTTGACCACAACTTTGGCCCTTCCGAGTTCGGCATACATGGCGCGACCGAATACGGGAGGCGCGCTTACACTCCGGATCGCGCGTGGGCGGCGCACCGCCCTCAGGGGCCGAACCAGCCAAGCGGCGTCTCGGCGAGTGGCGTGTAGCGGGACAGGTCCAGATGGAAAACAACGTTGCGGCGGCTGGAAAGGCGCGCCACGGCTTCCAAAATCTGCCTCCGGCGCTGGTGATGACGACTGTAGCCACCGAAGAAAAGGACATCGATGTCCCTGTTCCGATTTGCGGCCACGGTGTCGAGTTCCGGATCGTGTGCGGGAAAGAAATGGGCCGTCCTCGCGCCCTGCTCTTCCCAAAGCTTTCGCATCGACGGGAAATTGCAAACAACGACATCATAGCCGGAAAAATCGATCGTGCCTGGCGCAGCGCGCCACGCAATCTTTCGCTTCACGTGCCCCGGCAGCCGGCGCACGAAAGAGGCATCGTAACGAAATGGATCAAGATTGTAGAAGATGTCCGTCTTGTGGTGCTCGATCTGGGCAAGAAGGATATCGGCCAGCGATGCATCTTCGCCCAGCCCGTTTTCGAGCGCCCATGCCCGCTGCAGCGATTCGTCGTCTCCATTCGTAAAAAAGGCTTCCGGGCTGCCGGCGAGCGCCGGCAGGAGAATATGCGAGGCGCCATAACGGTCGTTCAAAAACACTTGTTTCTGCGGCTCGAACCCACGGACCCCCGCAACGAGTCCAGCGAGTCTGGCCCGATAGCTGGGCGATATCCCAGAATTTTGAAAAATTCGCATGGCTGGTTCCTGTTGGAATTTAGTCTCGGGGTCTGGAGCGCTGATAACGATCAGTTGCCGGCCCGCAGGCGCTGAGCGCAAGCCGGGATCAGGGCAGAGTTCGACCATAGGGATTGTGACGCTAGCGCCCGTCGAAATAGGGCTTCAAACCCACTGCTCCAACATACCGGTCGCGGCGGGGCACTCGACATCTAATAAGCCCGAATCTCCAAATTTCGAGCTTTGGCGAGAAACCCCTGATATCCATACCAAAACGATATCGTCAGAGCCGAAGTGACCCAGAAGAGCGAATTTCCCCACAGGCTGCCACTTGCCAAGCCGGCTATCGCTTCCCTGATGAATAGGACGGCACTCAGCACTGCAGCGAGCGGGAATTTGCCGGACCGAATGATGCCGACCGTCGATCTGAGTGCCAAGACTATGTGAGCCGCAAGCGGCAACGATCCGAGCGCCCCCACCGCCATCAGGGATTCAAGATAAATGTTGTGGGGATAGAAATTGAACCGCATCTCGACGACATAACGTCCAAACAAGGGGTTTTCCAGAAACTGATTCCAAGCTCCAGCGTATAATAGGCTACGCATCGTTGTCGATTGATCGGTATCCAAGTCGATCTGCTGAAGCCTCGCAATAACAACGTCGACTAGCTCCACGCCACTGCTCACTAAAATCACTAAGGCGATGACAAATGCCCCAAAAACCGCAAATACTCTTTTTGACCCCTTGAGCAACAGTATATATGTCAACATAGCACCCGCGCCAGCAATGTATGCGCCTCGCGATTTAGCAAGCACAACAATAAAAAGTAGAATCGGGCCAAATATTAACGCTTGTATCGTTAATCTTTTCGTCTTTCCTATAATAAGTGCAAAATATATTAAAAACCCAAAAGCGGTGTGACCCATTGCAATTGGATTAATCTTATCTAGAGACATTCTACTATTACTGCTAAGGCTATTGGCTTCCAATAGAAGGTCTCTATTTAAATAGAGTCCAATTATAAAGACTACGCAAAGCGCATTCATCGCAAAAGTCAAATCTACATTCTTTATCGCCTTATCCATTGACGAGATCAGAAGCGCTGCGCCGACACCCGTCACCAGGAAAATGCTAAATACCATTCCCGGCCCGCCTGATATATTTATTGAAGAAAGGTATATATTCTCTGCAAGCCTGCATATATAGAATATAAAGAATATCTTTATCGGCAAAAGAGCAGGTGTCGACGACCTAAATTTTGAAGGAACAAGTAAAAAGGAAGTCAGTGTTATCAGAGCAATGGCTGCCCTGACCAGGATCGATCCTAGACTTCCTTCCGGATCAAACCTATTTACTATGCCGGAAAAAGCATAAAAGCCGCAAATTGCAAGAGCGAAGGCTGTCGCAGGAGAGAACAAAATATGTCGGTCAACATAATTTCTCAAACGCTGAAATCGACGGTCAATCCCGCCTCGAGCGAAATCGGCAGATGCTTTGTAGAGAATGTTGGCTCTCTGCGTCATGAGACTAGTCGCACCTCACTGCAACCTCACACGGTGAAGTGTGCCACGCCGTGGACTCCGCGGGCTATGTTGCCTTTGGAAAAATAGGAAAGAAATTTGACGCCGAAGTGGTCAGCCCAGAGCCGTAATATCTCCTGCTCGCCAAGGCGATGGATATCATCGAGAAACACCACGTAATCCTGCGCAAGGTTTGCCTCAAGCGCAGGAAGTGCGGGATAACGCGCCAATTCATATCCCGTCTTGTAGGCAGGCGGGCCATCGACGACCACACAATCAATGGATAGATTCTGCACAGCCGTTGCGACGATCGCTTGATCGTACCAATTCAGGCCATTTTTGCTCAAGGTGCAGGGCCTCAATGGCGCGCGAACGACTGCGGCGAATTCGGACAGATTCAGAGCTGTGAGACGGCTCTCAACGAAAGTCGCCCATTCTGCGTCCGTCTCGAAGCTGACAATCCGGCCGCCAAGCCGCGACAGGACTTGGGCAATGTAGATCGTGGAAATGCCACTTCCAAATTCCACGACTGTCTTGCGAGAGTTGATTTCAATTTCATTGAGCACCACCTGCAGGGCTGAAGGAAGCAGGGATGCGTCGGACCATGGCAAGTACGGCAGACCTAGCCGGGATAACTCAACCGCAGCTCGCGTATTGTTGGAAGCTTGCGCAAAGTGGTTCCACTTTGTCGAGATCCTGTTTAGCACCGTCATGCGCTCATAACTCCGCTTTGCTTTGGTTACTGAATATCGCCGCTTGTGGACACCCGCCACCGAGCCGGCAACCGAAGGCCCGTTCGTCTTTCCATGAGAACTGCCCGGTCAGGCGAAGGCAATTCGTCTTACATAGTTCAAAAACTCTTTGGGAGTTCGCCACGGCATGAATGCGGAGCGCGACATCATCACGAATATGGGCCTCGTTCGGCGTGGGATCGCCAAAGTGAGATAGGAGGCCGTCGCATATGACACAAGCGTCGCAAGCGCCGCACCAACACTCCCATAGTGGGGAATGAGAAGGAAATTAAGAGCCACGTTCGTAACCGCACCGAGGCCTTCGGTTAACATGAAGAATGTGGCGCCACCCCCTATGATTGTCCATCTCGTGAAGGCGATCCGCATGAACAAGAAGGGCGCAGACAGGACATGAACCAGCAACACCGGAACCGATGGACCGTACTCAGTTCCGAAAAGAAACCGGATAAGCGGCCCGCCAAGCAAGAACATTGTGGCGATCAGGCCAAGCCCCGCCAGCCATAAGACATCGAAGACGGTCTGAAGTTGCTTGCCAAACAAATTTTGATCCCTTTTCGCGGACTCGATCAGCTTGGGAAATACACTGGCGACCAACGCGGCCGGCACAAAGTATGCTGCCTCGGAAAGGGTCGCCGCCACCGCATAGGTACCAACCTCTGCCGGTCCGGCCAGCCAGCGAAGCATGATCATATCGATTTTCAGGTAGACAATCGCAAATATGGATCCAAGGAAAAGCATCCAGCTCTCGGAGAGCAGCACCTTTGCCAATGCCGGAGAGAACCGCCATGTCGACAAAGGCGGACCCTTCTGCTGCCTGTAAAAGCGGAACGAGAGCATGGCCGCAATCAATACCTGGACTACATTTGCAGCGGCGAACGCCATCACAGCAGCCCCGATCCATACAAGTCCAAGCTTTCCCAGACCGACCAGCAGTGCGGATATGCTGGAGGAAATGGCACTGTACCGGGCCTGAACGCGCGAATGGAACCAGAGGCCGAAGAACCCTGACAGCGACGCCAAGGGTATGAAGGCCGCGGCCAAGAACAGCATTGAGCGCTCCGTCGAATGCACCCCGATAGACAGCGCGTAGACGACCAAACCCGCAGCTCCCAGCAAATGGCCGGAGAATTTCAGGACGAACACTGTGCCGAGTACGCATGGCACGTCGTCAGGGCGGTTGACAATTTCTCGAATAACCAGTCCGTCGAGCCCAAGTTGTCCGGCGACTGCAAACAGGAGTGCCATAGAGAACGTATAGGACAGCAACCCAAATTCGCTCGGCCCGAGATAACGAGCCACTACCGCCACCACTAAAAGCCCCACCAGACTCGCTAGCAGCCTGTCAGCAATCAACCAGAGCGAGTTTGAAATATACCTCCAGTATCGTCTAAACAGGCTTGAAAACGTCCGGAAGGTTGTAAAAACCTTACGCACGATGAGGTTCGCTCATATTTTTCACTAACCAGATGATCTCTTCGACTGATGTCCGACGGGTACCGTTGTAGAACGAGGCGCGGCCAGCAACGCATCGTGCGACCACGACTGTGACCAGAAGCACCAGGACCCGGGCAATGACGTTGTCGACCATCATCCAGGCGCTGTTAAGGAAATAGCTCTTCATTCAATCGACGCGGCATGCGTGGATTCCAGGGAACGTATGACTTTGCAGGGTACGCCGCCGGCCAGGCAATCCGGCGGGATGTCGGATGTAACGACGCTGCCCGCCGCGATGACGGAGCGCGCGCCGATCCTCACGCCTTTCAGGACGGTCACATTGGCACAGAGCCAGACATCGTCCTCGATCGCGACTGGCGCGGAAAGAGTGCCACGCCCATGCCGCCGGTCCAGGTAATCGACGGCATGAAAGTCGGTGTCGAAAATATTGCAGTTCACTCCGATAAGAACATTATTTCCAATTGCAATGTTCTCGACACAAAAAATAGACGCTCCTGAAATCCCGACATTATCCCCTATAGAGATTTTTCCAGATGACCCGACAACCAGTTGAGTGGGATGATTTATACCGGCTCGATTGAACCTGGATTTGCTGACGATGGTTACGTAATCCCCGATTTCGAGAACGCCTGCCCCCCCCAGCCCAATTGGCCCGAGGACGGACAAGCTGCGAGGCCTCTTTCTGCGCCTCACCGCAAACTGAAGCGTCGCGACAGCGTTCCAGAACAGGCGCTCGCTTCGATCAATCAACTTGAAGAGGAACATCAACGCCTTGATTCTGACCGGTCGCGGTAAAGCGTTTGAATTGCCGCGACATTTTGATCGATATGAAATCTAGTCATTGCGAACTGGCGCGCGTTCCGACCCATATCGAGCCGCGTATCGCACCGGCAGAGTTTTTCGATCGCTTCGAGAAGGCCGTAGGAAGAGGACATTTCGAAGCTCAAGCCGGTTCTGCCTTCTTCAATCACCTCAAGCAAATTCGGCAAGCGGGTGACCAAGCCTGGGCGCCCTGCCGACGCTCCTTCAAAAATGCACCTAGCACTATGGCTTGTCAGAAAGGGCGCAATGACGACGTCACTGGCTGCGAGAACGGGAATGATGTCATCTATGAATGGCATGGCGCTGCACCGGCGGCTTGCGTTTATCGCCTCCAATGCTGCTTTTCCATATGCTCCTTCGTTTTTTCCAAAGCCTGCAAATACAAATCGAGCACGGTCGGGAAGGTCTGCCTCGAGCGCGTTGACCGCATGTACGAAAGGCAGAATGCCATTCGACTCCGCAATTCGTGACAATGAGAGGAATACCACGTCGCCATCCACCCATCCAAATTTCTGCCTCAATTCGGCAACGCCTTGATCCGGCGCACGGAAGAGACTGCTGTCGACGCTGTTATAGACAACCGATCCCGGAGTGGCGGTGGCGCCAATGCTATCCAGACCGGCTTTGTCGATAGCAACGAAATAATCAACATGCTTCTTATTTAGATTGCGAAGAATGTTACCCCACCTGTTTTGCAGGATCGGTTCCCGGACATGGGCGATAACGGGGATCGAGGGATCGGCGTCATGCGCGCCCTTGGCGGCCGCCACCATGCAGGTGGAGTTCAAGTGAACAATGTCCGGCCGTATATCGCGGACAAGCTTCCTGGCGCATCTGACGAGAAGCGGAAAAGACAGTATCGCGTGTATCTTCGACTTCGCGTCCCTGCAGGGTGCGACTGTCGATCCATGGAAAGGTCGAATGTCCTGTTCCTCGATTACCTCGGCCCCGGCAGCCTCGAATAACTGGCGGACCCCCGAATTCCCGGGGCGACGCGGCATTGCCACTATTGGAGAGAATTCTTTGTGATCCAGCGATTTTATCAATAATGCCAAACTCTTCGGCGCACCTCCCAGTGCGGTCGCGTGATGAAAATACAATACTTTCTTCACCATCTACGAGCAGCCACAATGCCCCGGTCGGGGTGGTGAGATCGGCCGTCAGGCATATTCGTGCCACCTCTCGCTGCGGCGGTATTTGACCACATGCGCCGACAGGTCAAAGAGCCGCACGGATTTTCCGTACAAAATCGGCCCGCCAGCCGCCAACGATTTCGCCCAGCCCCGCTGCCTTGTCGAATCGATTGGCCGCGGCGGTCGCAATATGGGCGGCAGCGTCGCGGGTATCGCCGTAAACCAGACACACCGGGGAAATTGCACCTTCCTGCGCATATTTCTCGAGATACGCGCCCTTGCGGATGATCGGGCGTGTGCCGAGCTGCACGCTTCGTCCGAATATGCCGGATGCCTGGTCGTAGTCCGGCCCGTAGCAGCACCAGGCGAGATCGCAGGCTTTGTACAAGCTCAGAAGTTCGTCGTCCGACACGAACCGGTCGACCACCATTCCGCCGGCAGCAATCAGGCGCGCGCAGTCCTCGTCACAGGCTGGGTCAACGCGCCCGACAGCCACCACAAAAACATCTTTTGCGAGATCTGGATGATCGGAAAGAATGTCAGCCAGGAATTCGAAGCCCTTCGACTTTCTCACGCTGCCCAGGAAGCACAAAATGGCGCGCCCGCCGGCTGCGGCCAGCACGTCGCGTGACAGTTGGCTGGTTTGGGTAAGCGCCGCGCCGTTATGCATGTCCCACATCTGAGGGTCGTGTACCCACCCGTGCGCGATTTGGGCAAATCGACGATCAAATTTGAACGGCAAAATCGTAAAGAGCGACAGGTGAGGCAAATGCCGCAAGCACCGGAAAGTCCATCTCTTGAGGCGGTAAACCAGCCTTCCGCTCTCGAAGCATTTGGACGGCCTTAGAAAAAGCCCAACCGTCCGCCGCCCAAACAGCGACCTTGCCAGCGCAACTGCTATAAAACCAGCGTAATCATCGTCTATGGTGGCAAACAGGAGGTGACGGGCCTTAACGAGGTCAAGCCACATTCGCGGCCCAACGCGGCCCGTTACCGCGTCGAGGCCAAACAGGCCGGCAAAGAGATCCTGGTAGAATTGGCGGTGGCCGCCGGGCGCAGATACGTGAACGTAGCTGCGCTTCACCTGTGGGCCGACCTTCGAGGCATGGCTTACCGAAACCACTATTCAGCTTGCTCCGTGCCGGCTTTGCTTGGCGATGCCGTCACTGTTAATGCCGAAAAATTGCCCCAGCTTGCGCGCCGGCTTCGCAACCAGCGCGTAGTCGACAGGGCCTGATCCGAGCCAACGGCGTCGAGACCGCAGTGCTTCCAGATTATGCCCGATGTGGGAACGCAGGCTTTTTGTACTAGCGCCTCCCACCATCATGTCAACGAGGACCTGATCCAGTGTCGCAACGCTGAATCCATGAAGCTCAACCGCCCGCAACATCCAGTCGTAATCGGAGGAGACTTTGAGCGCCAGATCGAAAGGGCCGACCTTCTCGGCAACACCGCGCCGGACATAGAAAGTCGGGTGGGCAGGCATCCAACCCGACCGGAACCCATTTTGAGGTCTGGGTTCTGCCCGCCAGCGGCGAACCACCCGCTTGCTGTCGTGGTTGTCCACAAAGTCGAGATGGCCGTGGACAATATCGGCGTCAGCGAGCGCCATGCTGATCTTGCCAAGCACGGACCGGTCGTGAAACGCGTCGTCCGCATTGAGGGCTCCGATTGCTTCGCCGCTGCAAAGCGCAAGCCCTTTGTTCAGAGCGTCATACATGCCGCGGTCGGGCTCGCTGACGATCTGCAATCGTCTATCGGCATAAGAGCGAACAATGGCAAGCGTTTCGTCGGTCGAGGCTCCGTCGACAACGACCAGTTCCTTGTCCTGGTGATCCTGGGCAAAGAAGCTGTCGAGCGTATGCCTGATCGTTGCGGCCGAATTCCAGCAGACCGTCAGAACCGAGATTTTCATGCGAACCGGACTCGTTACCGTGCCGCCTTGCGACCGTGCTCTTCGTCGAGCCGGCGATGCTCGTATTCGCGTTCCACGACCTTGAGGTCGGACTGGACCATCTCGCGCACCATCTCGCCAAGTGATGTCGTTGCCTTCCAGCCAAGCGCACGTTCGGCCTTCGAGGGATCGCCGATCAACAGGTCGACTTCGGTCGGGCGGAAGTAGCGTGGATCAACCTCAACCAATATCCTGCCGGTCTTCGTGTCGATACCCTTTTCGTCGACCCCGGAGCCGTTCCATTGAATGCGAACCCCCACTTCGGCGAAGGCGAGTTCCACAAATTTTCGAACGGAATTTTTCACCCCTGTCGCCAGAACATAGTCGTCAGGAACGTCCTGCTGGAGAATTCTCCACATGCCCTCGACATAGTCGCGCGCATGCCCCCAATCGCGCTCAGCGGACAGATTGCCGAGATAGAGCTTGTCCTGGAGGCCCAGGCTAATCGCGGCAGCCGCGCGCGTGATCTTGCGCGTCACAAACGTCTCGCCCCGCATCGGGCTTTCATGGTTGAACAGAATTCCGTTGGAAGCGTGGATATCGTAAGCTTCCCGGTAGTTTACCGTGATCCAGTAGGCATAGATCTTTGCTGCGGCATAAGGCGATCGCGGATAGAACGGCGTCGTTTCCCTTTGTGGTATCTCCTGCACCTTCCCGTAGAGCTCGGAAGTCGATGCCTGATAGAAGCGCGTCTTTTTTGTCAGGCCAAGCAGCCGGATGGCTTCCAGAAGACGCAATGTGCCGATCGCGTCTGCGTTTGCGGTATACTCCGAAGTCTCAAAGCTCACCTGGACATGCGATTGCGCCGCGAGATTGTAGACCTCGTCGGGCTGCACCTCCTGGACTATGCGGATGAGGTTCGTGGCGTCGGTCATGTCACCGTAGTGGAGCGACAGCCTTACGTTCCTTTCATGCGGATCTTGATAAAGATTGTCGATGCGGCCGGTATTGAACGACGATGAACGCCGCTTGATGCCGTGGACGTCATAGCCCTTTGCCAGCAGAAGTTCCGCCAGATAGGCGCCATCCTGGCCCGTGATACCGGTAATCAATGCGGTCTTTCGGCTCATCTCATTCCCTTCGGCGGTTTCAGAAACACAACCATAGCGTTCTCCAGTCGATCGATGCCGTATCCGGCAAATGGAAACAGACCAGATTCAGCTTGTTAACTATCGGGACCCAAACCCGTTTAACACCGTCTTTAGTGTCCGTAGTGCAATAATAATATCAAGCCACGGCGAGAAATTCTTGATATAGTAGAAATCGTAGTGCAGTTTTTCGATCTCGTCGTCATCGTCCGATACGTATCCTTGGTTTACCTGAGCCCACCCGGTAATTCCAGGGCGAACGATGTTTCGGTAGCGATAGAATGGCAAAGCCACGGAATAGTGAGAGGATAACACCGTCGCTTCGGGCCGCGGCCCAATCCAGCTCATCTCCGAACGGACGATGTTTATCAACTGCGGCAGTTCGTCGATTCTGCTTCTTCGAAGGAAGCGACCGAGCCGGGTTATCCTGCTATCACCCGGCTTCGTCACGGCAAGACTGCGAACATTTGCCACCTCAGGTGCGCTGACGGTCATCGTTCGGAACTTGTACACCGTAAACGATCTCCCGCCGTATCCGAGGCGCTCCTGGCGAAATATGGCGGGACCAGGGGATTCTAGCCTTATCATCAGCGCGACCAAGACCAAGAACGGCGCCAGCATCATCAGAGCCAGGACTGCACTGACCCAATCGATCGCCTGCTTGACTTTGATGTACGCCTGATTCGGATTGAGCGAGCCCAACGTGTTTTCGGACAAATGCTCGATTTCGACGCGACCCGTCAACGATTCACTGATCTGCTTGACGTGATAGACGGGAACGCCGGCAAGAGCCTGATCGGCTATGTAGCGCTCCCAATCATCGGATAGCTCGGCACGAAGATCGGCAACGACGCCGCTTACGCGGTCAATGACGGTATTGGGGGAGCCGAGCCAATGCCAATTCACGCCGCCAATCGCTTCAAGACTACTGACAGCCCCGCCTGGAACCACGGCGAGACTGTACGGATCCAGGCGCCGGCTCAGGATGCTCAAACCGAAATACCAGAGAATTGACAATGTTAAACTACTGGCGGCCTGGTAGCCGCTGTAGTCAATTCGAAACAAGAAAATCGTCAAATACACAATTCCATAAGACATTGCGAAAGTTGGCAAAATGTAACCAGCAGCTGCAACGCCAGGAAAATTACCTATTCTGCGAAATGAAAAGAAGCCAGCAGTATGCGCGACAAATGCTGCAAAAATCGTAATCTGCAGATTGGAATAATAAATAAACGAGGGGTCAGCTACAATTCGAATAAGCGCAGGCGTCAAAATCGCAAAAACCAACCCACCAAGAAGCTGAAATCTAATTCGGTGCAGAAGATGCCGTTGAGTTTGCGGCTTTATGATGGGAGCATTCAATTCGAAGAACTCTCTGGAAGACAGCTGAATAAATCGATTATTCTCAATTTTTGGACTCGATAAATTTTAGGACCCAACAAAGGTTCACTCAAAATCCATCGACCGGCCAGATCGACATGCCAGGGGCCGGTGCAGCAGCCCTCAATTGACCCACCTGTTTCGTCGGCTTGGTCAAAATGCGTTACCTCTCCAACAATGGCTACCGCACTCCCGGGTGAAAACCCGAGAGCTGACTTTGCAACAGCTTGCACCGCACGACCGAGCTTTTAACGGTTATGCGATTGCGACGAGTTCCCTCGAATCGAGGTCGACAGGGACCTCGCCATTCATGATGGCAACCAGAACCCGGGCCCTTCCGGCTGGATCGAGCCGGTCAAGGCGACCGATCATCTCCGCGAAAGGACCTGACAGAATCCGAACCGATACGCCCGTAGTAAGGCCTCCCCTGAAATCAAGCAGGCCGTCCCTGCCAGTCAGGGCTATGAACCGCTCCACCAACCCCGAGGGGACCGGCAATGGCCGCTCGCCCTGCATGATGAGCGAGCGCACGCCGAACGTTCCATTGACCGAGCGCCACCGCTGCAGCGCGACATCGAGGGCGATGAACATGTAACCTGGAAAATATGCCGCCGGCCGCGTCTCGATGCGCCGGGCATGACGTGTAGTTTTCTCGCAGCGAGGCACAAACGAATGAAACCCCTGCATCCGCAGATGCCGTTCGGCGACGTCTTCTTTCCCCGGAAACACGCTGGCGGCATACCAGCGTTCCGCGGCGCCGGTTGCTGGCCGCTGCAACGATACAGTCGCCTTATCAGTTGTTTTTTTCGGACTGTTCACGCGTCTCCTCTCGGCGGTTTTCGGCATGGTCAATGTCAAGAGTTACGACAGCGTGAAGACACCAGCAAGCAACTATCTCGCGGGAATAGAGGCGGTTCGCCCAAAAATTTCTGCTATTGTCCAACAACTTTAGCTGCGCCTAAAAAATCATCGAGCCGCTTTCTTTTTAAGCTATCCAAGCAACGGTATCGAGCAATCGCGTCGATGTGTAGCTGCTTGGTTACGTTGGCTCGCGACGAATCGCTGGCTGTTCTGGTCCATAGTCCGTCGACTTGACCATAGTGTGACGGTATCGTTACCAAAGCATTGCGGAGCAGATACTGGCCAATTGTCGTTTCTGTCCCAGCCTCTGTTCCTCGTCGTCACGACCCGCCGCCGCTGAACAGAATCATCCCACGCGGCCACATCCCAGCGGATGCGTGGGTCGGTCAGTGCCGCGTCCGATTCATCGACCAGAGTTCAGGAGCGTTTGAGCAGCGACCAGACGGCTGGCACGAGGCTCGCCGCCAGGGCGACCTTGATCAGGTCGCCGACGATGAAAGGCACGACGCCGAACTGCCACGACTTTTCCGGGCCGATGAGCAGTGCCAGCCAGGCAAAGCCCAACGCCATCATGACGATTTCGGCGACCAGAATCGCGTTGAAGAGCTTGATCGGATGGCGATCCCAACCGCGATCTGCGGCCCAGCCAACGATCGCCGCCATGGCCACGAAGCCGGCAAGATAACCGCCGGTCGAGCCGAGCATGTAAGCGATGCCGATGCCCTTTTCCGGCGTGCTCTGGAAGACCGGGAAGCCCAGTGCGCCCTCCGCCATGTAAAGAAGCAGCGTGGCGACACCGAGGCGCATGCCGAAAGCCGCGGCGATTAGAAAGATGGCTAAGGTCTGCAACGAGATGTCGACCGGTCCGAGCACGACTTTCGTCTTGGCCGACAAGGTCAGCACCAGCGTTCCGACGATCGCAAGCAAAAGCTGCGTCGCCAGGCGGGTCGCGCCCTTTTCAGGCAAAGCGAGAGAAACAAGCGGACGCATCGTCGTTGCAATTGCCATGATCTTCCCCATTCCGGACTGCCGCAGATCGCGGCCTTGCGTTTTCCTATATTGGCTTCCGTGCTATGCGGCAATCGGTTTTGCCGTCTCTAGAACAGAGCTCGACGATATTCGCCATGGCGCTGAAATTCGACACAGACTTCGACCCGTCCTACGGCCAGGGCGTAACCGTTGCGCCCGACGTGCTACGTGTCACCGCCCCAAACCCCAGCCCGTTCACCTTTCACGGCACCAACAGCTACATTGTCGGGCGCAAGACGCTGGCAGTGATCGATCCGGGGCCGGATGACGACGCGCATCTCAAGACGTTGCTCGAAGTCATCGGAGACAGGCCGGTCAGCCACATTTTCGTCAGCCACACGCATCGTGACCATTCTCCGCTGGCGGCCCGGCTGAAGCAGCGCACCGGTGCCATTGTCCTGGCCGAAGGCCCACATCGCTCAGCGAGGCGGCTGCACATAGGCGAGGTCAATCCGCTCGATGCCAGCGCCGACACCGCCTTTAATCCGGATATCGCGCTTCTCGACGATACGGTGGTCGACGGCGATGGCTGGGCGGTCAGAACGGTGCTGACGCCGGGCCATGCCGCCAATCACGCGGCTTTTGCGCTGGAAGGAACCGGTGTCCTGTTCTCGGCCGATCACGTCATGGCGTGGTCGACCTCCATCGTTGCGCCGCCGGATGGCGCCATGGCCGACTACATGATCTCACTGGATCGGCTGATCGAGCGCGGCGACCGCCTGCTGCTGCCCGGCCATGGCGGGCCGGTGACCGCGCCGCGCAGCTTCATGCGCGGATTGAAGAGCCACCGCAAAATGCGTGAACGCGCGATCCTGGAGCGAATCAGAAGCGGCGACCGGACGATCAAGGACATGGTCGAGGCGATCTATCGCGACACGGACCCCCGCCTCCATGGCGCTGCCGGCCTGTCCGTGCTTTCCCATCTGGAGGATCTGGTGATGCGCGGCCTGGTGAGCACCGACGGCGACCCCGCCATCGACGGCATTTTCACCCCCATCGCGTAGGCGCTACTCGGCCGGGGTTGTGCCCACCTGGCCTGCGACTTCCTGATCGAGCTCAGCCAGGAAATCCACGATGCGAGCCGCGTTGTCGCCAAGGTCGTAGCGGCCGTAGCGGGAGGCCGAGCGCATGTCGACGATGATCGCATCGCCATCTTCGGCCACGCGGATGGCGACATCTGCGGGAAGGCCGAGGACGAAGCTCTTGGCCAAGGCGCCGATCGTCACCTCGCTTTGCCCGATTGCCTCGGGAAACGGCGCCGTAAGCTGCCAATCCCGCCGATCTAGCACGGTTTTGAGCGCGTGCAGGACACGATCGAAAGGCAGGTTGTAGCTGCGTCCGGTGACAAGCGGATAGGTTTCAGTCTGCAGGCGCTGTTCCCCCGGGGTCGGTGGCGAAAGCGCGTTCATATCCCCGGTCCGGGTGCTGGTATCGAGCATCGGCGGATCGTCGAAATCCGTCGAGATATCCCTGAGCGGCGGATAAGCCGCCGCCCAGTAGGCAGCAACGCCATAAGGAGCAAGCACCAGAAGTGCGAGCAACGTGCCGACGGTGAGATCGCGACCGCCGCGATCGCCGAAATTCCACAGTCTCGAAAAGGCAAGTCCGGCGAACAGCAGCGCAAAGGCAGCAAGCAGCGCGACGATGCCGAGCACCCAAAGGAAGGCCGGCGTCTCGACAAAGTCATATCGATGGCCGACGAGAACGGTCAGAAGCAGCACCGCCGAAAAGGCGCCTGTCCGCCGCGACCAGCCGGCCGCCCTCGACGTCTGTCGCTGGGAAATTTCCATTACTTTCCGGACTGCTCCAACCCGAACGGAGACTTAGAGCGACGTGCGTCCACTTGGATGCACAAAGTACGCTCTAGCTCTTTGTACCTACGCATCGTGCTTTCCGAACCGAGGGTCAGCGCAGCAAAAATCGACTCCGATTTTCGGGCCGATACGGCCGAGCCCTTTGGCGGTGGCTTGAAGGCGAAAGGCACCATCTCCGTCAATCCGTCGGAAGGCGATAGTCCCTGAACTGCTGGCGCAAGGTGATCTTCTGGATTTTGCCGGTTGCGGTGTGGGGGATTTCGGCGACGAAGACGACGTCGTCGGGCATCCACCACTTCGCCACCTTGCCGCTCATGAAAGCGAGGATATCCGTTCTGGTCGGCTCCCGACCCGGCTTGCGGACGACAACAAGCAAGGGCCGTTCGCCCCATTTTGCATGTTGGATGCCGATGGCCGCCGCCTCCGCCACATCCGGATGACCAATCGCGAGATTCTCGAGCTCGATGGTCGAAATCCATTCGCCGCCCGATTTGATGACGTCCTTGGCGCGGTCGGTGATCTGCATATAGCCGCCCGGGTCGATATGGGCGACATCACCCGTATCGAACCAGCCTTCTTCATCGAATTGCTCGGATCCGACGCCGCCGTAGTAAGCGCGCGCGACTGAAGGTCCGCGGACCTTCAAGCGCCCGAATGTCTTGCCATCCCAAGGCAGCGGGTTGTTGTCGTCGTCCGTCACCTTCATTTCGACGCCGAAAGGCGGATAGCCCTGCTTGCCCTGGACATCAAGCCGGGCTTCGCCCTTGAGCCCGGCATAGTCCGGCTTCATGGTGCACAACGTACCGAGCGGCGACATTTCAGTCATGCCCCAGGCATGGATGACCTCAACATCGTAATTGTCCTGGAACTTTCTCGTGATCGCACGAGGGCAGGATGAGCCGCCGATGACGACTTTCTTCAGATGGGGGAGTTTCTTGCCGGTCTCCTCCAGATGCTGGAGCAGCATCAACCACACTGTCGGCACGGCGGCGCTGAACGTCACCTTTTCGGTGTCGAGCAACTCGTAGATCGAGGCACCGTCCATCTTGCAGCCAGGCATGACCAGCTTGGCGCCGATCATCGGCGCGCTCTGGCCAAGGCCCCAGGCGTTGGCGTGGAACATCGGCACGACCGGCAATATGGTATCGCGCGACGAGAGGCCCATCGCGTCGGGCATCGCGGCGATCATCGCGTGCAGCACGTTTGAACGGTGGCTGTAGAGGACGCCTTTCGGATCGCCTGTCGTGCCCGAGGTGTAGCACATGCCGGCGGCGGTGTTTTCATCGAACGTCTTCCAGACGAAGCCGCCGGCGGCTTCGTCAAGCCATTCCTCATAGGCAACGACGTTCGGCAGCGCCGTTTGCGGCATGTGCGCCTTGTCGGTCAGCACGATCACCTTTCTCAGCGACTTGACCGCGCCGGCGATCTTCTCAAGCAGTGGCATGAATGTCAGATCGACGAAGATCGCCTTGCCTTCGGCATCGTTCATGATCCACACGATCTGCTCGGGAAAGAGGCGCGGATTGAGCGTGTGATAGATCGCACCGACCCCCATGATGCCGTACCAGGCTTCGATGTGGCGCGCCGTATTCCAGGCCAATGTGGCGATGCGGTCGCCAAGCCCAAAGCCATCGCGCTCAAGTCGCTCAGCGACCTGCGAGGCGCGGCGATGAATTTCGGCGTAAGTGGTTCGGGCAATCGGACCCTCGATCGAGCGCGACACGATCTCGCGTTCGCCGTGCTGCCTGGCTGCGTTGTCGATGAGCTTGTGGCAAAGCAGCGGCCATTCCTGCATCAGTCCGAGCATTTTGTTCCTCCCATTGGTTTTTCATTCCATTGTGGGACGAACCAGCGGATTGTCCAGCCATGACAGGGCCGAAGCGGTGCATTGATCGAAAAGACAGGGAAAACCGCCACAATCCGGCCATCGTCGGCGTTAACGTTGATTAACGGGCAGGGGTGCGATTGGCGAATGAAAGAGGTTCGCATGGACGCGCAGCTCGACGACAAGGCTCTCGAAAATACGCTTGCCGAAAGTCTGGCCGATTTGGTGCCGGACGCCATAACCATTACCGAAGACGAATTCGTCGAAGTTGTCGGCGGCGCCCTTGAGGCGGTCGGCGGCACGCTGCTGTTCAAGATGTGCGTTCAAAACGAAGGCGAGGGCCAGCACGTTGCCGCGGCATGCGTCGGCGATGGCGGCAACCGCCAGTTTCTGCTTCTTACCTTGCCGACCGGCGGTGGCGCGCTCAAGGTCGAAACCGCGTCGAGAAGCACCAATCCGGTCGCCGGTATTGCCGCCGCCTACGCCGGGTTGATGGACGCGTTTCAGGCTGCCGCCTGATCGGTCATCGGCAGGGCCGGTTTGACAAGAAACCCGGCAACGCCAAAGGCGATGGTTTTCGCGCCTCGCATTCGACGGCGGCCTTGCGCAATGCATGCGGACGACACATCTTAAAGCGCGTCGCGTCTGAAGGGATTCATGCGACGCGCGTTAAGGTCTTGTTTTTTGTGCGTGTCGTTATCCCAAAACCGTTGAACACTTTTGGGCGACATGAAGTTCTTGTTTTTTGTGCATGTCGTTATCCCAAAACCGTTGAACACTTTTGGGCGACATGCATTGGGTCGATGCAAGGAGAACCAGCCATGGACCAGATCGCCAACCCGTCGCCCGGCTTTCAACGCAACCCGGGTAAAGTGATTACGGTCGAGCCTTACATCGGAACTGTGACCGTACGCGCCGGAGACGCCGTTATTGCCTCGTCCACCAAGGCCAAGGTGTTGACCGAGCCCCCCTACCCCTCAGTCCTCTATATTCCGTTCGAAGACATCGATTTCGACCAGCTTCGCAAGACGGAACTGTCGACCCATTGCCCCTACAAGGGGGATGCGAGTTATTGGAGCGTGCTGCCTGCCGCAGAAGCGGGCAAGGATGCGATGTGGGCGTACGAGCAGCCTTTCGACGAAATGGCCGAAATCCGCGATCACGGCGCATTTTATCCCAACAAGGTAACGATCGAAACCGCGCCAGCCTGAGCAGGGACGGCACGAGACCTGTCCTGTCGATCAATCGGTGCTGCTGCTGCCGACGTCGTGCCTCTTACCCGCGGCTATTCTTCGCAACCTGCACCGCCGCCTGCGCGGCAGCCAGCCTGGCGATTGGCACGCGGTAGGGCGAGCACGATACGTAGTCGAGGCCGACCTGCTCGCAGAAATGGATCGACGCCGGATCGCCGCCATGTTCGCCGCAAATGCCGAGCTTGATCTTCGGCCGCGTCGCCCTGCCTTTTTCAGCCGCCATCCGCACCAGCTCGCCGACGCCCTCAATGTCGAGCGATACGAATGGATCCTGCTCGATAATGCCCTTCTGACGATAGACCTCCAGGAACGAGGCCGCATCGTCGCGTGAGATGCCGAAGGTGGTCTGGGTCAGATCGTTGGTGCCGAAAGAGAAGAATTCGGCCGCCTCGGCGATGACATGGGCGCGGATCGCTGCGCGCGGCAGTTCGATCATCGTGCCGGTAAGATAATCGATCTTGACGCCGGTTTCCTCCATCACGCTTTTGGCGACGGCATCGATCCGCGCCTTGACGTAGTCGAGCTCCTTCACCAGACCGACCAGCGGCACCATGATTTCGGGAACCACCAGCGCGCCGGCCTTCCTGCCGGCTTCGACGGCGGCCTCGAAAATGGCGCGCGCCTGCATCTCGGCGATTTCGGGATAGGAAACCGCAAGCCGGCAGCCGCGATGGCCAAGCATAGGATTGAACTCGTGCAGGGCCTCTGTGCGCTGCCTGAGCTTGTCGGGCGACACGTTCATGGCGGCGGCGACTTCGGCCACCTCTTCCTCGGTCTTGGGCAGGAATTCGTGCAGCGGCGGATCGAGCAAGCGGATCGTCACCGGCAGGCCGGCCATGATCTCGAAAAGCTCGAGGAAATCCGAGCGCTGCATGGGCAAGAGTTTGGCCAGCGCCGTTCGCCGGCCTTTTTCCGTGTCGGCCAGGATCATCTCGCGCATGGCGACGATACGGTCGCCCTCGAAGAACATGTGTTCGGTGCGGCAAAGCCCGATGCCTTCGGCGCCGAAGGAACGCGCCATGCGTGCGTCAAGCGGCGTCTCTGCATTGGTGCGCACCTTCATGCGGCGCGCGGCATCGGCCCATTCCATAATGGCGGCGAAATCGCCCGAGAGCTCAGGCTGCAGCATCGGTACCGCACCTTTCAGCACCTGGCCGTTGCCGCCGTCGATGGTGATGATATCGCCCTTGCGGAACGTCGACCCCATCGCCATCAGCGTGCCGGCTCTGTAGTCGACGCGCAGCGAGCCCGCGCCCGACACGCAAGGCTTGCCCATGCCGCGCGCCACCACCGCGGCGTGGCTGGTCATGCCGCCACGCGTGGTCAGGATACCTTCCGCCGCATGCATGCCGTGGATGTCCTCGGGACTGGTCTCGATACGCACGAGGATCGCCTTGCGGCCTTGCGTCTTGAGCTCCTCGGCGTCGTTTGAGGAAAAGACGATCTCGCCAGTGGCAGCACCGGGAGAAGCCGGCAGACCGATGCCGATCACATCGCGCGCCGCCTTCGGATCGATGGTCGGATGCAGCAACTGGTCGAGCGAGGCCGGATCGATGCGGGCGACGGCCTCTTCCTTCGAAATGAGCTTGTCCCTCGCCATCTCGACAGCGATCCTGAGCGCCGCCTTGGCGGTGCGCTTGCCGGACCTTGTCTGCAGCATCCACAATTTGCCGCGCTCGATGGTGAATTCGAGATCCTGCATGTCGCGGTAGTGCTTTTCCAGACGGTCGGAAATGGTGACGAAAGACTGGAAGGCTTCCGGCATCAGCTTCTGCAGCGACGGCTTGTCGGAGCCGGCGGCAATGCGCGCCGCCTCGGTGATGTTTTGCGGCGTGCGGATGCCGGCCACGACATCCTCGCCCTGCGCATTCACCAGGAACTCGCCATAGAGCATCTTTTCGCCGGTCGACGGATTGCGGGTGAAAGCAACGCCAGTGGCCGAAGTCTCGCCCATATTGCCGAAGACCATGGCCTGAACGTTGACCGCCGTGCCCCAGCTTTCGGGAATGTCGTGCAGGCGCCGGTAAGTGATGGCGCGGTTGTTCATCCAGCTCGAAAACACGGCTGATATCGCGCCCCAGAGCTGCTCGTTCGGATCCTGCGGAAATGGCTTGCCGAGTTCCTCCTCGACCTTGGCCTTGTAGAGCGCGATCACGCCCTGCCATTCGATGGCGGTCAGTTCGGTGTCGAGTTCACGGCCGAGCCCGCCCTTCTGGTCTTCGAGGATTTCCTCGAACACCTCATGGTCGAGGCCCATGACGACATCGGAATACATCTGGATGAAACGCCGGTAGCTGTCATAGGCAAAGCGCGCATCGCCTGAATCGGCGGCCAGCGCCTCGACCGTCTCGTCGTTCAGGCCAAGATTGAGCACGGTGTCCATCATGCCGGGCATGGAGGCACGGGCACCGGAACGCACCGACACCAAAAGCAATTTCGAGGGATCGCCGAAACGGCGGCCAGTCAGACGGCCGATATGATCGAGGGCGACCGCCACATCCGCTTCCAGTGAAGCCGGATAGCAGCGCTCATTGGCGTAGTAGGCATTGCAGACCTCGGTGGTGATGGTGAAGCCCGGCGGCACGGGCAGGCCCAGGCTGCACATTTCGGCCAGATTGGCGCCCTTGCCACCCAGGAGGTTCCGGTCGCCGGCACGGCCTTCCGCAGCGCCGTCGCCAAAGGTGTATACCCATTTGGTCATGCTTGCTCCCCGGTTGCAGGAGATTGAAAAGATTGACGAAGCCGAAGTTTCGCCGCGTCCACCCCGAGCGATATGATGCTGCAGTGCGAAAGGCAAGGTGTTGGCAAAGCCAGCCGGCTTCTACAATCGATTAAGAAAAAGGGATGCCAAAAAGACTTGCTGCCCGGCGGCCACCGGAATAGAACACAACAAGAACAAAGGGTAGTGCCATGAGACTGAGCGGACAACTCGATTATCTGGAAATGCCGGCGACTGGTGGAACGCTGGACAGGCTGAAGGCTTTCTATAGCGCCGCCTTTTCCTGGTCCTTCACCGATTACGGGCCGACCTATTCGGCCTTTTCGGAAGGTCTTGACGGAGGCTTCCAGGCCGATGCCGGCGAAGCGCCCGCCAAGCCGCTTCCCGTGCTTTACTCCAAGGACCTGGAAGGAACCCTGGACGCTGTCGAAAATGCCGGCGGCACGGTCGTCAAGCCGATCTTCTCATTCCCCGGCGGCAGGCGGTTTCATTTCGTCGACCCGGCCGGTAATGAAATGGCCGTCTGGGGCGAATAAACGCCATCGCCTGACAGCGGGGATGACATGCGAGTTCCTATCTGCGGGAACCAGTGGATCAGTTCCGCGCACTCGAAATTCTCGGCATTGAGCTTTCCGTCGGCTCGTCCTATAAGGCCGCGCTCAGCCGGCATGTTCAGGCTGTTGGGGCGTAGCCAAGTGGTAAGGCATCGGTTTTTGGTACCGACAATCCCAGGTTCGAATCCTGGCGCCCCAGCCAAGCTTGCTGGTGTACGGCCCGAACACATAGGTTACGGATTGCACCGAGGGCCAATCGGCTCGACGGCTGAAGACCAGCCGCTTCCCTGTCGTCAGCCTTTAGCTGATCCAGCCATCCATTCCGACCGGTACCAGTCGACAAATTTTTTCAGCCCATCTTCGATCGAAACGCTCGGCTTGAAACCGAAATCGCGCTCCAGGGCGGTCATGTCGGCATAGGTCCGCTCGACGTCGCTGCTCTGCATCGGCTCGCTTTGGCGGATCGCCTTTACACCGAGGAGTTTTTCCAGAGTGTCGATGAAATCGCCGAGCCGCACCGGCCGGTTGTTGCCGACATTGTAAATCCTGGCGGGCGGAACGTCGGCCGTGGGCGGCTTGCCGAGCACAGCAACGACCGCCCTCACCACATCGTCCACGTAAGTGAAATCCCGCCACATCTCGCCATCGTTGAACACCCGGATGGGCCTGCCCTCGAGCATCGCCTTGGTGAATATCCAATAGGCCATGTCGGGCCGGCCCCAGGGACCGTAGACGGTGAAAAATCGCAGACCCGTCTGCGGCACCCCGAAGAGATGGGCGTAGGTGTGGCTCATCAATTCATCGGTCTTCTTGGTGGCGGCGTAGAGTGAGACGGGGCTGTCGACCTGATCGGTCTCGCTGAACGGAACCTTGCGGTTGCCGCCATAGACCGAGCTCGACGAGGCATAGACCAGATGCTCGAAGCCGGGCTCAGCGCGGCAGAATTCAAGCATTTCGAGATGGCCCACGACATTGGAACGGACATAGAGCCTCGGATTGTCGAGCGAATGGCGCACGCCCGCCTGCGCGGCGAGATGGACAATCCTGGTTATGCCTTGCCCTGCCAGAGCCGTAGAGAGAGCGCCCTGTTCGGCGATGTCAATCTGATGAAACGAAAAATCCTTGCGGGGCTGAAGGCGGGCGAGCCGCCCCTTTTTTAGCGCCAGGTCGTAATAGTCGTTCATGTTGTCGACGCCGACGACCGCTTCCCCCCTGTTCAGGAGGTGATGGCAAACATGGCTGCCAATGAATCCCGCGGCTCCGGTAACGAGTACAGGCAACAAGGTTCTCCATGCATTTAGCCAGATTGGTCATCCGATCGGACGGGAACCGACCGATCGGTTCGTGCTATAGCCGAAAGCCCCAATAGGCGCTACCGACAAGCTATGCGGTCAACGTGTCAGCTCGCCTCGCGCATGGCCTCGGCCGCCTGCAGGTCGACCGAGACGAGTTGGCTGACACCCTGTTCGGCCATGGTCACCCCGAACAGCCGGTTCATGCGGGCCATGGTGATCGGGTTGTGCGTGATGATGACGAAGCGCGTCTCGGTGGTGGCGGCCATTTCGTCCATCAGATTGCAGAAACGCTCGACATTGTGGTCGTCGAGCGGTGCGTCGACCTCGTCGAGCACACAGATCGGTGCGGGATTGGTCAGGAACACGGCGAAGATCAGCGACATCGCCGTCAAGGCCTGCTCGCCGCCGGAAAGCAGCGTCATGGTCTGCGGCTTCTTGCCGGGCGGCCGCGCAAGGATTTCGAGACCGGCCTCGAGCGGGTCGTCGGACTCGATCAGTTGCAGTTCCGCAGTGCCGCCACCGAACAGATGCGAAAACAGCCGCTGGAAATGGCCATTGACCACGTCGAAGGCAGCCAGCAGCCGTTCGCGGCCTTCGCGATTCAGGCTCTGGATCGCCTGCCGCAGCTTGCGGATGGCCTCGATGATGTCCTCGCGTTCGGAAACAATGGCCTCCAGCCGGTCCGACAGTTCCTTCTGTTCTTCCTCTGCGCGCAGATTGACGGCGCCCAGCCGTTCGCGCTCGATCTTCAGCCGGTCGAGCTGACGCTCGATCTCGGCCATCTCTGGCATCGGGCTGTCGGCCTCCAGGCCGGTATGGCGGATAACCAGATGCGGCGGCGTATTCAACGTCTCCTGGATGCGCGCCTCGACCTCCAGCCGCCGCTCATCGGCAGCGGTCAGCCGTTCTTCGGCGCGGACGCGGGATTCGCGCGCTTCGGCCAGAGACTGGATCGCTGATGTCGCGGCCTTGTCCAGTTCGGACTGCCGGTTCTCCGCCTCCTGCAGCCGATCGCCGGCTGCCTGGCGCAGGCTTTCGGCCTCGGCAAGCTGCGACAGCAAGGCGCGCCGCTTGGCGTCGATCTCGTCGGGTGCGTCGGCCAGTCTTTCGCGCTCGGTCTCGGCTTCCGCCTTGCGTTCGCCGAGCGCCGCGATCTGCGTCGAGGCGTTTTCGGCGCGCTCCAGCCAGTTGCGGCGTTCCGCGCCGATGGCGTCGAGGCGGCGTATACGCGCCTCGGCTTCCCGCCTCAAACCTTCATGGACGGCGCGTGCATCGGCAAGGGTGGCGCGGTCGCGAGCGACATTGGCGGCCGATTGTTCGAGCTGCAACTGCAGATCGCCGAGATCGGGAGCGCTTTGCAGGAGCATCTCCGCCTCGACGAAAGCCGCCGCCGTCTCTTCATGGCTATCGACGATGCGCGCGCGCGCCTCGTCAAGTGCTGCGCGTCGGCTCGACAGCTCGCCGCCGGCCTTCTCGGCCTCGGCCAATGCGTTGCGGGCGGCGTCCAGCCCATGCTGGGCATCACGGCCGGCCTGACGGGCGTTGCGCTCGGCCTCGCTCGCCTGGGCAAGCGCCTGCTCGGCATGGGCGAGAGCCTCTTCGGCATGGCGCAGGACGCGGGTCGCATGGACCGCCTCGGCGTCGAGCTCGGCCAGCCGGTTCTTCTGCGCCAGCCGCTGCGCGGCCGCGGTCGGCGCGTCGGCGCTGGCGGTGAACCCGTCCCAACGCCAGAGCGCCCCTTCACGGCTGACCAGCCGCTGCCCGGGAGCAAGCAGCGCCTGCAGCCGCTTGCCGTCGCCTGCCTCGACGATGCCGATCTGCACCAATCGGCGGGCCAGTTGCGCCGGCGCGCGGACCACACTGGCAAGGCTCTTGATGCCTTCGGGCAGTGCGGCGTCGCCGGGCTGGATCTCGCTCTGGCCCCAATGCACCGGCGCGCTGCGGTCGAGCGGCACGTCGAGATCCTCTCCAAGGGCCGCGCCCAGCGCCGTCTCGTAGCCGCGCTCGACGCTGATCTGCTCCAGGACGGAGGGGAAAAGGTCGCCGCTCGCGGCATTCAGGATCTTGGCCAGCGTACGGGCCTCGGTTTCGATCCGCGCCAGTTCGGCCTTTGCATCCTGAACCGGCGGGCGGGCATCGCTTTCCGCCGCACGTGCCTCGACGACGGCCTGTTCGGCGGCAATAGCCGCGGCTTCGGTCTCCTCCAGCAGCGCCAGGGCCTGTTCGACCAGAAGCCGCTTCTCGGCGGGATCGGGCAGGCCGGCAACCCTAGAGGCGATGTCGGACAATTCGCGGTCGACATCGGCGAGTTGGCGGGCGAAGCGGTCGCGGCGCTCAGTGGTGTCGCGCAGCGTTCGTTCGATCTGATTGCGGGAGGCGGCTGCCTCCGCCCGTTCGGCCGTCAGCCCGGCGAGTTTGGCTTCGCTCGCGGCAAGCATCGACGCCGCCTGCTCGAACGCGGCGCGGGTGTTGGCCTCGCGCTCGGCGGCACCGGCGTTTTCGGTATTAAGCGCGGCTTCTTCGGTGACAAGGCGTTCGAGGATATCCGCATTGTCGCGGACCATCCGCTCCTCACGGGCGATGTCGCCGTCGAGCTGCTGTAGCCGGCGGCCGAGTTCATCCTGACGGGCGCGGATGCGGCCCGCTTCCTCTTCGATCTGCGTCTTGGCGATCGACAGGCGCTGGAAGGCGGCAGCGGCGGCGGCTTCCGCATCGCGCAGGTCCGGCAATCGGTGGGCGCCGATCCCTTGCTCCTTGGCGGCGGCCATCTGGGCGGCGGCGCGCTCGCCGACGAGTGCCGTGGCAATCGCCAGCGCCGAGCGCGCCTCGCCTTCCTGCGTCTTGGCCAGCGTCCAGCGCAGATGCAGCAGCGTCGCTTCGGCCTTGCGGATATCGGCCGACAGGTTCTTGAACCGCGATGCCTGGCGGGCCTGGCGCTTCAGGCTTTCGATCTGGCTTTCCAGTTCGCCGACGACATCGTCCAGCCGTTCCAGATTCTGTTCGGCCGCCTTCAGCCGCAGCTCGGCCTCGTGGCGGCGTGTGTGCAGGCCCGAAATTCCGGCCGCCTCTTCCAGCAGGGCGCGGCGCGCCTGCGGCTTTGCCTGGATCAGCTCGCCGATGCGGCCTTGTCCGACCATCGAGGGCGAGCGCGCGCCGGTCGACTGGTCGGCAAAAAGCAGCTGCACGTCCTTGGCGCGGGCTTCCTTGCCGTTGATACGGTAGAGCGAACCCGCCTCGCGCTCGATGCGGCGAGAAACCTGCAACTCGTCCGCGTCGTTGAAGGCGGAGGGCGCGGTACGGTCGCTGTTATCGAGAAAAAGGGTGACTTCAGCGGTGTTGCGGGCCGGACGTGTTCCCGAACCGGAAAAGATCACGTCGTCCATGCCGGACGCGCGCATGTTCTTGTACGAGCTTTCGCCCATCACCCAGCGCAGCGCCTCGACAAGGTTCGACTTGCCGCAGCCGTTCGGCCCGACGATGCCGGTCAGGCCGCGTTCGATGACGAACTCGCCGGGTTCGACGAAGGATTTGAAACCGAGCAGGCGAAGGCGCGAGAACTTCATTCGCGCTGCCCCGTAAACGGGTTCCGCAAAAGTGTTCCGCGGTTTTGCAACAACAACCCGCGGCACAACAAAAAGCCGCGTGCGCCGAAGCGCAGCCGCTTCGGCGCTGCCGAAACGTCAAAGCAGAGGGTCGATGATGGCCGACATTTCTGCAATCGACAGCGCCCCCTTGTAGGTCTTTCCGTTGATAAAGAAGGTCGGCGTCGAGTCGACCTTGAATTCATCGGCGCCGCGCTTCTGGACCGATCTCACATCGTCCAGAAGTTTCTGGTCCGTCAAGCAGGCCTCGAAGGACTCCTGTGTAAAACCGGCCATCTTGGAGATTTGCAGCAGGGCGTCCTTGACATTGCCACCACCTGCCCAGTTCGCCTGCTGCTTGAACAGAACGTCCACCATCGGGAAATAATTATCCTTGGAGCAGCGCGCCAGCATGAAACCGGCCTCGGCGCTGGGGTCGAACGGAAATTCGCGCAGGATAAGGCGAGCCTTGCCGGTGTCGATATATTTCGTCTTCAGCTCCGGGAGTGTGGTTTCGTGGAAATGCGCGCAATGCGGACAGGTCATCGAGGCATATTCAACGATGGTGACCTTCGCGTCGTCCTTGCCCAGTTGCGCGTCGGGCAGTGCGCCGGGCTTCAGCAATGCCGCCATGTCCACCGTGCCCTGAACTTCTGGCGCCTTGGCGGCGGCCGGAGTAGCCGGAATGGCCGGCTTCGCGGGATCGGCGGGAACCGCAGGCTCGACGTCCTGCGCCACGGGTTTTTCGCCCGAGTCGCTGCATGCGGCGAGCAGAACCACCGCCGGAATGGCAGCCAGCGAAGACAGGAGGTTTCTGCGGGACAAGCTTTTGCCAAACGGGGGACGGAGCATACGAATCACCTGACAATGGTTGGATTTTGCAATGCAAAGGCTAGAAAAGGCGAGAGTTGGCGCGAATTAAGGCATCGCCGTCCCCATTCCAATCGCCAAATCTTGTGGACGCGATCACGAAAGCGCGAGTTTGTCACTTCTTTTGGCCAAGAATTGTGGCGCCTAGCCGCTCCAGCGAAGCGCGCAGCCCGTCATCCTCGATCAGTCCGACAGTGCCCGACAGTTTCGCCTTCTCGGCCGCGGTCAGCGGCCGGAAGCTTGGTTTAGGCCGCCCCTTGTCCGCTGTCACCGGCTTTTGCACGATTCTGATCCGGCCGATAGCGTTGAAGCCGAGAAAGGCGTTGACCCTGTTGATGATCTCACCGGTCTCGTGCTGCAGATGGAGCGCGGCCATGCCCTCGCAGGCGATGACCAGCACCGCCGGCTCGAACGGATCGTCTTCATGCATGCGGCGCGGCCACTGGATCTTTTCCGGGCGCGAGCAGCCGGCGAGCCGCGGCCCGGCAATCTCCTCCCATGACTGGACGAGCCCGATCGACATGCCGGCCCGCTTGCGCAACACCGGATCGAGGATCTCGGTTGCGAGATCGCTCACCGGAACGGGATTGCCGAAGGGCCTTTTCCCTGCCATGTGCGTTCTCCACTCACGACCTTCACCAAGTATCGGCTAGGCCAGTCCTCGATCAATGGCACTGCACGACCAGACCCGCAAGACCGCATCCGCAGATACCAGCAAAGCTGGATCCGGAGACAGCGGCAGAGCCGCGTCTGGAGACAGCGGCAGAGCCGCGTCTGGAGACAGCAGCAAAGCTGCGTCTGGAGATCGCGGCGACATCGCGTCCCGCCTGCTTGCCTGGTACGACGCGCACCACCGCGACTTGCCATGGCGCATTGCGCCGCGAGCGCTGGCACGCGGCATGCGGCCCGATCCCTACCGCGTCTGGCTTTCGGAAGTCATGCTGCAGCAGACTACGGTCGAAGCGGTAAAATCCTATTTCCAGGCCTTTGTCCAAAAATGGCCTGACATCAATGCGCTGGCAGCGGCACAGGCCGAGGATGTCATGAAGGCCTGGGCCGGGCTCGGCTATTATTCCCGCGCGCGCAATCTCAAGGCCTGCGCCGATCTCGTCGCACGGCAAGGCGGCAGGTTTCCCGATACGCAAGCGGGTTTGAGAGCACTGCCCGGCATCGGCGCCTACACTGCGGCGGCGATAGCGGCGATCGCCTTCGACGAGCCCGCCGCGGTCGTCGACGGCAACGTCGAACGGGTCGTTTCCCGGCTGTTTTCGATCGCCACGCCGCTGAGCGAAGCCAAGGGCGACATCCGCGCCTATGTCGAGCGCATGGTTCCAGGGACCAGACCGGGCGATTTCGCCCAGGCGATGATGGATCTGGGTGCGACGATCTGCACGCCGCGCCGGCCGCGCTGCATGCTGTGCCCGCTGCGCGAGGATTGCAGCGCAACCGTTTCCGGCGATCCCGAGCACTTCCCGGTCCGCTTGCCGAAGGGCGAGAAACCGCTGCGGCGCGGGGCTGCCTTCGTTGCGTTGAGGGCTGACGGCGCCATCCTTTTACGCAAGCGCGCGGACAAAGGCCTGCTCGGCGGCATGACCGAGGTGCCGACGACCGGCTGGACCGCGCGGGTCGACGGCGCCACCACCGACGCGGCGGCACCCTTCCCCGGCGACTGGCGGCTTGCCGGGCGGATTGGCCATGTCTTCACCCATTTCGCGCTTGAGCTCGACGTCTTCAAGACGGTGACCGATGGCGCCGCGCCCGTGGGGCATTTCTGGTCGCTGGCCCATGAAATTCCGGGGAAGCGCTGCCACTGTCATGAAAAAGGTAATCGAAGCGGCGATACCGGGCGCAACGAAGAAGCGGCGTCCACATTGAATTGCCCCACATTGAGTTGCATTGAACGAGGACAAGAATGACCGAAATCCGCCACATCGTTTTCGACATCGGCAGAGTGCTGATCCACTACGATCCGAACTTGCCCTTCAGCCGATTGATCCCCGACGCGGAAGAGCGGAAATGGTTCTTCGACAATGTCTGCACGCATGAGTGGAACATCGAGCAGGATCGAGGCCGGACCTGGGAAGAGGCCGAGGCGCTGGCAATCGCGGAGCATCCCCATCACGCGGAGAACATCCGCAGCTTCCGCCGCCACTGGCACGAGATGGTGCCTCACGCCTATAACGACAGCGTCGCCATCATGATCGGTCTGATCGAGAGCGGCCACGACGTCACCATGCTGACCAATTTCGCCACCGACACGCTTGCCGAAGCCCGGCAGCGTTTCGACTTTCTCAACCGTCCGCGTGGAGTGACCATTTCGGGCGAGATCGGCATGATCAAGCCGGATCGCGGCATTTACGACCATCACGTCGCCGCATTCGGCCTCGAGCCCGCGGCCACATTGTTCATCGACGACAGCCAGAAGAATGTCGACGGCGCCAAGGCGGCCGGCTGGCAGTCGGTGCTGTTCACCGATGCAAAGACGCTTCGAGCGGACCTTGATCGCCTGGGGATCAGAGCGTGATTTGAGTCACTTCGACAAGCTGATTGATAATCCGCTTCAACACGGCAGATACGGTAAGATCCGTTCGTCAGGCCCCTGCCCGCTCCATGCCCAGACGGGCGATGCGGCGAAGCTCGTCGATCGGGGTCAGGCCGCCGCTGCGCTCATAGTGCCAGAAGGTCCAGCCGTTGCAGGCGTCCAGCCCCTGCACTTGCGCGCCGATCTTGTGGATCGACCCCGCACTGTCGCCGATCGCCACCGTGCCGTCGGCGCGTACCTTGGCGGCCCAGCGCTTCCTGGCGTCATAGAGCGTGGCGCCCGGCCGCATCAGCCCGGTGTCGATCAGGCTGACGAAGGCGACACGCGGCTCGGCGCGCTTGCCGGTAAGCACGGTTAGATCAGCGCCGTCCAGCGGCCGCACTGCATCGATGCGCTCGTTGGCGGCGTCGATATAGGCCTGCTCACGCTCGATGCCAACGAAATGCCGGCCGAGGCGCTTGGCCACCGCACCGGTGGTGCCGGAGCCGAAGAAGGGATCGAGCACGATATCGCCGGGCTTGGTCGAGGCCATCATGATGCGGGCGAGCAGCGCTTCGGGCTTCTGCGTCGGATGCAGCTTGTCACCATTTTCGTTCTTCAGGCGTTCGCCTCCAGTGCAGATCGGGAACAGCCAGTCGGAACGCATCTGGATGTCGTCGTTCGACGCCTTCATGGCTTCGTAGTTGAAGGTGTAGCCCTTGCCTTTCTGGTCGCGCGAGGCCCAGATCATCGTCTCATGGGCATTCTGGAAGCGGCGGCCGCGGAAATTCGGCATTGGGTTGGTCTTGCGCCACACAACGTCGTTGAGGATCCAGAACCCTAGATCCTGCATCTTGGCGCCGACCCTGAAAATGTTGTGGTAGGAGCCGATGACCCAGATGGTGCCATTGGGTTTCAGCACGCGGCGCGCCGCCAGCAGCCAGGCGCGGGTGAAGGCGTCGTAGACCTCAAAGCTCGCGAACTGGTCCCAATCGTCGTCGACGGCATCGACCTTGGACTGGTCGGGCCGGTGCAGATCGCCGTCGAGCTGCAGATTGTAGGGCGGATCGGCGAAGATCACGTCGACGGATCTTTCGGGCAGCCGGTCGAGCGCGGCGACACAGTCGCCCTTCAGGATCGTATCCAGCCACTCGGATTGCTGGGGAGCATGGGAAAGCTCGTCGAGAAGACGCACGGCAGACATTGTGACACCCAAAGCACGCGTTACTGTTTACTCCCTGTTATGGTTACCGATCAGCGTAAATATTCGGTGAAGGCCTGGGGTTCGGACCCGGGTAATTTGCGAAGGCCGGCCTGTTGGTGTATGCCGCGCCGCCTGAGCATCTCAGCCTCCCTCCCGCTTTCCGGATCGCCATGCCCCAGCCAGACCTTGTCATCTTCGATTGCGACGGCGTGCTCGTCGATTCCGAAATCATCGCCGCGCGCATCGAAGCCGAGCTTTTGACGTTGGCCGGTTACGAGATATCGGCCGAGGAGATTTCCGAAACCTATGCCGGGCTGACCTTCAAGGACATCATGATGCGGGTCGAGGAGAAGTCCCGCATCCCGTTCCAGGCCTCGCTGATCGACCGTGCCGAAGACCTGGTCGACCGCAGGCTGCGCAGCGACGTGCGCGCCGTAGATGGGGTGCGCGAGGCGGTCGCCGCGGTGACGGCACCGCGCTGCGTCTGCTCGAATTCGCGCACCGAGCGGATCGAGTTCATGCTGGAGAAGGTGCATCTGCTGCCATTCTTCGCCGGCCATATTTTTTCGGCGTTGGAAACACCGAGCGGAAAATCGAAGCCGGCGCCCGACGTGTTCCTCTTTGCCGCGGAAAAGCTCAAGGCCGACCCGGCGAACACTTTCGTCATCGAAGATTCAGTGCATGGCGTGACCGGTGCCAGGACAGCCGGCATGCGTGTGATCGGCTTCACGGGAGGGGCGCACAGCTATCCCGGGCATGCCGACGCGCTGACCGAGGCCGGCGCCGAAACGGTCATCCGCCGCTGGGCGGAATTGAAAAGCGTGATCGCGGCTCTGTCGGAATGGTCGGCGGATGCGTGAGGCGGGGCGTCCAACCCGACGCGCGCCTCCAATGCTGCCGCTTATTGCGCGGCGGCAACCTTCTTCCTGTCGGTCGACTTCTTCGGCGGGCCTTCGTCATAGCCGGCGAACGCCTGATAGTCCTGCGCGGTGGGTTCGGGAACGACAACGTTCGAATCGGTGAAGACGAACTGGGTGGCACTCGAGGGATTGGTAACCTGGACCTGATATTGGTGAAGCTGCGAGTAAAGGACCTCGGTGCCATGCATCACGGCGACGCGGATCGGCATGGTGATGGTGCCCGGGCTGAACATCGGTCCCGGAACGACCTTGCCGGCGACGGCGATCTTCATCGTCAGCGAGCCATCGGCACGGTTGCAGTCGCGGGTCACATCGGTGATCGATGCCTGGTAAATGATCTTCGCGGAATCGTCCTGCTCGTCGCTGCTCGCATCAAGCGCAGCAGCTTCGGCGTCCTGAGCCGCAGCTTTTTTCTTGGGCTTCTGGCTGCCCTTGGCGTAGGTGTTGAAGAATGCCGTGCCGTCGCGCAGCGTCACTTTCGGACAATAGGCCAGCAATTGGCTGGCGAGAACCTTGGGATCGCGCGGTGGCGGCGGCGTCGTGTCTTTCTTTCCAAAGCCGAGGATGCCATTGCCGCCTGATTGGCAGCCGGCGGCGGCAAGCATAAAGCCGGTGAGCGCCAGACCCGCGATAAAACGACCATTGAATGAATGAAACGCCATGAACTGCACTTCCCTCTCGCAAAGCGGGTGACGTATATCAACCGCGCGGCAAAAATGCGACTGAGCAAGCGCGGAAATTAACCACTTTGCCGAAGACGAAACCGCCCGGCAGCAATGGACATGTGACGATGCAATATGTGAGTACCCGCGGGGAAGCGCCCGTGCTTGGATTTTCCGACGCGGTGCTGGCGGGACTGGCGCGCGATGGCGGGCTTTATGTGCCTGATAGCTGGCCGCAGTTTTCCGCGGCCGATATCCGCGCCATGCGCGGCCTTGCCTATCCCGACCTCGCCATCCGCGTACTGTCGCCGTTTCTAGGCGGCGAGATCGCGGTACCGGTCTTCGAACGCCTGGTGCGCGAAGCCTATGCGACCTTTCGTCACGAAGCCGTCTGCCCGTTGGTGCAGACCGGGTCGAACATTTTCGTTCTGGAGCTCTTCCACGGTCCGACGCTTGCCTTCAAGGACGTGGCCATGCAGCTTCTCGCCCGGCTGATGGACCATGTGCTTGCCGAACGCGACCAGCGCGCCACCATCGTCGGCGCCACGTCCGGCGACACAGGCGGGGCCGCCATCGATGCCTTCGCCGGGCGCGACCGCACCGACATCTTCGTTCTTTTCCCGCACGGCCGGGTCTCGCCGGTGCAGCAGCGGCAGATGACGACATCCACCGCCGCAAACGTCCATGCACTGGCGGTCGAAGGCAATTTCGACGATTGCCAGGGCCTGGTGAAGGACATGTTCAACGATCACGGTTTTCGCGACCGGGTGTCGCTGTCCGGCGTCAATTCGATCAACTGGGCCCGCATCATGGCCCAGATCGTCTATTATTTCTCGTCGGCGCTGTCGCTCGGCGCGCCAGACCGGCCGGTTTCCTTCACAGTGCCGACCGGCAATTTCGGCGACATCTTCGCCGGCTACGCCGCCAAGAAGATGGGCCTGCCAATCGAGCGGCTGATCATCGCGACCAATGACAACGACATTCTGGCGCGCACGCTGTCGAGCGGCGAGTACCGCACGAAGGACGTCTTTTCGACCACGTCGCCATCGATGGACATCCAGGTTTCTTCCAATTTCGAGCGCTTGCTGTTCGAGGCGGCCGGCCGCAATGCTTCGACCGTGCGGCGCTACATGAGCGGCCTCAAGCAGTCCGGCGCCTTCACCATCGAAGCGGACGAGATCGACAGGATCCGCTCCGAATTCGATGCCGGCCGTTCGACCATGGACGAAGTGGCCGCCACGATCCGCTCGACGCTCGCAGCCAGCGACTATCTGCTCGACCCGCACACGGCCGCGGCCATGCATGTTGCGGTTGCGAAGGCCGCCAAAGCCGTACCCATGGTGGTGCTGGGCACTGCCCATCCGGCAAAGTTCCCGGCAGCCGTCGAAGCCGCCAGCGGCGTGTCGCCAGCCCTGCCCGCATGGCTAGGCGAGTTGATGACATCAGAGGAAAAATACACGGTACTTCCATCCGACCTGAAAATGGTGGAAGATTATGTTAGCCGCCACACGCGGGCGGCAAATTAGGGAGTATTTGCTATATGGGTGTTGAGGTAAGCCGTCTGTCGAACGGCCTGACAGTCGCCACCGAAACCCTTCCAAGCCTCGAATCCGTCGCTCTTGGCGCCTGGGTCAAATCAGGAGCCCGCAACGAGCGTAACGAAGAGCACGGAATGGCCCACCTGCTTGAACATATGGCGTTCAAGGGAACCAGAAGGCGCAGCGCCTTCGAGATCGCCTCGGAAATCGAGGATGTCGGCGGCGAGATCAATGCCGCCACCAGTGTCGAGACCACCTCTTACTATGCCAGGGTGCTGAGCGACGACGTGCCCCTGGCCGTCGATATCCTCTCCGACATCCTGCAGGAATCCGAATTCGACCCGCAGGAGCTGGAGCGCGAGCAGCATGTGATCCTGCAGGAGATCGGCGCCGCTCACGATACGCCCGACGACGTCGTCTTCGACCGCTTCACCGAGACTGCCTTCCGCCACCAGACGATCGGCCGCTCCATCCTCGGCACGCCGGAGACCGTCAAATCCTTCACCTCGAAACAATTGCACAAATTCATCGAACGGCAATATGGCGCCGAGCGCATGGTGGTCGTCGCCGCCGGCGACATCAAGCACGACAATTTCGTGCGCGAGGTCGAGAAGCAGCTCGGCGGTTTCCGCAGCAAGTCCGACAACACGATGCCGCAATATGCGCAATATGTCGGCGGCGATTTCCGCGAGGACCGCGACCTGATGGACGCGCAGATCGTGCTGGGGTTCGAGGGCCGCGCCTATCATGTACGCGACTTCTACGCCTCGCAGGTCCTGTCGATGATCCTTGGCGGCGGCATGTCGTCACGTCTCTTCCAGGAGGTCCGCGAAAGGCGTGGGCTTTGCTATTCGGTCTATGCCTTCCACTGGGGGTTTTCCGACACCGGTATATTCGGCATCCATGCCGCGACCGGACAGAGCGATATCGCCGAATTGGTGCCGGTGGTCATCGACGAGCTGCAGAAGGCCGGCGAGAGCATACTGCAGGAGGAACTCGACCGGGCACGCGCCCAGTACCGCGCGGGCCTGATCATGTCCGCTGAAAGCCCGGCCAGCCGCGCCTCGCAGATCGCCAGGCAAATGCTTCTGTTCGGCCGGCCGATCGCCAAGGAAGAGCTGATGGAACGGCTGGCGGCGCTGACGGTGGAGCGGCTGACAGACCTGTCGTCGCGGCTGTTTTCGACCAAGCCGACGCTGACTGCCGTCGGACCGGTGGGTACGCTCGCTCCCTACGAGGCGATCCTCGACTCGCTTTCGGGCACGCAGACCACGGCCCGAAAGCTCGCCGTCTAAGTCCATCAAAGCGTCATGTTCGCGCTCCCTTTCTTTCGCCGCGACCTGCCGGCACTGAAGGGCGATCAGGTCACGCTGCGCGTGCCGCTGACCAACGACTATCGCGAATGGTCGGCGCTGCGTGGGGAAAGCCGCGCCTTCCTGGAGCCGTGGGAGCCGCGGTGGAACCCCGACGAGCTCGACCGCACGGCCTGGCGGCATCGCCTCAGCCGCTATCGCGAAGATTACGCGCAGGGAACGGCCATAGCCTTCTTCATCTTCGAGAAAAGCAACGGCAAGCTTGTCGGCGGAATCACCCTTGGCAACATCCGCCACGGCGTCGCGCAAAGCGGCCATATCGGCTACTGGGTCGGCGAGCGCTACAGTGGCCGCGGCCTGATGACCGACGCGGTCAAGGTGGTGGTGCGCTTCGCCTTCGATACGCTGAGGTTGCACCGGATCGAAGCTGCCTGTATCCCCGACAACGCCCGGTCGATCCGCGTGCTTGAAAAAGCCGGATTCCGGCGCGAAGGACTTCTGCGATCCTATCTCAGGATCAACGGCATCTGGCAGGACCATTACCTTTACGCCCGGATCGAGGACGATCCGCCGGGCGCGGGAACGAAGGACTGATTTTTGACGAATTTCCTGCGAATCGGGTCGCTGTTCGCCTTTGTCCTGACGGCAATCGTCACGCTCTGCGCGGCATCCTCGGCCTTCGCCGTCGAACCGATCAAAATCGCCCGCGACGACGTGGCGCTCGACCTTTCGGGCGCCGTCGAAATCTACCGGAACCAGGGCGAGAACTTCCAGGTATCGACCGCGCCGGGACCGGACGGCATCGTGCGGCGCATCGAGGTCGAGGCCAATGATGCGCGCTCGACCGGCGATTGGGCGGTGTTCGCGCTTGCCAACACCACCGACCAGCAGCTCGACAGGCTGATCGTCGCGCCGCATTTCCGGCTGGTGAATTCCGGCATCTTCTGGCCGGATCTCGGCTCGACCCGCATTGCCGCGATCACGCCCAGCGAGGGCTTCGCGCTCGACCGCCAGACCAGCCCCGACGCCGATGTGTTCCGGGTGACGCTGAATCCCGGAACGGTGGTCACCTTCATTGCCGAACTTGCCTCGCCCAAACTGCCGCAGGTCTATCTATGGGATCCGGAATCCTACAAGGATTCGGTCAATTCCTACACGCTGTTTCGCGGCATCGTCATCGGCATCGCCGGCCTGCTGGCGCTGTTCTTGACCATCCTTTTCGTCGTCAAGGGGACCTCGATGTTCCCGGCAACCGCAGCACTCGCCTGGGCGGTGCTCGCCTATATCTGCATCGATTTCGGCTTTCTCAACAAGGTCATCGAAATATCGCCCGGCAACGAGCAGATGTGGCGAGCCGGAACGGAGGTGGCGCTTGCGGCGACATTCGTGGTGTTCCTGTTCGCCTATCTCAACCTCAACCGATGGCATGGCCATTTCAGCTACGGCGCGCTGGTCTGGATCCTGGGGCTGGTGCTGATCGCGGGCGTTGCAATCGTCGATCCGGCGGTCGCTGCAGGCATCGCCAGGCTGTCCTTCGCCGCCACCGTGCTGACCGGCCTCGGCCTGATCGTCTTCCTCGGCATACGCGGCTACGACCGTGCCATCATGCTGGTGCCCAGTTGGGTGATGGTGCTGTTGTGGCTATGCGGGTCGTGGATGGCGGTCACCGGCATGCTCGACAACGACATCGCCCAGCCGGCGCTGGGCGGCGGGCTGATCCTCATCATCCTGCTGATCGGCTTTACCGTCATGCAGCACGCCTTTGCCGGCGGCGCGCTGCATCAGGGCCTGTTCTCCGATCTCGAACGGCAGGCACTGGCCGTCGCCGGATCGGGCGACACGGTGTGGGACTGGGACGTGATGCGCGACCGCGTCGTCACCAAGCCAGATGTCAGCATCCAGCTTGGCCTTGCGCCCGACAGTCTGGGCGGGGCTGCCCGCAACTGGTTGCCGGTGCTGCATGCCGACGACCGCGACACGTTCCGTACCACGCTCGACGTAGTGCTCGAACACCGGCGCGGCCGGGTGTCGCAGAACTTCCGCCTGCGCGGTGCCGATGGGCACTATCACTGGTTTTCGCTGCGCGCCCGACCAGTGATCGGATCGGACGGCGAGGTCATCCGCTGCGTCGGCACCATGGTCGACGTGACGGAGCAGAAGAAGTCCGAGGAGAGGCTGCTGCACGATGCCGTGCACGACAATCTGACCGGCCTGCCGAACCGGGAATTGCTGATGAACAGGCTGGAGGCGATCATCTCGATCGCGCGCACGGAAGAGAAGGTACGTCCGACCGTCTTCGTCATCGACATCGACCGGTTCAAGCAGGTCAATGACGGGCTTGGCATCTCGGCCGGCGATACCATCCTGCTCACCATTGCGCGCCGGCTGCACCGGCTGCTCAAGCCGAAGGATTCGCTGTCGCGCTTTGCTGGCGACCAGTTCGCGCTGATGCTGCTTTCCGAACAGGATCCGGCCCGCATCGCGGCCGTCGCCGACGCCATAAAGCATGCGATCAACAACCCGATCACCTTCGCCAAGCGCGAGATCGTGCTGACCGCGTCGATCGGGCTGGTTACCTGGACCTCGGCGCAGAGTTCGGCCGAGGACATGGTCAAGGATGCCGAGCTTGCCATGCACCAGGCCAAGCGTTTCGGCGGCGACAGGATCGAGCCGTTCCGCCCCGCCTTCCGCACTGTCGGGACCGACCGGCTGCAGTTCGAGTCCGACCTGCGCCGCGCCATCGAACGGCGCGAATTCACACTCGCCTACCAGCCCATCGTTCGGTTGGAAGACGGCAGTGTTGCCGGCTTCGAGGCGCTTTTGCGGTGGGACCATCCGCGCCGCGGCATGATCCCGCCGGGCGATTTCATCCCGGTCGCCGAGAGTTGCGGCCTCATCGTGCAGCTTGGCCTGTTCGCCATGCAACAGGCCGCCGAAGATCTGGCGGGATGGCAAAAGCAGATCGGCGACGCGCCACTGTCGGTTTCGGTCAACTTGTCCAGCCGCCAGCTCATCCGCCGTGACCTGGTCAGCGACGTCCGCTCGGTGATCGCGCGGGCCAATCTGAAACCACGCTGCTTCCGGCTCGAACTCACCGAATCGCTGGTGATGGACAATCCCGAGCAGACGGCCCACGTGCTGACAAAGCTGAAGAAACTTGGTATCGGCCTGTCGCTGGACGATTTCGGCACCGGCTACTCATCGCTGGCCTATCTGACGCGCTTCCCCTTCGACACGATCAAGATCGACAAAAGCTTCGTCGACGACGCGACACCGAAGCGCGCGGTGCTGCTCAGATCCATGGTAAACATGGCGCATGAACTCGGCCTTTCGGTCGTGGCCGAGGGCATTTCGGACGAAAGCAACGCGCTCGAACTGCGCCAGATGGGCTGCGAGTATGTGCAGAGCTTCATGTTCGGCGCACCGATGCCCGGCGATCAGGTTCTGAAGACGCTGAAGGAACAGTATCCGCTGACTCAGGCTTGATTTTGCAGGTCGTGTCCCAAGAACCGTTCGGCAGTTTTGGATGACATTCACTGGTGCTGAAGCCTGACGCTTGGTACCCGCTTGGAATGGCAGAGAACGCACCTTCCACGGCAATCCGTGGCGCCTGCTTGCGCTACGATTGCCGTCAGCGATTTTCTTCCCCGAGATGTCACAAATGCCTCCTCTCGAACGTCACATGGGGCATGGGCACCGAGCCCGCCAACAGCGGCCGCAGGCCGCGCTGTTCGAGGAGAAGATCATGAGCAAAAGCGCAACTTTCGTCAGGCACAAGGCAAAACCCGGCATGCGCGACGAGGTCAGGCGCGTGTGGGAAAAATACGCACGGCCCTATGTCGCCGGCAGTAACGGCGCGCTCAGCTACTACTACTGCTACGATGACAATGATCCCGATACGGTCGTCGTGTTTCAGCTTGCCGCTGATCAGACTAGCGGTCAGGAATTCGTGAAGCAGCCCTGGTTCGCCGACTACCAGCGGGAAACGGCCGATCTGCTCGCGGGACCGTCCGAGGTCCGCACGGCGACGCCGCAGTGGGTGAAAGGCGGCGCCGCTTAGCCGATCGACAAGGATCGGCGGGTGGATCGCCACCCGCCGGTTCCTCGACGAAGAAGCGAACGTTCTTCAACTCCCGACGAATTCCAACTGCAGCATCGCTGCTGGAGGTCTCCCATGAGTACGATAGAAAATGGAACGAGCGAGGCTCGCCCGGGGTGGGCTGCGCTCCTCAGCGGCAAGAACGCCGTCCACTCCATCATCCTGGCGGGCGGCGTCACGCTGCACGCGCTCAACATCTACATCGTGACCACGATACTGCCGTCCGTCGTCGCAGACATCGGCGGGCTCGAATACTACGCCTGGAGCACGACACTGTTCGTGGTTGCCTCGATCCTCGGCGCCGCACTGTCGTCGCGCCTGCTTGAACGTGCGGGTCCGGGACGCGCCTACGCATCCGCCACCGCCTTGTTCGTAACGGGCGCCCTGATCTGCGCGGCTGCCCCGGCCTTTCCCGTGCTTCTTGCCGGACGCTTCGTGCAAGGTCTTGGCGGCGGGCTTCTCTATGCCCTGGCTTACGCTGTCATCCGCCTCGTCTATCCCGAGGCGCTGTGGTCGCGCGCCATCGGCCTGATCTCGGCAATGTGGGGCGTATCGACATTGATTGGTCCCGCCGTTGGCGGCGTGTTTGCGGAACTGAGCATCTGGCGGGCGGCATTCTGGTCCCTGGTTCCGCTCTCGGTGATCTTCGGAGCGATCGCGATCACGGTTCTTCCGAGGGGACGTCGCGACGAGGCCGAGTCCTCGCCGCTGCCACTCCCCCAACTCGTCCTCCTGACTGCCTCAGTGGTCGCGGTCTCCGCCGGGAGCGTCAGCGTCAATCCCTTGTGGAACGCTGTGGGATTGGTGCTTGCCGGGCTGCTGGCGGCGCTCCTTGTGCGGGCGGAACTAGGCGCGCGTCCGCCTGTTGCCGAAGGGAGCGCTCGATATCGGCGGACGACTTGTTGCGCTCTACGCGACGATCGCCCTCCTGGTGACGGGGATGCAGGTCGATATCTTCGTGCCGTATCTCCTCCAGGTACTTCACAATCAGTCGCCTTTGATCGCCGGCTACCTCGCCGCGCTGATGGCCATGGGCTGGACGCTCGGCTCCATGCTAAGC
The DNA here is from genome assembly GCF_003952365.1 of Mesorhizobium sp. M9A.F.Ca.ET.002.03.1.2. Taxonomy (NCBI): domain Bacteria; kingdom Pseudomonadati; phylum Pseudomonadota; class Alphaproteobacteria; order Hyphomicrobiales; family Phyllobacteriaceae; genus Mesorhizobium; species Mesorhizobium sp. M9A.F.Ca.ET.002.03.1.2. Next base: position 3,443,137 of record NZ_CP034443.1, on the reverse strand, counting down.
GCGGGTCGGTCCGGTGAGGCGGGGATTCGCGCAATCCGTACCGGCCCCGTGTTTGTCCTAGCCGGTCTCGCGGTTCTGCTTTTCTTTGTTCCGGTGCCGGGTGGCGTCGGATTGCAGCTATTGCCGATATGTGCGGGCCTGCTCCTGGTCGGACTGGGCATCGGTGTCGCCTGGCCGCACCTTGTGACGAACATCTTCAAGGAGACGCCGGTGTCGGAACAGGGGCTGGCAGCAGGCTCGATCACGACCGTCCAGCTCTATGCGACAGCATTCAGCGCCGCGGCTGCGGGCATGGTGGCCAGTCTCGGCGGGCTCAGCGATCCGGGCGGCGCGGAAGGTGCCTCGGGCGCCGCGCTCTTGCTGTTCGGCGCTTTCCTGGTGTCACCCGTTCTCGGCGTCGTCTCTGCCGGGAGGCTCGCACGACGCCGCAACCCGGGGGGCGCCGCTGAGGCTGTCCGCGGAAGCTGATGTCCGGCGGCAAAGCCCTTGGTCCGATGCGGCACAGGACGCATCGGACCAATTTAGACAAAGTTGCTGTGCGGCGGTCGGGAGCAAATGAGTCCGCGATTGACGATCTGTCGGCTAGGCGGTGAACGTGCGCAACGATGGTTGCGCGCTGGCGGCCACCCCAAACAGTTCAATGACCGCTCAGCCCCAACCAGCCATTCGGACTATCAGCGTCAAAAATGCTGTTCATGGCACTGGCTTCACATTCAGGCAGTCAGTTCAGACGGCAAGATCCCACCCAGGGCAGCTGTTGTATTCGGGCCCCAAGTGTCGGGTCTTCACAACTAGGCGTGACCGGCGGCCACGCTGAGATGCGCCAGGTCAATGCCGATCGAAGCAAGGATCCGGTCGTATTTGCGCTCGATGTCAGTATCGAACAGAAGCTCGGCAGTTGCCGGGCAGGTCAGCCAGCCATTCTCGGCGATCTCGCTTTCCAGCTGGCCGGCGCCCCAGCCCGAGTAGCCGAGCGCCATCAGCGCGTGCCGGGGCCCACGGCCCGACGAAATGGCGCGCAATATGTCGACGGTCGCGGTCAGGCAGATGTCGTCGGAGACGGTTAGCGACGATTCCACCCGGTAGTCGCCCGAGTGCAGGACGAAGCCGCGGCTGCGGTCCACCGGTCCGCCGTTGCGCACGACGAAGTCGCGAGCGTGCGCGGGCAAGCGGATCGCCTCCTGTTCGTTCATGATGCCGAGCTGCACGAGAAGATCCGGAAACAGCATCTGCTGCGTCTGGTTGATGATCAGGCCCATCGCGCCTTCGTCGCTGTGCGCACAAATGTAGATGACGGAGCGCGTGAAGCGGTCGTCCTTCATGCCGGGCATGGCAATCAGGAACTGATCGTCGAGAAAGCCGCGTCCTGCGACCATCTTCTTGTGGCGCAACAAGTCCATAACCAAGAGCGTAACGCGTTTCCGGGGCGCCGAAAAGATGCGCCGCGCGCGATTTGGTATCGGCTGCGCATCCAAGGTCACGCAAAGCTGTGCCCGAGGTCACGTAAATATGATACCAGCGACATCATGAAATCATTGTGCAGCCATGAACGGACGCTCAAATCACGGCCATGCAAAGCTTGAAAATCATGCTGCTCAGCGCCGCTGTCGGATTGGGAACAGGCCTTCCCGCCGCAGCCTCCTCTTCGCTCTGGTACGACAGCGAAGGCGGCAGAGTGCGGCTTGTGACCAGCGGCCAGCCCGATGAAGCCGGGCGCATCCATGGCGTCCTCGATATTGCGCTCAAGCCCGGCTGGAAAACCTACTGGCGCGATCCGGGCGACGCGGGTGTGCCCCCGCAGCTCGATATCTCGGCCAGCACCAACATTGCCAACGCGACATTTTCGTTTCCGCCGCCGCAGCGCCATGACGACGGCTACGGCAAATGGGCCGGCTACGACCACCCGGTTTCGCTGCCGGTGACGTTCACGCTGTCGGCGCCAAACGAGCCGGCCGTCATCGACGCCGATATCTTTCTCGGCATTTGCGAGACGATCTGCATCCCGGTGCAGACGAAGCTGACCGTCGATCCCGGCGCCGATCCGGACAATGTCGAAGACGCCGCGCTGGTGAAGGCGGCGCGGGCAACTTTGCCTGCCCCCGCAAGGCCCGATTTCGGCATCAATATCCTGCCGGGCGACCTCGAGACATTGATTGTCGAGGCGAACTTTCCGGGCAATCCGGAGGCGGCGGATTTCTTCGTCGCCGGCGAGCGGGATTACATGTTCGGCGTGCCGGCTCGCAGCGAGAAGGACGGCAAGCTGGTGTTTACCGTGCCGATCCTCGATCGGCCGACGACAACGCCGACCGACGGCGGACTTTACTACACGCTGACAACTGCCGACGGTGCGGTCGAAGGCCTGCTGCCTTTCCCCTAGGCTAGCATCAAGATTCAATCAGCTGGTTGCCGCAAATGGCCGCGATGGGGGTGGAATGTTGCCACTCGTCTCATCGACCGGAACGAGCAGGTAGCGCCAATTGCAGACGGCTGACGGACAGTAGCAAAGTTTGGATTCCGATAGGAGGCCAGACGTTGAAAAACGATAGGGCCCTTCCATGAGCCACCCTTGTGAGGGTGGGTTCGATTAGGTGTAGCATTCTCCGAGATTGCAGCGGGGATGTCAGCCTTCGTGACACACAGCCCCCTTGGCATTGCAGATATTTCGTCCCCATTTAGTTAGACTTCGGCTCAGTTTCGGGACTTCCGTGACATTCCTGATCATCCTCCACCTGTAGGTCCAACGGGACCTACTACTGAGAGGAGGAAACCATGTCACTTCTAAAATACGCCGCAGTCGCGATTGTCGCCTTGTCCGCTTCGCCGGCAGTCGCCGGCGACCCATATGCGGCAGGACCCGATGTGTTAGCCGCATACAAGGCGTACAGCGTTGCTCTTAACCAAGGTGATGCCGAGGCGGCGGCTGCGGCATTCGCCGAGAAGACCTACATGGTGGCCGGCATGACCTGCACGCCGAACTCTCCATGCCTCGATCGCGAGGCGGTGAAGGCCAACATCGAGGGCTGGGTCGGCATCAGGCTCAAGGACAGGCAGGTTACCGAGCCGCAGGTGCTCGCCAACATGTTAGTCTCTCGCGTCGAGGTCGTCTGGGATGGCATCGCCGATATGGGAATCGAGCGCATTGTCGGCACCGATTTCGTGGAGGCCGAGAATGGACTGCTGATCCGGAAGATATTCATCCCCGACAGGAACGACGAGCAGACCAAAAATTTCTTGAAGATCATTGCTGACAGTCAATAGTGTGCAAAGGCACATCGGTCTCTCCGAGTGCGGAGAGACCGGCCTAATTTGCCGTATCGGCTTTCGCCCGCTCTTCCTCGCATTCCTCGAGCCGGTAGACTCCCGAATATGAGGCGATCTGGCCCGGCGTCATGCAAACCGGCAGTCCCGCCTTGGCGGCGCCTTCGGGCAGCAGAGTCTCATGTCTGAACTTCGGATAAGGGAACATGCTCTCGGCTGTCCAATCCGGCTTCATCCGCAGAACGTTTGCCGCTGCCTCGGATGCCTCCTGTGTCTTTCCGAGCTGGGCTGCGCTCATTGCAAGAAATGCGGTCTGGTTGGGCGACTCGCCGATCTGCTTTGCAGCCGCGTAAGCCTTGTCGAACCTTCGCGCCGCGAAATAGGCCTGCGCGATGGGAAAGTTCCACCAGGAGGGATAGCGCGGGTTGAGCCTCAGCGTCCGCTCCACGAGCGCAATAGCACGTTCCGGCTGCTGGCCACCACAAGCCCAAGCCAGCTGCATCAGGATGTCCGGGTTGTTGGGTGCAAGCTGTAGCGCTCGTTCCCGGTAATGTTCAGCTTGTTCCGTATCGCTTACGACGCTCGACATATTTAGGTGTGCGGTCGCATCGTTTGGGTCGAGCCTTAGGGCTCTTTCGGAATATTTCCGGAAGGCGTCCATCGATGTCCGGAAATCTACCGCCGAACCGATATCAATATCCACAATGTGGGTAAGGCCGATATCGCGCAGGATAGGCACGAAATCGGGTGCGAGGGTTAGCCCCTTCTCGAAATGGGCGCGGGCCTCGACTTGGCTTTCCGGCGTCATCCGATGCTTGGCCTCGATGCCGAGCAGCCAGTGGTCGTAGGCATCGAGGTCGGTCGCGTTCTTGCGCCGCATCTGCGCCCGTTCGGCTTCCGCCACCTGCCCTTGCCAGCCGACCAGCGTGGCCGCGATCTTGTGTGTGATCTCGTCCTGCACATCGAGGAGTTCCGCAGCGGGGCGGTCATAGCGTTCCGACCAGACATGCGCGCCTGTCCCGGCATTGATGAGTTGCGCCGTCACGCGCATGCGGTGGCCATCGACCTGCAGGCTGCCTTCCAGCACGTATTTGACGTTCAGCGCCCTGCCGATCTCACGCACATCGTGCGCCTTGCCGCGGTAGACCTCGGTCGATGTCCGCGCGATCACCGGAATATCGCGAAACTGGGCGAGATCGGTGATGATGTCTTCCGTCACGCCGACAGCGAAACGGCCCCATTTCTCGTCGCCGCCGATGTTCTCGAACGGCAGCACGGCGATCGCCGGCGGCTCGGCTTTGCTTTTCGTCGTCGGCAGGAGATACGCGCCCGCGCCGATGAGGATCACTAGCCCCGCTGCGAGGCCCAACCAGAATTGTCGGCGCAGCATGAACGAGCGAATGCCGTTAGCCTGGCCGCCACCCGCTCCCCCCTCCAGCACGTAGCCGCGCTTCGGCAGCGTCCGGACAATCTTATGCTTGTCGTCGCCGAGCGCCTTCCTGATCTCGATGATGCACTGGACGAGACTGTCGTCGGTTACGGCAATCTTTCCCCACACCGCCTGCATCAGTTCGTCCTTGGTGACGATCTCGCCCGGCTTGGCGGCCAGCACCCTCAAAACCTCCGCCGCCTGCGGCCGCAGGGTCACGACATGCCTGCTCTCATCCGTGACGGACCCGCGCTGGAGGTCGACCATGCGGCCGTTCAGGTGAAGCAGACTAAGCGCCCGATTATCCATTGAAACGCCTCCCCCGCGAGCGGTGTCGTTTCTGGACGATGAACTTAATGCAAAAACCGCCGCCATTCCAGCAAATGGCAGTATTTCCGCCGGCCATCGGGAAGATTTCGTGCAATTTCGCCTTCCGAATCGTGGCGCCCTCGTTACCGAATGACCTGATCGGGTTCACGCTGCCCCCAAGATCGCCAGCGTTCGGCGGAGCCGGCCAAAGGGGAGCAGATCATGATCGAACTCGTCATCGCCACCTGCCTCGTGACAGGTGAATGCACGAGGATCGGGCTGACCTATGTTGCAGATGCGGTCTCGGCGGCCCCTGCTTCGTGTACCCAGCGATCCCCCATTGGCCTGCGGCAGCAAGCCGCCGACAGTTCTCGATTCCCCCCAGCAACCAAGGGTATTCCCAGCGGCCTTGTTCGCACTCGGCTTTTCGGAATGGGGATCGGATGGACTTCTACAGCAGAAGCTGTTGCACCGGGTCCAAGCCTGGCTTGCCTCCCAGGAGGTCGTGTGGAGCCTGTCGCGTTCGCCGCGAACGATCGAGCATCAGGTTTTCGCCGTACTCGGCAAATTCAATGCCGCCAACCGGATGGAAGTCCTCCTGCGCCTGCGTGGCGAGCCGTGGCTCCTGTCCACCGCCGACATACTCCAAGTTCACGAAAACTAGGCAAGCGGCCGCCAAAAATTGGGCGACCGTACCGATGCGCGCAGGTGGAGCCGCGCATAGAGTGATCCCAGCCTGTTCCTGAGTTCGTTGCTTTAGGAGGAGATAACGATGACCAGACATCCTGCCACATTCGCAATGACATTGCTCGCCATGACTGCCGCCGCCACCGCTTCGGAATTGCCCCCGGGGGACGGCCACAGCTTTCATCTCGGCAGCTTCACTGGTGTTGTCTATTATACGGTCGAGCAAGACGGCTACCGGGTCGTCGCAACCCTGGCTTCTAGGGCTCAGGAGCAGCCTATCCAGTTTGTCTCCACGCTCGGACCGGGACAGCGCTTGGCGATCTCCGTGCCTCAGACCTCCGGCCAGCAATCTGTCGATTTCGAGATCCTGCGGAATGGCGAAGCGCTCGTCGTGAGCGACCCTATTTCGATGGCCGATCTGGTTGACGAAGTGTCGGCCTCGGCCGCGGTCGCCCCGTGACGGGTCCGTAGCCATCCGGCCGAGCTTAACGCGTCCTCATCACGGCGGTGTTCAGACCACCGCCGCCACGGAAGGAGACTGTCATCATGAGCGTGTCCATCAAGGCCATTGTGCCCTGGATTCTTAGTGCAGTCGCATCGGCCCCACTTGCCGCGTCCGCGGACGAGTCTGAACTTGCACGGCCCGACACCAGACCTGCCGTGCTATCACGACAGGCGGTCCTGTCCGGGGCTGGACTCGTTGCGGAGCGGGATTCGGAACCCGCCCTCCTGAAGGTGATCGCGGACTGGCTTTCGTCCGAATTCGATCTCCCATCGGTCAATGAACCACCCGCCATAGCTTTCGCATCCGAACGTCGCATGGTCGGCTTGCGCCATCGGGACGTGCCGTCGGACCGGTGGGGTGGCGGCGATGCCTATCTGGACATAGTGGGCGAACGATCCGATGTCATTGCCGTCTACGATGACGAAGCAAGGACCATTTATCTGCCGGAGGGATGGTCAGGCAAGACTCCGGGTGAACAGTCCGTGCTTGTGCATGAGATGGTGCATCATATTCAGAACGTTGCCGGAATGAGGTTCGCTTGCCCGGAAGAGCGCGAGAAAACGGCCTTTGAAGCGCAGGAACGATGGCTTGGCCGGTTCGGCAGTGACCTTGTGAGGGAATTCGGGCTTGATCCTTTCACGTTGTTGGTCCGCACGAATTGCCCATATTGATTGTTCGAGCCGTCTTCGCCGACAGGAACAGGGTCCGGACGATAAGAACGTCGCCTTGCCTCGGACAAAACGCGGCCGGCCGCATTGCGTAGGAGCTTCAAAGGCAACGGAAGATGCATCCATTGCAGCAACTGGTTCTGTTATGTTCCGTTATCTGCGGCGTCGCGGTTGGTTCTGATGCATCCGCGCAAGATCGGGCGGCGGCCGCCAAATTCTACAGAGTTGTCGACGGCAAGGCCGATGCGCGGACCTATAACGGATACCGACGTTACCATGCGGGCTGCAACCATTGCCACGGCGCAGATGGCTTGGGTTCGACCTTTGCATCCTCTCTCGTCGACCGGCTGCCCGGCGTTGAATCATTCCGCCGCGTCGTCCGCGACGGTCAGAGAAACGGCGCTTCGGTCATGAAGGGCTTCGCAGACGACCCCAACTTTGCTCCCTATATGGATGACATCTATGCCTACCTGCAGGCACGCGCCGATGGCGCGCTCGGACGCGGGCGTCCAGGCAGATTGGAGCCGTAAAACGCTTCGGGGGGTCGGGCGCATCACCGGTTGACGCCGGGCGGCTGGTCGAACAGGCCCGCTTCGGTGACACGCATGAGGAACGACCGCTCCTCCATCCTATGCGGACAACGGTTGCGGGAGCCGCCTGAGTTCGCTATCGCAAGGACACTCCCTTCATTTCCCAAGCGAGGATCATGATGACGATTGCCGTTGGCGATAAACTGCCCGATGCGACCTTCAAGACGATGACTGCCGACGGCGCGAAAGTGATCACGGCGGCCGAGATTTTCTCGGGCAAGAAGGTGGTGCTGTTCGCCGTTCCCGGCGCTTTCACGCCGACCTGCAGCAACAACCATCTGCCTGGCTACCTGGACAATTATGACGCCATCCTGGCGCGCGGCGTCGACACCATCGCCGTCGTCGCCGTCAACGATGTTCACGTCATGGGCGCCTGGGCCCGCTTCAGCGGCGGTGAAGGCAAGATCCTCTATCTTGCCGACGGTAATGGCGATTTCGCCAAATCGATCGGCCTCGACGCCGACCTTTCCGGCGGCGGCATGGGGCTGCGTTCGAAGCGATTCTCGATGATCGTCGACGACGGCAAGGTCACCGCGCTCAATGTCGAGACAAAGCCCGGCGTCGACGAATCCGGGGCGGCCCATATTCTTGGGCAGCTTTCCGCTGGCTCTTAAACCAGGGATTGCCTGCTTTTTGGGGGACCTCAATGATGTTTGACATCTTCTGGCGCGCTGTGGCGATCGGTATCGGCGCCACGGCGCTCATGGACCTCTGGGCGATTTTCCTGAACGCGGTGTTTGCTCAGCCGCGGCCGAACTGGGGACTGGTCGGCCGCTGGGTCTGGCACCTGCGTGACAAAGTCTTTCACGACGATATCGGCGAGGCAGCACCCTACGCGCATGAATCGGCGCTCGGCTGGGCCTTCCACTATTTTGTCGGCATCGTCTACGGCATCATCCTGGTGGTGGCGGTGGGGGCAGCGTGGCTGGCGGCACCGACCTTCCTGCCGGCGTTCGTCCTCGGCATGGTCACCGTCGGCGCCGGCTGGTTCCTGCTGGCGCCCGGCATGGGTGCCGGCTGGGCCGCCTCAAAGCGCCCCAACCCAATGCAGATCCGCGCCCTCAACCTCGTGTCGCATACGGTGTTCGCGCTCGGGCTTTTCGGCACGGCCCTGCTGATCCGCTGAAAATGGCGGATCAGTGTCCTCAATAGCTCTGGGTCGAGCGCCGGACGGGTTTTGATGCCGTCGGCTTCCTGGCCTGAGCGCCTTCCTTCGGCGCAGCAGCGACAGCAGTCTTGACCGGGCCTTTCTTGAACGGCGCCATGCCTTCGCGGGCAAGCTCATCGGCGCGCTCGTTTTCGACATGTCCGGCATGTCCCTTCACCCAATTCCAAATAACCTGATGGCGCCTGTTGGCCTCATCCAGCGCCTGCCACAACTCGCCGTTTTTGACCGGCTTCTTGTCGGCGGTTTTCCAGCCGTTCTTCTTCCAACCATGGATCCACTTGGAAATACCATCCATGACGTATTTGCTGTCGGTGTGAAGGTCGACCGCGCAGGGCTCCTTCAGCGCATTGAGCGCCGAGATGGCGGCCAAAAGTTCCATACGGTTGTTGGTGGTTTCGGCCTCGCCGCCCGACAGCTCTTTTGTGACACCGTTGAAGCGCAGGACCGCCCCCCAGCCGCCAGGCCCCGGATTGCCCGAACAGGCACCATCGGTGAAGATTTCAACACGTTTGGTCATGTCAGTCCGTATTCGGAAGGAGATTTGATCGCCCGGTGGAAGCGCATCCTGCGGATGTACTCGGTCGGGTCGCGTTTCACGACCAGCCCACCGTTGGCAACAGTCAGCCAGTCGTAAAGCCGGGTCAGCATGAAGCGCAGCGCCGAGCCGCGCGCCAGAATCGGCAGCGCGGCTTTCTCGTCGCCGCTCAGGGGCCGAACGCTCTGGTAGCCGGCAAGCAGCGCCGTGCCCTTGGTCAGGTTGAAGGAGAAATCCTTTTCGAAGCACCAGGCGTTGAGGCAGGTGGCGACATCAAAGGCATAGAGATCATTGCAGGCGAAATAGAAGTCGATCAGTCCGGACAGTTTTTCGCCGAGGAAGAAGACATTGTCGGGAAAAAGATCGGCATGGATGATGCCTTGCGGGAGGCCTTTGGGCCAGTTCCGCTCGAAATCGGCGAAGTCGGCGTCGACTTCGGCCGCCAGTCCCGGCTCGACCTCGTCGGCGCGAGGGCGAGCGGCGCTCCACAGCTTGCGCCAGCCATCGATGGCAAGGGCGTTCGGGCGGGTCATCGGAAAATCGGCGCCGGCAAGATGCAGTGCCGCCAGCGCCTTGCCGACCTCGCCGCAATGCGCTGACGTCGGCCGCCGCAGCGAAAGGCCTTCGAGGAAGGTGATGATCACCGCCGGCCGGCCGGCAAGCGTTCCGATGACGCCGCCATCATGCGCGGTAACCGGAAGCGGGCAGGAAATGCCCTTCCTGGCGAGATGGCCCATGAGGCCGAGGAAGAACGGCAGGTCGGCCTTGTCGACCCGCTTTTCGTAGAGCGTCAGGATGTAGGAGCCGCTGGTCGTGTGCAGCAGGAAGTTCGAATTCTCGGTGCCTTCGGCGATGCCCTTGTAGGACAGGAGATCGCCGACCGGATAGGCCTTCAGGAACGCGCCGAGTTCGCTTTCGTTGACGTCGGTGTAGACCGCCATGAGCTGTTCACGCGGCTCCGTTGACGAAGGCCATGTCGGCCTTCGTCAGTTCGACATCGCGCAAGACCCGCATCACCGGAAAATCCTCCGTTTCCGTCGCCGTCACCGCCAGCTCGATCGTGACGTCGAAGCGCTGCCGGAACGCATCGATGATCTCGTCGACGATGATTTCCGGCGCCGACGCACCCGCCGATAGACCGAGCGTCGAGATGCCGGCAATGTCATTCCACGGAATTTCGGAGGCGCGCTGCACGAGGAGCGACATCGAAGCGCCGGCGCGTTCGGCAACTTCGACTAGACGCCGCGAATTGGAGGAGTTGGGCGCGCCGACGACCAGGAAGAGATCGGCGCCCGCGGCGGTCTCCTTGACCGCTTCCTGGCGGTTGGTGGTGGCATAGCAGATCGATTCCGCGGCCGGCGCCTGCAAATCGGGAAAACGATCCTCAAGTGCACGGATGATGCCGGCGGTATCCTCGACCGACAGCGTCGTCTGGGTGACGAAACCAAGCGCCTGTGGGTCGGCGGGTACTAAACTCGCGGCGTCGGCTTCGGTCTCGATCAGGGTGACGGCGCCGTCCGGCAACTGCCCCATCGTGCCGATCACTTCCGGGTGGCCAGCATGGCCGATCAGAAGCACATGGCGGCCGAGCCGCTGATGGCGCATCGCCTGCTTGTGAACCTTCGACACCAGCGGGCAGGTGGCGTCGAGATAGAAGAGGTTGCGCGCCTGGGCGTCCGCCGGCACCGACTTCGGCACGCCATGCGCTGAAAAGACGACAGGGCTCTGGCGATGCTCCGCCGGTATTTCGGAAAGCTCCTCGATGAACACCGCACCGAGACTTTGCAGCCCCTCGACGACGTAGCGATTGTGTACGATCTCGTGGCGGACATAGACCGGCGCGCCGTATTTCTTCAGTGCCAGCACGACGATCTGGATGGCGCGGTCGACGCCGGCACAAAAGCCCCGCGGCTGGCAGAGCCTTATCGTCAGCGGTGGCTTTGTAGTCGTGTGAAGCATGATTCCCGGCCGGTTGGTCGTATCGTGAACTCAAGTCGCGAACTCAAGCGCGAAATGAGGTGTGCACCCCCGCCCTGTCAAGGGCGCTGGTGGCGACCATTAGAGCGACGTGCGTCCATTTGGACGCACAAAGTACGCTGTAGAGCCGTCGTAAAACGGCTCTACCTCTCTTTGCTTAACGCAATTCCGGACGGGAAACCGTTTCACACTTTTCCTGAAATTGCTCTGGCACTTTCAATCTACACATCGTGCTTTCCGAAAATCGATTCCGATTTTCGGGCCGATGCGTCTTTCGCCGGACGACGAAGCCTGAAGATGAGGACGCCGGCAAGGGCGGCGGCAAGTCCGTACCAGGTTACGGCGTACTGCAAATGGCTGTTCGGCAGGTCGATGACGGTAACGCCGCCGACCGGCAACCCGCCGGGATTCGGCGTGGCATCCGCGTCGATGAAGAGTGGTACCAGTCCGGCACCGGCCGGCAGACCCGCACTCGCCGCCATCGCGTCGCGATCCTTCCAGTAAAAGATGTTCTTCTGCGGATCATTGTCGGGAAGCATCATCGAGGGCTTTGCCGGCAGCGAGTTGCGGGCGAGCCCCGTCACCGTCACCTGGCCCGCTGGCTGGCTTTGTGGGCGCGTGGCCGCGTCCTTGAGATCGTAGGGCACGAAGCCGCGATTGATCAGGACGAAGCGGCCATCCTCCAGATGCAAGGGGGTGAAGACATCGAAACCGGACTGGCCTTCCCAGGTCGCGAAGAAATGCCGCTCGCCTCGATGCAGGAAAGTGCCGGTTACCGTCACCGGCATGTAGTCGACGTCGCCGGTGGCGGCGAACCGCTTTTCGACCTCGGCCAGCGGCACAGGCGCCGAGTGCGTACGTTGGTCGATGGTCTGGAGAAGACCCTCCTTCCAGTACAGGCGCTGGACCTGCCAGGTGCCGAGCGCCAGTAGGGTAAACAACAGCACGAGGCCGAGGCCAAGCAGCAATGCCGTCTTCGGCCGCGAACGGCTTGCAACCGAACCGGATGTCGCGCTCATTCGCCGCGGTCCAGCCTGCCCTCGGCTGCCTTGTTGCGGTATTGCAGCGTCAAGAGCACACCCTTGATCAGCCTGAGCGCGCCCAGGCAAAGCACCAGTGTCAGCGGTATCCACAGCACGAGATGCAGCCAGAGCGGCGGGCTCAGCGTCACCTCCATCCACAGCGCCAGCCCGACGACGATGAAGCCGATGATCAGGATGACGAACACCGCCGGCCCATCGCCGGCATCGGCATAGGAATAGTCGAGGCCGCAATTGGCGCAGCGTTTTCCGACGGTGAGGAAGCCGGAAAACAGTCGTCCCTCGCCGCAGCGCGGGCAGCGGCCGTGCAGGCCTGCCGAAATGGGATCGATTGGTGGCCAGATCGCCTTATCGTCGCTCATTCCACTACCTTATTGCCGTTCGCCCCAAAAGATAAGGCGGCCACGTCGCCGCAGCCGCCCGCTCAATTCCTCAAGAGGATTTCAGTGGCCTTCGATCACCGCGCCGCTCGAGGCCCAGACATAGACGGACGTGAACAGGAACAGCCAGACCACGTCGACGAAGTGCCAGTACCAGGCGGCCGCCTCGAAGCCGAAATGCTGCTTGGGCGTGAAATCGCCCTTCATCGCGCGGACCAGGCAGACCAGCAGGAAAATGGTGCCGATGATGACATGGAAACCATGGAAGCCGGTCGCCATGAAGAAAGTGGCGCCGTAGATCGAATCCCTGAAGCCGAACGGCGCGTGCATGTACTCGTAAGCCTGCACCATGGTGAACAGCATGCCGAGACCGACAGTCAGCACCAGGCCGTTGATCAGCCCCTTACGGTCGCCATGAATGAGCGCGTGGTGCGCCCAGGTCACGGTTGTGCCCGACAGAAGCAGGATGACGGTGTTGTAGAGCGGCAGGTGGAAGGGGTCGAGAACCTCGAGGCCCTTGGGCGGCCAGACGCCGCCGGTGAAGGCGGTGCGGGCGTATTGCTGTGCCTCACCCGGAAACAGGCTGGCGTCGAAGAAAGCCCAGAACCAGGCGACGAAGAACATCACCTCGGAAGCGATGAACATGATCATGCCATAGCGCAGATGCAGCGACACGACACGCGTGTGGTGGCCTTCATGCGCTTCCTTGATGGTGTCCGACCACCAGGCATACATAGTGTAGATGACGATCAAAAGGCCGATGAAGAACAGCCACGGATTGGCGATATTGAAGCCGAAAATGGGGAAATCGCCGCCCTTGAGATACTGCATGTAAGAGACGCCGCCGATCGCGGTGACCAGCGCGCCGACCGAGCCTAGGAACGGCCACGGGCTCGGGTTGACGAGGTGGTAGTCATGTTCTGGTTTTGCGTGCGCGTCTGCCATATCAACCCCCGAGGCTTCCTTCGGTATGTGAAACTTTGCTGCTCTTGCCTTTGACCGGCGCTGATGACACCACCGGCTTGCTTTTCTCGTTCTTCTCGACCGGGAACATCGTGTAGGACAGGGTAATCGTCTTCAAGTCCTTCAGTTCCGGCACATTGACGATGTCGGGATCCACATAGAACACGACCGGCATGTCCAGCGTCTCGCCGGACTTCAGCGTGGTGTCGGTGAAGCAGAAACACTCGACCTTGTTGAAGTAAGGCCCTGCCAGTTCCGGCTGCACGTTGAAGGTCGCGCGACCGGCGGTGGCGTGGCTGAGCTTGTTGGTCGCGCTATAGTGCGCCTGCGCCGTCTCGCCTATCTTGACGGTGATCGAGCGGGCGACCGGCTGGAACTGCCACGGCACGCCGGCTGTGTTGGCGTCGAAACGGATGGTTATATCGCGGTCGAGCACGCGATCGGCATATTGCTGCGTTGCGCGTTTTACGGTGCCGCCGTAACCGGTCGCCTGGCAGAACATCGCGTAGAGCGGCACCGCCGCATAGGCCATGCCGATCATGCCGCCGAAGAAGGCGACGCAGACGCCGGCGACGATGCGGTTGGTGTTCTTCTTTCGGGGATGGGTCACTGCCTGGCGGTCCATCTTGAGCCTCACATCGTTCCGGTGAGGTTGTGACCGAATTTCACGACGGTCGCGATATAGAAGATGACGACAAGCACCGCCAGCGCCAGGCCGATGGCTACCGAGCGGTTGCGCCGGGCCTTCTGCTGGCGCTCCGTCAGCGCGACGAGTTCAAGCTTGTTGTCGGCCATGGTCATGCTCCACCCGTGGCCAGGGCGCGCCCGACAACGCAGTCGGCAAGGTAGATAGCGAAGATGGCGAAGAGGTAGAGCAGCGAGTAGCCGAACAAGGCCTTGGCCGGCTTCATCACATGGTCGTCTTCGGCCATCCGCAGCACCTTCCACGCATACGAGACGAAGCCAGCGCCAAGCAGCACCGCAAGGACGCCATAGGCTGATGTGGTGAAACCGAGCGCCCAAGGCAGCACGCCAACCGGCGCAAGGATCAGCGCGTAGGCGAAGATCTGGCGTCGGGTCGAAGCCTGGCCGGCGACATTCGGCATCATCGGGATGCCGGCCCTGGCATAGTCCTCGGATTTGAAGAGAGCGAGCGCCCAGAAATGCGGCGGCGTCCACAGGAAGATGATCAGGAACAGGACGACGCTTTCCAGGCTGACCGTTCCGGTCGCAGCGGCCCAGCCGATCACCGGCGGGATGGCGCCGGCAGCACCGCCGATGACAATGTTCTGTGGCGTCCAGCGCTTCAGCCACATCGTGTAGACAACGGCATAGAAGAAGATGGTGAAGGCCAGGAGCGTCGCCGACAGCCAGTTGACCAGCACGCCAAGCGTCATCACCGACAGCACCGACAGCACCAGGCCGAAACTCAGCGCCTCGCGTGGCCGGATGCGGCCGGCCGGCACTGGACGGCCGGCGGTCCTGCTCATCATCGCATCGATATCGGCGTCATACCACATGTTGAGCGCGCCGGAGGCGCCAGCGCCAATGGCAATAGCCAGGATCGCGATCACCGCCAGAAGCGGATTGATGGTTACGGGTGCTGCGACCAGGCCGACAAAAGCGGTGAACACCACCAGCGACATGACGCGCGGCTTGAGCAGGGCGAAAAAATCACCCGCCGTCGCTTCCGACATGCGAAAGCCCGGTTCATCAATCAATTGGTCGTCGACAAGGGCCATGCGTACTTAAAGTCCATCATTCCGTTGGCCAAAACCGCCAGGCGGGCCGGCGGTTTCGTATTTCGCCCAGGCTGCCGCCTATTTGATCTTCGGCAGCTTTTCCCACTGGTGGAAGGGCGGCGGCGAAGGCAGCTGCCATTCGAGCGTCGTCGCACCCTCGCCCCATGGGTTGGCGCCGGCCACCCGCTTCTTCTGGAAGGCCTCGAACACGCCATAGAGGAAGATGACCACGCCGACGGCCGAAATGTACGAGCCGTAGGAAGACACCATGTTCCAGCCGGCAAACGCATCCGGATAGTCGATGTAGCGGCGCGGCATGCCGGAAAGGCCGAGGAAATGCTGCGGGAAGAAGACGAGGTTGACGCCGATGAAGGTGATCCAGAAGTGGGTGTTGGCGATGACGGGCGAATACATGTAGCCGGTCATCTTCGGGAACCAGTAGTACCAGCCGGCGAAGATGGCAAAGACCGCGCCCAGCGACAGCACATAGTGGAAATGCGCGACCACGTAATAGGTGTCGTGCAGCGGGCGGTCGAGACCGGCATTGGCAAGCTGGACACCCGTGACGCCGCCGACGGTGAACAGGAAGATGAAGCCGATCGCCCACAGCATCGGGGTCTTGAGCGAAATCGACCCGCCCCACATGGTGGCGATCCACGAGAAGATCTTCACGCCCGTCGGCACCGCGATAACCATGGTGGCGAAGACGAAATAGCGCTGCGTGTCGAGCGACAGGCCGGTCGTGTACATGTGGTGCGCCCAGACGATGAAGCCGACCGCACCGATCGCGACCATGGCATAGGCCATGCCGAGATAGCCGAAAATGGGCTTCCTTGAGAAGGTCGAGACGATGTGGCTGACGATGCCGAAGCCCGGCAGGATCAGGATGTAGACTTCAGGGTGCCCGAAGAACCAGAACAGGTGCTGGAACAGGATCGGGTCGCCGCCACCATCGGGCGTAAAGAAAGTGGTGCCGAAATTGCGATCGGTCAAAAGCATGGTGATGCCGCCGGCCAGAACTGGCAGCGACAAAAGCAGCAGGAAGGCGGTGATCAGCACCGACCATGCGAACAGCGGCATCTTGTGCATGGTCATGCCAGGCGCGCGCATGTTGAAGATGGTGGTGATGAAATTGATGGCGCCGAGGATCGAAGAAGCACCGGCGATGTGGATCGACAGGATCGCCAGGTCCATGGCCGGTCCGGGCTGACCCGATGTCGACAGCGGCGGATAGATTGTCCAGCCGCCGCCGACGCCGTAGGCGCCAGGCGCGCTCGGCATGAAGGCCGAGATGATCAGCAGGATGAAAGCCGGCGGCAGCAACCAGAACGAGATGTTGTTCATGCGCGGGAAAGCCATGTCCGGCGCGCCGATCATGATCGGCACCATCCAGTTGGCGAAGCCGCCGATCAGCGCCGGCATGACCATGAAAAAGATCATGATCAGCGCATGCGCGGTGGTGAAGGCGTTGTACATGCTCTTGCCGCCGTCGAGGGCGGCATCGGCATTCAAGCCGTAGACCATCTGCGCCAGGCCGGTGAAAATCTGGATTCCCGGCTCCTGCAGTTCCATGCGCATGACGACCGAAAGGGCACCGCCGACGCAGCCCGCGATGATCGCGAAGATCAGGTAGAGCGTGCCGATATCCTTATGGTTGGTCGAATACACCCACCGGACCCAGCCATGATACGGCTTATGGTCGTGATCGTCGTGAGCTGCAGCGTCTGCCATGTTCGGCTCCGTTCCCTGATCTTTCCTGGCCGCGGCATCAGTTGCCGGCGGCCGCTACCTTGTTTGCGCCGTCGACCTTAGCCATCAGCGCCTTGTTGGCGCCGGGAAGGTCGGTGCTGGCTGCCGCCAGCCAGGTCTTGTACTGGTCGTCGGAGACGACGCGGATCGCGATCGGCATGAAGGCGTGGTCCTTGCCGCAGAGCTCCGAACACTGGCCGTAATAGAGGCCTTCCTTTTCCGCCTTGAACCAGACCTCGTTGATGCGGCCCGGAACCGCGTCGGTCTTGATGCCGAAGGACGGCATCGCAAAAGCGTGGATCACGTCGGTCGCCGTCACCAGCACGCGGGTCATGGTGTTGACCGGCACCACCATCTCGTTGTCGACGGCGAGAAGACGCGGATAGACGGCACGATCTTCCTTGCCGGCCGCCGCGCGGTCAGAATCAAGAAGGATCGCGGAGTTGAAGGAAAGCGTGTTTTCGATCTGGTATTCGTAGTCCCAGTTCCACTGGTTTCCCGTCGCCTTGACGGTCAGCTTGGCTTCTTCCGGCGGGGTGTATTGCGCGGTCAAGAGCTGGAACGAGGGGATGGCGAGGCAGAGCAGGACCACGACCGGCCCAACCGTCCAGATCACCTCGATCAGCGTGTTGTGGCTGGTGCGCGACGGGGTCGGGTTGACGCTCGCGCGGAATTTCAAGATGCAATAGGCGATAAGAGCGAGCACGAAGAGCGTGATCGGCACGATGAACCACAACGTGTAGTGCTCGAACCAGGCGATCTGCCGCATAATGTCGGTGGCGGCGGGCTGGAAGGTCACCTCCCACGGCGCAGGCTGGGCCGCATGGGCGGACGCACCGGTGAACAGTGTGGCTGCGGCGCCTACACTTGCCAGAAAATTGGCGCTTGCTAGGAATTTGGCGCCGGCCAGGAATTTTCTCATCGCCCTCATCATCTCCCAGTTCCTCGCGATCGGACCGCAAGACTATCGAACGGGCCGGGACGGGAATCCCGGACAGTCCCAAGGCTGGTTCAAACCATACTCTATTTGCCTCCGCAAGAAAGGAGCGGACGAAACCGTGCGGCATTTTTGCGCGCAAGCGCAGATGCGCCTTTTGGCGGCGGCCGCGGCGGTGGCGGATCGCGGAGGCCCAACCGGCGGAGTGTCCCGGCAAAATACACCGGCCGGTCGCAATTCGGGCGAATTTGGCACGGAAAAAGCGCACAATTGCCTTGGTCGAAGCAGGCCGGCAGTGGTCTCGTCCTTTACTTGCCCTTGGCGCGGCTTAAAGTGCCATGATTCGCAATGGAGCCGTCATGAACTCTTGGCTTTGGGGACTTGGGCTTACGAGACTTGAGCTTTCGAGACTTGGGCTTTCGAAACCGGGGCTTTCGAAACCGGGGCTTTCGAGAACCTTGGCGAATGTCATCCTTCTCGCTGCCTCGTTTGGCATTGGCCTGTCCGGCGTCATCCCGGCCAATGCCGCGCAGCCAAGCGGCAAGGTGCGGTCAACGCATGGCGCGTGGTCGATCATCTGCGACACTCCGGCCGGCGCCACATCAGAACAATGCGTGATGATGCAGAACGTCGTCGCCGAGGATCGTCCCGAGATGGGGCTTTCCGTCGTCGTGTTGCGCACCGCCGACAACAAGGCCGAAATCCTGCGCGTGCTGGCGCCGCTTGGCGTGCTGCTGCCCAATGGGCTGGGCCTCAATGTCGACGGCAAGGACATCGGCCGGGCCTATTTCGTGCGCTGCTTCCAGGACGGCTGTTATGCCGAAGTCATTCTCGAAAAGCCGCTGCTCGACACGCTGAAGACCGGAACGTCGGCCACCTTCATCGTCTTCCAGACGCCGGAGGAAGGCATCGGCATCCCGGTCGAGCTCAAGGGCTTCGCCGACGGTTTCGCCGCCCTGCCTTGAGACTGGCCCAGGATCCCAAAATCCTAACCAACGAAAAGAGATTGTGACCGGCTTCGGCAATGACACTGGTCATTGCCGATTGTCTGGACGCACCTTCGCGCCTACATCGTGAGGACAAACTCTTTCCACGGACGGACCTGCCATGAACAGCCTCATCGGCCAATTCGACATTTCCGACGATCGCATCAAGCAGATCGTCGCCGAGACCATCAACGGCGCCGACGACGGCGAGTTGTTCCTCGAATACAGCGAGAGCGAAGCGCTGATGTTCGACAATGGCCGGTTGAAGACCGCCAATTTCAACACCGACCAGGGTTTTGGGCTACGCGCCGTCGCCGGCGAAGCGAGTGGCTACGCGCATTCCAGCGATCTTTCCGAAGCGTCGCTGCTGCGTGCGGCCGACGCCGTCTCTACGGTCAAGGGAGGCTATTCCGGCACGCTCGCCGCGGCGCCCGCCCGCACCAATCGTCATCTCTACGGCGACGAGAACCCGATCCCCTCGCCCTCCTTCGAGGCCAAGGCCAAGCTGCTTCAGGAGATCGATGCATGGCTGCGGGCCGAGGATCCGCGCGTGCGGCAGGTAACGGCCTCGCTCGCTGCCTCCTGGCAGCATGTCGAGATCGTGCGTGCCGACGGCCAGATGGTGCGCGACATCCGCCCGCTGGTCAGGATCAACGTGTCGGTGGTGGTCGGCAATGGCGACCGCCAGGAGAGCGGTTCCTACGGCATGGGCGGACGCAAGGGTTTTGGCGAATTCCTGGTCGAGGAGAGCTGGAAGCACGCGGCCAAGGAGGCGCTGCGGCAGGCGCTGGTCAACCTCGAGGCCATCCCGGCGCCCGCCGGCACCTTCGACATCGTGCTCTCCAGCGGCTGGCCGGGCGTGATGCTGCACGAGGCCGTCGGCCACGGGCTGGAAGGCGACTTCAACCGCAAGAAGACGTCGGCCTTCGCCGGCCTCATGGGCCAGCAGGTGGCCGCGAAAGGGGTCACCGTCGTCGACGACGGCACCATGGCCGAGCGGCGCGGCTCGCTGACCGTCGATGACGAAGGCACGCCGTCGGCCCACAACGTGCTGATCGAGGACGGCAAGCTTGTCGGCTATATGCAGGATCGCCAGAATGCCCGGCTAATGGGTATGAAAGCCACCGGCAACGGACGGCGCCAGGGTTACGCGCACCAGCCGATGCCGCGCATGACCAACACCTACATGACATCAGGCGACATGGAGCCGGAGGAAATCATCGCCTCGGTCAAGAACGGCATCTATGCCGTCTCCTTCGGCGGTGGCCAGGTCGACATCACGTCGGGAAAATTCGTGTTCGGCTGCACCGAGGCCTACATGATCGAGAACGGCAAGGTGACGCAGCCGATCAAGGGCGCCATGCTGATCGGCAACGGACCGGACGCCATGCACCGGGTTGCCATGGTCGGCAACGACATGAAGCTGGACACCGGCATCGGCATGTGCGGCAAGGCCGGACAGGGTGTGCCGGTCGGCGTCGGCCAGCCGCATCTCAGGATGAACCAGATGACGGTCGGCGGGACAAGGGTCTGAGGGACGCTGCCCGCTAACCTATCTTGCAGTCTGATGAGGTGCTTCGATGGCTAGCGCGGAAAGGCCTCATAATTATCGTCTCGACCAAGGGTCACCCTGCCCGACGCCATCCGGGAACGAAGGGAATGGGACGCTGGCACACGCCTTCTGGTGGAGGACACTCCGGAGGGCGTGCGGGTGAAGCCTGTGCCAGTTTTCGCCGAGACGCGGCCTGAAGACGTGTTTGGGTCTCTGCCCCATAGAGGCAACCCGAAGACGTTGGAAGAAATGGACGCGGGTATGCTCGCCGAAGCGCGGCGGCGTCATGCTCGCGATTGATGGCTCTTGTCATCTGGAACCCGCTCGGTTCGCCTACAGCCACGATGCCGGCGTTTTCGGCAGGCGATGGTCCGGATCGATGATTTCGAGACCCGGGGCGTCGTCCTCGTTCCAGCGCCAGAGTGCAGCGCATGTGCCGCCGGGCGACATGAAGGATGGGTAGATCACGCCATGCAGCCCTTCGGCCAGCAAGCGATCTCTTAGCCTGTGCGTCTCTGGCACAAGGCCTCGATCCAGCATGTCGCGCCACTCACACCGATGAATGTCAGCCGTCACATCGAGCCTGGTCAGCGTATCGGTGTCTGTCAGGTCGGCCAGCCGCGCGCCTGAGAGTTCAAGCTGGGCGATCAGTGCCGGGTGCTGGACAAAGCCCTGATTGTATTCGGCCCAGGCGGTGGACAGTTCCCGTGCCGCGTAGATCGTCGGGGCGCCCAGCGGATTCCAGCGTCCGCCGAAGCGGGCAGCACCCTCGCCCGAAAGCGGCAGATACGCCCAGCGCGGCACGAAGGCTCGCCACAGGGTTAGGCTGGCTTCAGGCATAGATGCCGGAGCGGACAGCCTCCAAATAGGCAAGCACCTTGTCCGTCTTGCCCTCGCGAACCAGATCGTAGGCGGTCTTTCCGGCCCAGCCGGGGATCGGCTGGTGCTTGAACCAGATCGCCGCGCGCTGCTCGCCGCCGGCCATTTCGCCCGCCATCGCCAGGATGCGGACGATCGGACTGAGGGCGGCGTCGACCTTGCGTGCGCCTGTCTTTGCCGCAAGCGTGTTGCGCGCGACACCGATCAGGCTCGCCAGTTCAGTTAGAGTGACGCCGAGCTGCTCGGCGACCCGCCTCGCTGACAGGAACGGCGACCGTTCCTCGCCGAAGCGCGACGCAGGGATTTCGAGGGCCACGGAATTCATGACTTTTTCCTAGCGCATATTGACACCTTTATTATCAAAATATGCTCAATGCATGCGCAATTCAAGTGTATATACCTACCGCCTTCGCCTCGGTTTCTCCAGCAGGGCGACGGCCTCGACATGCGGCGACCACAGGAACTGGTCGATCGGCGTGACGCTTTTCAGGGCATAGCCGCCATCGATGAGAATGCGCAGATCGCGCGCCAGCGTCACCGGATTGCAGGAAACCGCGGCAACCACCGGCACGTCGGAACGGGCGATCTGCTTCGACTGGTCCTCGGCGCCGGCGCGGGGCGGATCGAAGACAACGCCGTCGAAGGCATTCAACTCCTTGGAGGTGAGCGGCCGCCGGAACAGGTCTCGCCGTTCGCTGGTCACCCGCTTCAATCCGGTGGCGAAACGGAATGCCCGGTCGAGCGCCGAAAGCGCTGCCGGGTCGCCCTCCACCGCGTGGACTTCCGACTTCGCAGCGAGGCGCAGCGCAAAGCTGCCGCAGCCGGCGAAGAGATCGGCGACCTTTTTGGCGCGCGACAGATGCTGGCCAACGAGATCCGCCATCGTCTGCTCTGCCGCTTCGCTCGCCTGCAGGAAGGCGCCCGGCGGCACGGCGACCGCCACGGCCCCGAACTGCACCACCGGCTTCCTCGGCTCGACAATGATCTCGCCGTCGACCGAAAGCCTGGCCAACTCCTTTGCGATGACGAAGTTCGACGCGATGCGGCGTTGGTGCTCGCCAAGCTTGCCGGAATCGTGAACCGCGACATCGAGGCCGGACGCAGTGACGGTGACCGTCATGTGGAACGGTTTGGTGGTAGCGCAGACCAGCCCGGCGAGGGCTTTCAGCCGGTCGAGCGCGGCGACGATGGCGGGCAGCGAGATCGGGCATTCCTCGATCGGAATGATCTCGGACGACAGCGCACGAACGAAGCCGAGCCGCATGCCGGCCTCGGCGCGCCGGACGCTGAAGACGACGCGGCGGCGTGTGTGCGGCGCGCACGGCACCAGCGGGCCGATATCGCAAGCGATGCCCTTGGCCTTCAGCGCGTGAGCGACCTTGTCGCGCTTCCACTGGCGATAGGCTTCGGCCTCGAAGTGCTGGATCGCGCAGCCGCCACATTCGGTGAAATGCCGGCAGGCCGGATCGATCCTCAGCGGCGAAGCCTCCTGCACCGACATCAGCGTGGCGCGATCCTTCTCACGCGCGGCGGTGACGATCTCGCCGGGCAGCGTGAACGGAATGAAAACCTCGCCGGTCTCGGTCTTGGCGACACCGTCGCCCTGGGAGCCTAGCCCTGTGATCGTGAAGCGCGCACTCATCGGCCCGCGCCCCCCTGTTCTTCACTCCGGCGTCCTTGACCCCGGCGAGCAGGAATTCGCGATTGCCGTCGCCGCCTTCGATCGGCGACAGATGCAGCCCCAGCGAGCGCCAGCCGGGAATGCCGTCGAGCCAATCCTGCAGCAGGCCGGCAACCCGCGCGGCGTCGTAGGGGTCTTTCAACAGGCCGCCCTTGCCGATCGCCTCGCGGCCGGCCTCGAATTGCGGCTTGACAAGAAACACGGCCCTGGCGCCGTCCTTGGCGATAGCGAGCACCGGCGGCAGCGCCAGTTTCAATGAGATGAAGCTGACATCGCAGACGATGAAATCCGGAATGCGACCGGCAAGATCGGCGGCCGAAAGATCACGGGCGTTCAATCCCTCGATGTCAGTCACGCGTGGGTCACCACCGACATCCGGATGCATCTGGCCATGCCCGACATCGATCGCCGTGACATGCGCCGCGCCGCGTTCGAGCAGCACCTGGGTGAAGCCGCCGGTCGAGGCACCGATGTCGAGCGCCTCGCAGCCGGCGGGATCGAGACCGAAACGGTCGAGCCCGGCGATCAGCTTCAGCGCAGCGCGCGACACGTACGCTTGAGCCGGATCATCGATAGCGATGAGACAATCAGCCAAAACGGTCTGGCCGGGCTTGCGGGCGACGGTGCCGTCCACCGTGACGGTGCCGCGCTCGATCGCGTCGCGAGCGCGCGAGCGGCTGGGAAAGAGGCCGCGCGCGACGAGCAATTCGTCGAGCCGCTGGCGTGTGCTGGCTGGCAGAGGGGAGTTCATCGGCCTTCATTGGCGAAAGCCTGTCACGAAGGCAAGGACATTGGGGAAGACAACGAGCATCTCCGGAAAGCAGCAAACGCATCAGGCCACCCCACAATCTGTTGAATATCGCACCAGGTCCGGCACAATGTCAGGACGATATGCCGTTTTGCCGCCAGAACGCGAAGGAGGACGGATGCTGACCGGAACCTGCCATTGTGGCGCGGCCCACTGGACGTTGGAGGGCGATCCCGGCTCGATCACAGCCTGCAATTGCACGCTTTGCCGCCGCTATGGCGCGCTCTGGGCTTACGATTATGTTGACGAACGCATCCACCTTGTGGGAGCGACAAGTGCTTATAAGCGCGCCGGAAAGGATGCCTCGTCGCTTGAGATTCTGTTCTGTCCGACATGTGGCTGCGTCCTGGCCTGGCGGGGTTTGCGCTCCAGTGCCTCCGGTCGCACTCGTATCGCCGTCAATGTGAGGCTTGCGCCGCCTGACGCCGTCGCCGACCTCCCAATCGACCATTTCGACGGCCTCCATAAATTCGAGGATCTGCCGAGCGATGGTCGCTGCGTGCGCGACATGTGGTTCTAATTTTTTGCTTCGTGCACGTCGTTGTCGCAAAACCGCTGCGCGCTCATTAAAAGATCGTCCGCGAGGCCCGATGTTCGACCGCCGGCACCAAACCGTCATTGCCGGAGGCTTCCTTGCGAGGATGCCCGGTGACAACGGGCAGCCCCGGCGCGGCCTCCGGAGGAACGACCAGCTGCGGCATCTGCCCGTAGGAAAAAACTGCCGCGGATCTCGCCGATCTTGCCGGCGACGATGTCCATCACCGCTTTTTCAAGATTGCGATCATAGGCCGTTTCGGCCGCGGCCGGCATGGCGATGACCGCCAAAAGCGCCACGCCGCACAGAAGCGTTTCCATTGTTTTGGTCTCCCTGCCTGATCACATCCTAGAAGGACGCCGTTGAAAAACGGCCAAGAGACACGGTAAGCAAAACGCCAAATGGCAGCGTAAACAGTCAGTTACGACCGCCCGCCGGCAAACTGATTCAAGCCGTTGAGATTTTGATTCAGGCGCTTTGAGCGCTGGCGGCGTGTCCCAGCGCCACGAAGACGGTGCGCACGATGCCGGCGGCATCCAGCCCGGCGTCGGCATACATCTTTTCGGGCTTGGCGTGATCGACGAAGGTGTCGGGCAGCACCAGCGGGCGTACTTTCAGGCCGTTTTCCAACAGCCCTTCATGGGCCAGGAATTGCAGCACGTGGCTGGCGAAGCCTCCGACTGCGCCCTCTTCCACCGTCACCAGCACCTCGTGCGAACGCGCCAGCCGCCGGATCAGATCCTCATCGAGCGGCTTGGCGAAACGAGCGTCGGCGACCGTGGTGGAAAGCCCTGCCGCGCCGAGCTCCTCGGCCGCAGCCAAACAATCCTGCAGCCGCGTGCCGAAGGACAGCAGCGCGACCTTGGTGCCCTCCCTGACGATGCGGCCCTTGCCGATTTCAAGGACCGAACCACGCTCCGGCATGTCGACGCCGACGCCGTTGCCGCGCGGGTAGCGGAAGGCAATCGGTCCGTCATCATAGCTTGCCGCCGTGCGCACCATGTGGCGCAACTCCGCCTCGTCCGCCGCGGCCATGACGACGAAACCGGGCAGCGTCGCCAAAAAGGTCGTGTCGAAGGCGCCGCAATGGGTCGCGCCGTCGGCACCGACGAAGCCGGCGCGATCGATCGGAAAGCGCACCGGCAGTTTCTGGATCGCCACGTCGTGAACGACCTGGTCGTAGGCGCGCTGCAGGAAGGTCGAATAGATCGCGGCGAAAGGCTTGAAGCCTTCCGTGGCAAGGCCGGCGGCGAAGGTCACCGCATGCTGCTCGGCGATGCCGACATCGAAGGTCCTCGACGGGAACACCTCGCCGAAGAGGTCGAGGCCGGTGCCGTGCGGCATCGCGGCGGTGACGGCGACGATGCGATCGTCTTCCCGGCCTTCCTGGATCAGGCTTTCGGCAAAGACCTTCGTGTAGCTCGGCGCGTTGGCCGGCGCCTTGGCCTGCGCGCCGGTAATGACGTCGAACTTGTTGACGCCGTGATATTTGTCGGCAGCCGCCTCGGCCGGGCCATAGCCCTTGCCCTTCTGGGTCACGACATGGATCAGCACCGGGCCGTCGGCATTGTCGCGGACGTTCTTCAGCACCGGGATCAGGTGCTCGAGATTGTGCCCGTCGATCGGGCCGATGTGATAAAAGCCAAGCTCCTCGAACAGCGTTCCGCCAGTGACGTAGCCGCGCGCATGCTCGACCGCCCGCGTGATCGCGCGATCGGCGCGCTCGCCGAGATAGGAGGTCAGCTTCTTGCCGAAATCGCGCAAGCCCAGATAGGTCTTGCCCGACGCAAGACGGGCCAGATAGGCGCTCATCGCGCCGGTTGGTGGAGCGATCGACATGTCGTTGTCGTTGAGGATGACGATCAGCCGGGCATCGAGAGCGCCGGCATTGTTCATCGCCTCAAAGGCCATGCCGGCCGACATGGCGCCGTCGCCTATGACGGCAATGACATTGTTGCGGCCATCGGAGAGATCGCGCGCCATTGCCATGCCGAGGCCGGCTGAAATCGAGGTCGAGGAGTGTGCGGCGCCGAACGGATCGTATTCGCTCTCGGCGCGGCGGGTGAAACCGGACAGGCCGCCCTCTTGCCGCAGCGTGCGGATGCGATCGCGGCGGCCGGTTAGGATCTTGTGCGGATAGGCCTGGTGGCCGACATCCCAGATCAGGCGGTCGTCGGGCGTGTTGAAGACATAATGCAACGCCACCGTCAGTTCGACCACGCCGAGGCCGGCGCCGAGATGTCCGCCGGTGTGGGACACGGCGTCGATCAACTCGGCACGGAGCTCCGATGCCAGCTGCGGCAGATCACCTTCATCAAGCGTCCGGAGGTCGGCCGGGATGCGGACCTTGTCGAGAAGTGGCGTATGGAGCTTTGCGTTCACTGGCGGTAGGGCCTGCTTTTTATTCATCTGCGAAATAGGCCGCTGGCCGGCGAATGTAAATGCGTGTCAGTGACGCGGCGTGGATTCAAAGTGTGGAACGACCCTTGCTCGTTCAAAAGAACGCGCGGCGTTCTAATTGTCCGGCAGCGGAATGAACTCTTCTTCATCTCCAGGAACGATATCGAAGCGGCCTGTCTTCCATTCTTCTTTCGCCTGTTCGATGCGTTCCTTGGACGATGAGACGAAATTCCACCAGATGTAACGCTTGGAGCCGAGCGAGGCGCCGCCGAACAGCATGAAATGGGCTCCTCCCTCGGAGGATACGACGATCTCGTCGCCGGGCCGGAACACCAGCAGCCGCTCCGCCGGAAAGCGGTCATTGGTGATCGAAACCTCGCCTTCCAGCGTATAGATGGCGCGCTCCTCGGCATCGGCAGGGATTTTGACGCTGGCGCCGGGCGCCAGGCGAAGGTCCGCATAGAGCGTGTCGGAGGCGGTCATGACCGGAGACCGCAGCCCGAAAAACGCGCCGATAACGACGCGCCCGCCGACGCCTTCGGCATCGATTTCGGGCAGGCTTATGGCTGTTGTATTCTCGAAAACCGGCGCGACCTCCTCCTTGCCGTCCGGCAGCGCCAGCCATGTCTGCAGGCCGGAGACCGACATCGGCGCGCCGCGCAACTCTTCCGGCGTGCGCTCGGAATGGACGATGCCGCGGCCGGCGGTCATCAAATTCACGTCGCCGGGCTGAATCACCATTTCGGTGCCCAGCGAATCGCGGTGCCTGATCTTGCCGTCGAATAGGTAGGTGACAGTCGACAGGCCGATATGCGGATGCGGACGGACATCAAGCGCCTGGCCGGCCCGCAGAACCGCCGGGCCCATGCGGTCGAAGAAGATGAAAGGCCCGACCAGACGACGCCTGGCGGTCGGCAAGGCGCGACGAACCTGGAAGCCGCCAATGTCCTTGGCGTTTGGAATGACCATCAGTTCGATCTGGTCGCTGGCGAAGGCGTCACCGGGTAGCGGGTCGTTTCCGGGGAAGAAGCTCATGCGGTCTTTCTCAGGCGAAGCGGAGTGCAGACCTGGCTTTCGCCTTGGCAGCCACCTCTTCGCGATTGCGCGGATGCTGTGTCGTTTCGAGGCTGTCGAGCAATTCGCGCGCCGATGCGGCTATGGCCTCGACGGCGTGGTCGAACGCGTGCTGGTTCTGTTTCGAGGGCCGTGTCGTTCCGCTCAGCTTGCGGACGAACTGAAGTGCGGCATCGCGGACCTCGTCATTGGTTGCCGGCGGATCGAAATTGAACAGGGTCTTGATGTTTCTGCACATCGCTCGCAATCTCCTCTCGTCCTGGAGCCGTTTCAATCGGGATGAGCTCTATATCCTCAATCATGATCATGTCCAAAAGCCGGTAAGGCGAAATTATCGTTCGAGGCCGCGCCTCACTCCGCATCCAGCGGCTCTGTTCCCACCGGCTTGCCGTCGCGCGAAAGCCTGATCTTCTCGACCTTGTCCTCGGCCGCCTTCAGCAGCCGATCGCAATGTACCTTCAGCGCTTCGCCGCGCTCGTAGATGCGGATGGACTGGTCGAGCGGCACGTCGCCGCGTTCCAGATCATCGACGATTTTCTCCAGCGCGTCGAGCGCCTGCTCGAAGCTCATCGCCTTGACGTCTTCGTTGGTCTCACCAGCCATCGTCTACCCTTTCATCAGTCGCCCGACATGGGCGGCGACCGAAAATGCCAGTCCCTGCAGATCGTAGCCGCCCTCGAGCAGGCTGACGAGCCGGTTGCCGCCGTGGCGCCCGGCACGCTCGATCAACTGACCGGTCGCCCAGTCGAAATCGTCCTCGGTCAGGTTGATCTCCGCCAGCGGATCGCGATGATGCGCGTCGAAGCCGGCGGAAATTATGATGAGGTCGGGTGCGAAATCGTCGAGCGCCGGCAAGATGCGCGACAGGAAAGCGTCGCGGAAAACCTCGCTGCCGGTCTGCGGCGCCAGCGGCGCGTTGACGATGTTGCCGGCGCCGGTTTCGCTTACAGCCCCGGTTCCTGGGTAAAGCGGCATCTGGTGCGTCGAACAGTAGAGCACCGACTGGTCGTCCCAGAAAATGTCCTGCGTGCCATTACCGTGGTGCACGTCCCAGTCGACGATGGCGACGCGCTCGGCCTGGTGTCGCCTTTGCGCGTAGCGCGCCGCGATAGCCGCGGTGTTGAACAGGCAGAAGCCCATGGCGGTGGTCTTCTCGGCATGGTGGCCGGGCGGTCGCGCAGCGACAAAGACATTGTCGGCGTGACCCTGAAAGACATCGTCGACGGCGGCATTGGCGGCGCCGATCGCCGTCACGGCCGCCTGCCAGCTTTTCGGGCTGGCCGTGGTGTCGGCGTCGACGCGGGCAATGCCTGTATCGGGTATCGCGGCACGGACCTTCTCGACGAATTCCTGCGGGTGCGCGTAGAGGATGGTGGCCTCGTCGCCTTCCGGGGCTTCGGCACGATCGAGGGCCGCAAAAGCCTCGTCGTCGAGCACGCGCTCGATGGCGCGTAAGCGGTCGGGCCGCTCCGGATGACCGGGAGGGGTTATGTGCTCAAGGAAGATCGGGTGTGTGTAAAGCCTGGTGACCATGCCCCGATATAGGCGCGCCTGACGGCTTTGACCATGTTTTCGCGCAGCCAAGGGCGAACGTTCAACAGGGTTTAAGCGGCCGACGTCGGCTGGCTCCAGCGCGAACCACCGAAGGAAGCCAGCGCCTTGTCCCTGAGTTGCCTGAATTTCGAGGAGGTTTCCGACAACCGCTCAGCCAGTGCTTGCGGATGGCCAATCCCGTAGCCTACCGGCTTGCTTGAGCAGCCCCTCCAAAAGCACGTTGAATGCCTTCACCGCCTTTTTCGACGTCGCTTCGGGATCGTTGGAATTTGCGATCCACTGCGCGGCATGGAGCGAGGCGCCGCTGATCAGCCTTGCTGCGGCTTCCGGATCAACGGGAAGGATGGTTCCCTCGTCGCCTAGCCTTTGCAGATTCTCGCTCATCGAGCGGATGCATTCATTTTGGCTCGGCCATTGCGAAGGATCGCCGAGCACCGCCGGCCCATCGCGAAGGACAATGCGCTGGATCTCCGGTTCCAGCGCCATCTCGATATAGGCCGTGCATTCGTCGACAAAGCCCTGCCAGAGATTGTCCGCCCTGGCCGAAACGACTTTCAGCCGGGCCACCATTTCCGCGTCGATCTCGGCGATGACCGCCTGGAGAAGGCCCTTCTTGTCGCCGAAATGATGATAGAGGGCGCCGCGCGTCAGCCCGGCCGACGCGGTGAAGTCGTCCATCGAGGCTTCGGCATAGCCGACGGTGCCGAACGCGTGGCGCGCCGCAGCGACCAGTTTCGCGCGGGTCTCGGCAATCATCTCCTTGCGTGGTTTGTGCCCCATTCGCCCATTCCTTCACATACGTCTCGTATATTATTTGACATACGCTTCGTATGTCATTATCTCTCATTTGCATACGCCACGTATATAAGTGACTCGACCTCGAAAATCCAGGAGCGTTCTCATGCCCAATCCCTATCGCGAAATCTTCAAGGCAAAGGGGGCCAGGGGCTTCGCCGCGGCCGGTTTCGTTGCCCGGCTGCCGATCGCCATGGCTCCGATCGGGATCGTGGCGATGCTGTCGCAGACATATGGCGAGTACTGGCTGGCCGGCGCCGTGTCCGCGACATTTGCGCTGGCCAATGCTTTCGTCGCGCCGCAGGTGTCGCGGCTGGTGGACCGCCTCGGCCAGTCGCGGATCGTAGTGCCCACCACGGTCATTTCCGTGCTCGCTTTCGTGGTGCTGATTGCGGCGGCCAATCAGGACTGGCCGATATGGACGCTGTTCGCCTCAGCGCTGCTGGCCGCCGCAATGCCCAGCATCCCCGCGATGGTGCGCGCGCGCTGGACAGAGATCTTCCGGGACCGCCCCGAGATGAACACCGCGTTCGCCTTCGAGTCGGCGGCGGACGAACTGGTCTACATCGCAGGCGCATCACTGTCGGTAGGCCTGAGCGTCGCCCTTTTCCCGGAAGCGGGAATGTTGGCGAGCACATTGTTCCTCGCCTTCGGCTCGACGGCCTTCATCCTGCAGCGCGCAACGGAGCCGCGCGTACGCCCGGTGGAACATGGCTCGGGCGGCTCGGCAATCCGCCTGCGGCCGGTCCAAATCATCACATTCGCCCTGATCTTCATCGGCGCGACCTTCGCGACTACGGAGGTGAGCACCGTGGCGATCACCAAGGAGCTTGGCCAGCCGGGCGCTGCCAGCCTCGTCATCGGCGTCTACGCGCTCGGATCCTTCGTCGTCGGCATCATCATCGGCGCCCTGAACCTGAAAGCGCCGCTGCAAATTCAGCTTGCCATCGCGGTCGCCATCATCGCGCTCACCACGCTGCCGCTGCTTGTCGCAGACACGGTAGTTCTTCTGGCATTGGCTGTCTTCGTTAGCGGCGTGGCGATCTCGCCGACCTTCATCACGGCATTCGGCCTGATCGAGCGGCGCGTGCCGGAGGCGATGCTGACCGAGGGCATCACCTGGGTCATGACCGGCATTGGCATCGGCATGGCGCTCGGCTCCTTCGCCGCCGGATGGGTGGTGGACGCCTTTGGCGCACAGAACGGGTTCTGGGTGTCAGTGGCGGCAGGCACAATCGCACTTACCACCGTGCTCGTCGGCCAGCGCAGCCTTGCCACGCCGGATTGCGATTTCGCCGCATGCGAAGCGAGCGCTGTCCCTGCGGAATAACCGCACAGCCGTCCGGTTCAGCACGCGGGCCGGACGCAGCTTCTTCGAAAAGCCTCCCTACGACCGCTCAAGCCTATCGCGGATCTCGTGCCCATCAAGAACGACAACAGGACTTCCCAGTGCCTCGACCATATCCGGGTTCAGATGGGGTATGGTTTCAGCGCGCCCGACCATCGGCGGGCATTCTCCAGGGCAGTAAACGACCGAACTGGTGGCGCGGAGGATTTTCCACAACCCATCGTAGAGGCGTGGATCATCTGGCGGCCGCGCGACGGTGAAGCCGGAACATTGCGAGGCGTCACCGGGGTCCAGATTGAGATAGAGATCGGCTTGAGCGGTAGCGTTATAAGTGACCACCCAGCATGAGAATTCAGGTTCACGCCTGGTGATGAACGGCGCGAAGGTATCCTCGACGATCGACGTGGGAAAGTAGCTCTCTTCGCCATCCTCAAAGCAATTGAGATATGCCTCGAAGCTCATCCTACTGCCCCAAATGCCTAGAGAATCTCGGTCTTGGCGATATGGATGCCAAAGCCTTCGAGGCCGACATAGTGGCGCTCACGCGAGGCGATCAGGTTGATCGAGGAGATGCCGAGATCCTTCAGGATCTGGGCGCCTAGGCCGATCTCGCGCCACTCGTTCTCGCGCCGGCGCGCCTCTTCATGGTCTTCGCGGTCGCCGGGCGCCGGGCGCTTGCGCTCCTGATGGGCGACGCCGACCGAGCCCTCGCGCAGATAGACGATGACGCCGCGCCGGCGCTCGCCCATCGATTTCATGATGCCGTCCAGCCTGTGGCCGGTGCCGAACACGTCGCTCACCACGTCCTCGGAATGCAGCCTCACCGGCACCTCCTCGCCGTCGCGGATGTCGCCGAAGACGATCGCGACATGGTGCATGGAATCCCAGGGCAGCGTGTAGGTGAAGACCTGCGCCTTGCCGCCCGGCGTGTCGATGTCCGAACAGGCGACGCGCTCGACCAGCGTTTCCTTGCGCTGGCGGTAGGCGATGAGATCGGCGACCGAAATCTGCTTCAAACCGTTCTTTTCGGCGAAGGCCTGCACCTGCGGGCCGCGCATCACGGTACCGTCGTCGTTGACCAACTCGGAAATGACGCCGACCGGCGGCAGGCCGGCGAGCTTGCACAGGTCGACCGCGGCTTCGGTATGGCCCGAACGCATCAGCACGCCGCCTTCGCGCGCGATCAGCGGAAAGATGTGGCCGGGGCGAACGAAATCGGAGGCGCCGACATTGCCGTTGGCCAGGTTGCGCACGGTCAATGTGCGGTCGTCGGCCGAAATGCCTGTCGTGGTGCCGTGCTTGAAATCGACGCTGACGGTGAAAGCGGTGGTGTGGGCCGAATCATTGTCGGCGACCATCGGCTGCAGGTTGAGCCGCTTGGCCTCCTCACGCGGCATCGGCGTGCAGACGATGCCGGAGGTGTTGCGGACGATGAACGCCATTTTTTCCGGCGTGCAGTGGATGGCGGCGACGATCAGGTCGCCCTCGTTCTCGCGCCCGTCATCATCCATGACGACGACGATCTCGCCGCGCTCGAAGGCGCGCAGTGCTTCGACGATTTTCTTCTGGTCGTAAGGCATTGGCTCGCTTCGCTCGCAGGGGAGTAGGGGAATAGGGCAGTAGGGGAGTAGGGAAAAGGAAAAAAATTGCTGTCCTGGAGATGCGTAACATACTCCCCTACTGCCTTACTCCCCTACTCCCCTCCCCGTCTGTCCCCTGTGCCTCAGATAGTGATCGGCGATGGCGCAGGCAACCATTGCCTCGCCGATCGGCACGGCGCGGATGCCGACGCATGGATCGTGGCGGCCCTTGGTCATGATCTCGACGTCGTTGCCGTCCTTGTCGATCGACTTTCGCGGAGTCAGGATCGACGAAGTCGGCTTGACGGCGAAGCGCGCGACGATCGCCTGGCCGGTCGAGATGCCGCCAAGTATGCCGCCGGCATTGTTGGACAGGAAGACCGGCTTGCCGTCATTGCCGATGCGCATCTCGTCGGCATTCTCTTCGCCGGTGATGTGGGCGGCCTCGAAGCCGTTGCCGATCTCGACACCCTTGACGGCATTGATCGACATCAGGCCCGAGGCAATGTCCTGGTCGAGCTTGGCGTAGATCGGCGCGCCGAGGCCTGCCGGAACGCCATCGGCGACGATCTCGATGACCGCGCCGACCGACGAACCTGCCTTGCGGATGCCGTCGAGATACGCGGCAAAGACGGCGACCGATGCCGGATCGGGTGTGAAGAACGGATTTTCGGCGTCGCCGACGAAATTCCAGTTCCAGTTGGCGCGGTCTATTCGTTTTTCGCCCATCGAGACCAGCGCGCCGCGCACCACTAGGCCGGGCACGACCTTGCGGGCCAAGGCTCCGGCCGCCACCCGCGCCGCCGTCTCGCGGGCCGACGAGCGGCCACCGCCGCGATGATCGCGCAGGCCGTATTTGGCGTCGTAGGTATAATCGGCATGACCCGGCCGGTACTGGCGGGCGATCTCGCCATAGTCCTTGGAGCGCTGGTCGACATTCTCGATCATCATCGACACGGGCGTGCCGGTGGTGATCATGGTCTCGCCGTCCTCATCCAGGATGAAGCCGGACAGGATCTTGACCTCGTCGGGTTCGCGACGCTGCGTCACAAAACGCGATTGACCCGGGCGGCGCCTGTCGAGTTCGGCCTGGACCTCCGCGCGCGTGAAGCGGATGCCGGGCGGGCAGCCGTCGACCACGCAGCCGAGCGCTGCGCCATGGCTTTCGCCCCAGGTGGTGACGCGGAAAAGATGGCCAAACGTGTTGTGCGACATGAAAACCAGCCCTGCCGGCATCGGAGCCGGCTTTGCGCATGACCCGAAATCGGAGCGATTTTCGGAAAGGATCATGCGCAAAATCAAAAAGTGCTACAGTGTCCTTTGCGCGTCCAAGACGACGCGCGGCGCTGTAGTCTGCCTTCTATTGGCGTTTCCCGCAGTGGTCAAACTGTGATCTGGCGGATTTAGTTTTGACACATTCGGTTGGTTTCTGCTTCCCTCGACCCGTCAGTTGAACACCCGCCGCCACCGTGCCGGCGCAATGATAAGAGGACGATGATGCGTATCCTGATCGGCGCCGTTGCCGCCACGTTGCTGATTTCCACCGCCGCCTTCGCCGGCCAAACCGAAGGCCTGATCAAAGAGGTCGACAAGGACACGCTGACGCTGACACTCGACGACGGCAAATCCTACAAGCTGAATGCCGAAACCGATATCGATGCGCTGAAACCCGGCATGGATATCGTGATCGCCTACGACGAGACAAACGGCGAGAACGTCATCACCGACATGCAATTGCCGGATGGCGATTAAACCGAATAGAGTCTTCCAGCGGGCCATCCCGAAGCCGGCGGGTGGAAACGAGCACACAGCGACATAGAACGTCCGCTGTCAGGGCGCTGCACCACGGCGGCGACGAGCCCGACACCATACCGCATGCTATCGACGCGACGGGCGCCAAGGGTGACTCTATGTTCCCTTCACGATTCTCGGTTTAGTCGGTCGGCGGGATTGAGCAGCGCTCTCGAGGGTCAAGGCCAGCCGCTTCTCGTCTTCGATGGCGCGATCGACTGCCTCAATTTCCTCTTGGAGCGCCTTCAACTCGGCTCCGTAGCTGGAGCCGTCGCTGTCCCCGATCTGAAAGCCACTTGCCCGCATTGCGTCGCGAGTATGGTGCACGTTACGGATTCCCTCGCGTCGAGTCGCGACCAGGATTTCCCTGAACTCTCCAAGACGTTCAACGTGATTGCGAGTCATTGCGTTCTCCTATTTCGTCGTCATCGTCGCCGTCAGAACGGCTAAAACTTACGGAGATACTCTCGACAAAGCATGAGTGCGGAAGCTCAAATTTGAACGTCTTGCAATAGCGTAGAGCGCGGCAGGCGGAAATTGGCTTGGACCCGACCAGACCAGGTGCTAGACTCTTCGGCCGAGCACGTCTGCGGCTAGGCACGCTTGCTGGTCCATACAGCTGACGATTCTGGATCGCGAGGGTCCGTTTTGAGCGCACAGCTACGCTGGTCTCAATGTCCGATAAGCGGCGCAAAGCTGCCGCTTGCGCGGGCGCATAAGATGCACTCAGACACCTTGTAAAGTGCGCGATTCCAGCGCGCGCTTTAGCGACACAATCTCGGAACTAATTTCATGCAATCTTGCGCGGCAACCTCAGCTAACCAAGGGTCATTGCTGTGACAAGCGCGAAACCGGCTTCAGGGGGAAACAACAGCGTGCGGGAGCGTAGCATCTGGCCGGCTGCGATTGCAGTGATCCTTCTCTTAGTGGCGCTTCCAGTTGCTGTCGTCCTCGACCTGCGTGACTTCACGCATCAACTATCCGAACGTCAAGCGAACGACATCAGCAAGATCATAACTGACATTCGCACGTTCTACGCCAATGACGTGGTCGGGCGAATCCTCCAAGCGGACCCGCATACGAAAATCACCGCGACAGATAACTACCGCGACGTTGCTGGCGCGATACCAATTCCAGCGACGTTCTCGCTGGAAATCGGGCGTCTCACGAGTTCGCGTGACAACACTGTCCGGTACGAATTTGTTTCCGACTATCCTTTCGCCGGGCGGCCTCCACACAATCTTGATGACTTTCAATTGAAGGCATTGGCATCATTTCGTGCCGACCCGAATGTTCAAACGCTTGAGGCGGCGGAAGGTGGCTGGAGTCCGACCGTTCGGCTGGCTTCGCCGATCCGCATGACCGCCGCCTGCGTGGCATGCCACAACTCGCATCCGGACAGCCCAAAGAAGGATTGGAACGTCGGTGATGTCAGAGGGATTCAAGCTGTGTCTGTCTCGCAGCCCCTATCTCAAGGGTCGATCGGCTTCCACTATCTCTTCGCATATTTTGCGGCCGCCATAGCCACTGGAGTTGCATTCATCGTAATGCAGTGGCGGCAGTCGCGCGAACTCGCCCTGGTCAACGGCGAACTGAAGGAGGCCAACAACTTCTTGGCAACGGTGTCGCTCAAAATCGCAAAATATCTCTCACCTGAGATCTACAAAAGTGTGTTCAGCGGCGAGCGCGACGTGAAGGTGACTGCAGAGCGAAAGAAACTGACCATCTTCTTCTCCGACATCGTGGATTTCACTGCCACGACCGAGCGTATGCAACCTGAGGAACTGACGGCCCATCTCAACGAGTATCTAACCGAGATGTCGCATATCGCCATTTCTCATGGCGCCACCGTGGATAAGTTCATCGGCGATGCCATTCTCGCTTTTTTCGGCGACCCGCAGACGCTTGGCCCTCGCGAAGACGCACGTGCATGTCTGCGTATGGCCTTGGCCATGCAAAAGCGTTTGGAGTACCTGCAAGTCAAATGGCGGCAGCAGGGTATCGAGCACCCCTTCCGTGTGCGGATGGGAATAAACACCGGCTACTGCAATGTCGGCAACTTCGGCAGTGACGATCGTATGGATTACACCATCATCGGCGCCGAAGCTAACCTCGCTGCTCGGCTGCAGAGCATTGCACCTGCCGGCGGAATAATGCTCAGCTACGAAACATATTCCAACGTACGGGACATGGTCGATGCGTCGGCAGGTGAGCAGATCAGCATGAAGGGGATCAGCAGACCGATCGTGCCTTATTTGGTGCGGGGTGTCCGGGAACAGTTGCGCGACGACACTGTCATAACAGAAATGGACGAGGGCATGTCGTTGACGCTCGATACCGCCGGGCTCGACCCCGCTAGATGTGGAGCCTCAACAGGTTGTCCTCGGACAATCCGAGGCGACTGATGGGTGTTTTGGATTTTAGGCTGCCATGCGGGCGGTGCCAATTGTATCGGTGCAGCCAGACGGGCAGCTCGGCAGCACGGCGATCTGAGGTCGTGTAGGCTCTTGCGTAGGCCCATTCTCTGAGCGCGGTCTGGATGAAGCGTTCGGCCTTGCCGTTGGTCTTGGGCGTGTAGGGCTTGGTTCGGATGTGTTTGAGGCCGAGGGCTTTGCAGGCGGCGCGGAAGGCGCGGCTTTTATAGCAGCCGCCGTTGTCGGTCATGACCCGTGAGGTGGTGACGCCAAGGCTGGCATAGTAGGCGATGGCGGCGTTGAGGAAGGCGACGGCGCTTTCCTTTTTCTCGTCGGGCAGGATCTGGCTAAAGGCGATGCGGGAGGCATCGTCAATGCAGACGTGGACGAACTCCCAGCCCGCGCCGCCTTTACGGGAAGTCCGGCCATTGCTTTGGCCGGTGCGATCGCCGGTGATGCGATGGCCGATGCGGTCGAAACGGCCGAGCTTCTTGATATCGATGTGGATCATGTCGCCCGGCTCGTCACGCTCATATCGACGCACCGGCTCTGCTGGCTCAAGGTCCTTCAGCCGCGACAGCCCGGCCCGCGCCAGCACCCTGCTCACCGTCGCCGGCGAGACGGCGACCACACTTGCAATGTGCTTGCCCGTGAGGCGCTGGCGCCGCAGCGCAACGATCCGATCGGCCACAGCCCGTTCGGTCGCATTCGGACTGCGCCTGGGTCGCGACGAGCGGTCGACCATGCCGGCACGGCCTTCGGCCTTGTAACGCTCGACCCATCGCTTCACGACCTTCGCCGTCACCGCGAATTTCAACGCTGCTTGGGCTTGGGAAAGGTCGCCTTCCATGACCGCAAGCGCCATCTCCTCTCGACGAAGCGGCGTGAGACGGGCATTCTTATGAATGTTCATTCGGGTCCTCCGACGAATCTGAAGTGTGGTAACTCCAGTCTCCTCGGTCGGGCCCGAATGGACAACCTTCTGGAAACTCACAGCTAGAGCTGCGCGTCTGCGCGACAAACTTGAGTCGGCGCTAGCTCAACTCGAGGCTAAGTTGGGTGTGCCTTCTCCAAAGGAAACGAGCGGTTAGCGCCATCAGTGTCGAGAGGGGGCTAAATCGCTCAGAGCGATTGGATTTGACCCCTAGAGCCACTCCAGGCGCTGGCCCTCCAGCCTGAGCAAGCGATCCTGAGGCACATCCAGGTTTGCGGCTTCTTCCTCAGGCATTCCCAGCATCACGCGGAACAGGGCACGCACGACGCCGCCATGGGTCACGCAGACCGTCTGGCGGTCCAGCGCATCGAACCAGGGTTTTACCCGTTCGAGCAGCATCTGATAGCTTTCGGCGCCCTCGCCGGGCGGTTGGAAATTCCATTTGTCGAGGCGGCGTTGCCTGGTCGAACCGGAATCCTTCGCCTTGAGTTCGGCAAAGGTGAAACCCTGCCAGTTGCCAAAGCTCAACTCTACGAGAAGCGGCTCGGTACGATAGGCGTGCGGATCGAGCTTCATCGCCGTGCGCAGGCGCTCCATCG
Organism: Mesorhizobium sp. M9A.F.Ca.ET.002.03.1.2; assembly: GCF_003952365.1. Classification (NCBI taxonomy): domain Bacteria; kingdom Pseudomonadati; phylum Pseudomonadota; class Alphaproteobacteria; order Hyphomicrobiales; family Phyllobacteriaceae; genus Mesorhizobium; species Mesorhizobium sp. M9A.F.Ca.ET.002.03.1.2. The sequence goes on along the minus strand of NZ_CP034443.1, from coordinate 3,404,270 downwards.
TCTCGCGTGTGCGCCGCATCGGGCTGGCGACAAAGTCGAAATCCTGGGGGTTATGGACGAGTTCGGCCAGCCGATGGCCGTTGCGGGTCGCCTGCTCGCGGCCGAGCGCGTTGAGATCGGTGTCGGCCTGTCCCTGCAACCGGGCCTCGGCGTTCCACTCCGTCTGGCCATGGCGCGCGATGTAGACGAGCGGATACATCAGGTCTTCCGGTGAAATCGGGAGCAGACAGGCAGGGTTGGCGTTCGTGGAAGGAACTAGTCCTTGACCGTCGAAATATCCGGCGCGTCGACCGCCTTCATGCCGACGACATGGTAGCCGGAATCGACATGGTGGACCTCGCCGGTGACGCCGCGTGAGAGGTTGGACAGGAAATAGACGGCTGAATCGCCGACCTCCTCTTGCGTCACTGTCTGCTTCAGCGGCGAATTGTATTCGTTCCACTTCAATATGTAGCGGAAATCGCCGATGCCGGAGGCGGCCAGCGTCTTGATCGGACCGGCGGAGATGGCGTTGACGCGGATCTTTTTGGCACCGAGGTCGACGGCCAGATAGCGCACGCTGGCTTCGAGCGCCGCCTTGGCGACGCCCATGACGTTGTAGTGCGGCATCACTTTTTCCGCACCGTAATAGGTCAGCGTCAGCAGCGAGCCGCCATCGGTCATCAGCGCCTCGGCGCGCTTGGCGATGGTGGTGAAGGAAAACACCGAAATGTCCATGGTGCGCAGGAAATTGTCGCGCGTCGTCTCGACATAGCGGCCTGTCAGTTCGTCCTTGTCGGAAAAGGCGATGGCGTGGACGAGAAAATCGAGCTTGCCCCAATGCTTGGCGATGTCGTCGAAAACCGCATCGAGGGTTGCCGGATCGGTCACGTCGCAGTGGCCGGCGATATGGGCATTGAGTTCCGCCGCCAGCGGCTCGACGCGCTTCTTGAACGCCTCGCCCTGATAGGTCAGCGCGATCTCGGCGCCGTGGTCGACGCAGGCCTTGGCAATGCCATAGGCGATCGATCTGTTGTTCGCGACGCCAAGGACAAGCCCGCGCTTGCCGGCCATAAGGCCCTGTCCACCCGCCATGTCAGCGATCTCCGCAAGATTTTCCCACTTGTGGAGTGCCTATCGCACAGGCACAGAGCCCCTTCAAGCGCTCAAGACGGACAGTTCGGGGGACAAAGGCGTCCAGTCAGCGTTTTCGGTTGCGCATCAGCGCTTCGAGATCGCTGTCGCCACCTTCAGGCAGCATCAGCCGCACATGGGCGTAGAGATCGCCGTGACCGCCGGTTTTTTCCGGCAGGCCCCTGCCCTTCAGCCGCAGGACCTTGTCCGAGCTCGACCAGGCTGGAACATTGACCGCAAGCCGGCCCATCGGCGTCTCGACCGCCACCTTGGCGCCCAGCACGGCATCCGCCAACGCCACCGGCAGATCGGCATGGAGGTCGCGGCCTTCGACGCGGTAGCGCGGATGTCGCCGGAAGCGGATCTTGACCAGCGCGTCGCCCGGCTGCCCCGGCCCTTGCTCGCCCTGGCCTTTCAGCCGGATGGTCTGGCCGTCCTCGACATAGGCCGGCAGCTTGACGGCGACCTTGCGGCCGTCGGGGAACATCGCCGTCACCTTCTCCGCTGTCGCCGCTTCCTCGATGGTGATATCGAGCGTCACGTTCAGGTCGGCGCCGGAGGGCGCCTGCCGGCCGGCGCCCATGCCGGCACCGCGGGAAAACGTCTCGCCGAAAATCTGGCTGAAGATGTCGCTGTTGCCGTCGAACGGATCGCCGCCCGGACGGCCCGAGCGAAACTCGAAGCGTGAGCCGCCCGGCCCTTGCTGCCGGCGAAAGCCGGAGAAAGGATCGCCACCGCCCGCGGCGCCCTCGAAACCCTGGAAGCGCGGCTTGCCGTCGGCGTCGATCTCGCCGCGATCGAAAGCCGCCCGGCTCTTCTCGTCGCCGACGATCTCGTAAGCCTGGTTGGCCGCGGCAAAACGATCTTTCGCCTTGGGATCATCCGGATTCTGATCCGGATGATACTTCTTGGCGAGTTTTCGATACGCCGATTTTATGTCCTTGGCCGATGCGTTCTTAGCAACGCCCAGCACCTCATAGGGGTCGCGCATGCTTCCTGCCCTGGAGAAGGAGTGAGTCCACGATTGCCACCTATATGCGCTCGCATAGGAAGAAATTCCAGTAGCGTGCGGCCATATGATGGCGGAAAATCAGAGCGCCTTGAAGTCCTGCATCCGCCAGGCGCCGGCGCCGGCCAGGCACACCTCGCCCTTGAACAGGGCGACGCCGTCGAAGCTCTCGCGCGAGGCGGTGAAGCGGCGACAAAGCTGGCCGTTGTCCCTGGACTCCGCCAGTTCGGTGATCGAGCCGCGCGAACCGGTATCGGAATTCGCCCAGGGAACGGCCTGCCCGCCAAGCTCCTGGATGTCGGCGGAAGACACAGCGTTACGGATCGTCGCCTCGTCCGAGGCGCGATCCTGATCGACCGGCGAGGCAGAAGCAGTCGTGCTGCTGGTGAGGATCGTGCGGTCGATCTCCGCCTGCTCCAGGCTGAAGCCGCCGGCGCCGCAGGCGGCAAGCGGCAGGACGACCAACGCGATCGCGGCAGCCTTGACGGCAAGCTGGGCGCTGGCCGAAGCAATAAGGCTCCATTGCCTGCTGTCAAAAGGTTGCGCGATAAGCGACAATCGGCAATCTCCCCAGCCGGCAATGGAATTTGAAAAAACTATGAGCGAAACCGGGTTAACAAGCAGTGACTTTACCGAGGCTGCCGAGCCATTCCGCCTCTTTGCCGCATGGCTCGACGACGCGACGAAGAGTGAGGTCAACGATCCCAACGGCGTGGCGCTGGCGACGGTCGATGCCGAGGGCATGCCGAATGTGCGGATGGTGCTGCTCAAGGGGTTCGATGAGGGCGGATTTGTGTTCTATACGAATTTCGAGAGCGCCAAAGGCCGCGAGATCCTCGGCAGCATGAAGGCGGCGATGTGCTTCCACTGGAAATCGCTGCGCCGGCAGGTGCGCGCGCGGGGGCCGGTGGAGATCGTTACCGAGGCGGAAGCCGACGCCTATTATGCGACGCGTCCGCGCGGCAGCCGCATCGGCGCCTGGGCATCGAAACAATCGCGACCGCTGGAGAGCCGCTTCGCGCTGGAAAAAGCCGTTGCCGAATACACGGCCCGCCATGCCATCGGCGAGATCCCACGGCCGAAACACTGGTCGGGCTTCCGTATCGTGCCGCAGACGATCGAGTTCTGGCACGACCGGCCTTTCCGGCTGCACGACCGAATCGTCTTTTCCCGCAACGCCAAGGGCGGCTGGAACAAGACAAGGCTTTATCCCTGAACCTTTCCGAAGGTACGGAATTCATGCCGCTTCAAGTCGCAAAGAGGTGAACCATGAGTCTGTTCCTGGCATTCCTCGGCGTCTCGTTCATCGTCATCGCCACACCGGGACCGGACACGGCCATCACCATTCGTAACACGCTGCTCGGCGGTCGCGCCGGCGGCGTGTCCACAGCGCTTGGCATCGCCAGCGGCCAGACGATCTGGGCGCTGGCCACCAGCGCCGGCATTGTCGCCCTGCTCGTCGCTTCGGAGCCGCTATTCCTCGCCGTCAAATATGCCGGTGCTGCCTATCTCGTCTATCTCGGCGTCAAGGCGCTGCAAGAGGCGCTACGGCCGTCCCACCAGGCGGAGGCGCTGGCCGTCGCCAGGCCTTCGCGGCGGCTGGCGGCGGCAAGCGCCTTTCGCCAAGGCCTGATCAGCGATCTCGGCAATCCAAAGATGGCCGTGTTCTTCGCCAGCCTTTTGCCCCAGTTCGTGCCGCCCGGCGGAGAGAGTTTTATTACGCTGCTCGGCCTCGGAGCAGTCTTCGCCGTCATGACCTTTACCTGGCTGGCGCTTTACGCGACGGTCGTCGCCAAGGCCGGGGATTTCCTGCGCCAGCCACCGATCCGTCGCGTCATCGAAGGCGTGACCGGAATGCTGCTGATCGGCCTCGGCATCCGCATCGCGACCGAGCACCGCTAGTCTAGCCGACCCTGGTTCACCCCTTCTTCCTGGTCATGAAGGCCACCAAGGCGGCGCGGGCCTCGTCGGACTTCAGCCGCTCGCGGAAATGCTCGCTTTCCTGGCCGATGCGGGCGACAAGCTCCTCGCGCGAACCGCGCATCAGGTCACGCGCGATCTTCAGCGCCTGCGGCGGTTTAGCGGCGATCTGACCGGCCGCGGCTAGCACCGACGCTTCGAGCGCATCTTCTTCGACCACCTCGTAGATCAGCCCTGCGGCCTTCGCCCGCTCGGCGGAAAAGCCTTCGCCGAGGCCAAGCAGCGCGAAGGCGTCTTGCCGGCCCAGAATCTGCGGCGCAAGCAGGCTCGACCCCGCCTCGGGCACCAGGCCGAGATCGACGAAGGGTGTTCGGAACAGTGTGCGCGGCGTGGCGAAGGTCAGGTCGCAATGCAGGTTGAGCGTGGTGCCGATACCGACCGCGATGCCGTCGACGCCGGAGACAACAGGCTTTTCCACCCTGGCCAGCGCCATCAGAAAATCCCAGACTTCACTGCCGCCCTCACCGCCGGTGGCGACGACCATGAAATCGGCGAGGTCGTTGCCGGACGAGAAGGCGCCGGGCACGCCAAGGAACACATGGACGCGGACCGCCGGATCGGCGTCGCCCTCGGCAAGAGTTTTGGACATTTTCGCATACATGGCGCGCGTCAGCGCGTTCTTCTTGTCCGGACGATTCATGCGGATGATCTGAACGGCGCCCTGGCGCTCGACGAGGATATGGTCTGTCACGGTGATCCTTTGTGAACGTCAGCCTTTTGTGAAGCGTCAGGCGGAAATCAGCGTCTTGCCAGCAACGGCAAGGCTTTTGGCACCGCCGATGACGCGCTCCTTCAGCGCGCTCGCCTCGCCAAGCAGGTTTTCTGCAAAGAACCGGCAAAGCGCGATGCGGCTTCGGTCGGTAAGCGCGCCGCGCGCCAGATAGGCGCCGCCGGCGGCAAGCGAGATCAGCCTCAGATACGGCGTCGCACCAGCCAGCGCCTCGTCCGAGCGCCCGTCGGCAAGCAACCCTTGCAGGAAGCGCGTGGCTTGGCCGAGGTCGTCGAGCGCCTGGTCGAGACCGTCGGCGGTGCGGCCGAAACCCCCGGAGTTCGAGGTCCGCACTTGATTGGCGACCGCTTTCAGTTCGGCGATGTAGCCATGCACATGCTCGCCGCCGCCAAGCGGCAGCTTGCGCGCCACCAGATCGATCGCCTGGATGCCGTTGGTGCCTTCGTAGATCGGCGCGATGCGCGCGTCGCGATAGAGTGCCGCAGCACCCGTCTCCTCGATGAAGCCCATGCCGCCATGCACCTGCAGGCCGAGCGAGGCGACCTCGACGCCGACATCGGTGGAGAAAGCCTTGGCCAGCGGCGTCAACAGATTGGCACGCTCCTGCCAATGGGCGGCTTCATTGCCGACAGAGACGCGTGCGGTATCGATGGCATGCGCACAGGAATAGCTGATGGCGCGCGCAGTCTGGGTCAGCGCCTTCATGGTCAGGAGATTGCGCTGCACGTCCGGGTGATGGACGATCGGCGCCATGCCGTCGCCATCATAACTTGCCGCCTTGCCTTGCCGACGGTCGCTGGCATAGGCGAGCGCCTTCTGCGTGGCCGTTTCGGCGACCGCCACGCCCTGCATGCCGACGGCGAGCCGCGCATTGTTCATCATGGTGAACATGCAGGCGAGGCCCTTGTTTTCCTCGCCGATCAGCCAGCCGATCGCGCCAGGCGCCATCCCTTCGAAACCATCGCCATAGATCATGGTGCAGGTCGGCGAGGCGTGGATGCCCAATTTGTGCTCCAGTCCGGAGCAGAAGACGTCGTTGCGTGCACCCAGCGCGCCATCGTCGCCGACAAGGAATTTAGGCACCAGGAACAGCGAAAGGCCACGCGTGCCGGCCGGCGCATCCGGCAGCCGCGCCAGCACCAGATGGATGATGTTGTCGGTGAAGTCGTGCTCGCCATAGGTGATGAAGATTTTCTGCCCGAAGATGCGGTAGGTGCCGTCGCCGGCCGGCTCGGCGCGGGCGCGCAAGGCATTCAGGTCCGAGCCCGCCTGCGGCTCGGTCAGGTTCATCGTGCCCATCCATTCGCCGGAGACGAGCTTTTCCAGGTATCTGGCCTTCAGCGCCGGCGAGGCGTGCTTGTCGAGTGCTTCGACCGCGCCCATGGTCAGCGTCGGGCCGATGCCGAAGGCCATCGCGGCGGAGTTCCACATTTCGAGCGCTGCCACACCCAGCATAGTCGGCAACGCCTGGCCGCCGAATTCCTCCGGTGCCGACAGCGCGTTCCAGCCTCCGTCGATCCAGCGGCGATAAAGCGCCTTCCAGCCCGGTGGCGTGGTAACGGCAGCACCGCTCAGCACCGCGCCTTGTTCGTCGCCGATCTTGTAGAGCGGCGCGACCTCCTCCGTGGCGAAGCGGCCGGCTTCTGCCAGAATGGCGTCGACGAGGTCTTCGCCAAGGTCGCCAAAGGCGCCGGCGTCGAGCGCCGGCTTGAGGCCGGCCACATGCTTCAGCGTGAAGGCGATTTCCTCGACTGGTGCCCGATACATGCCGCTCGCTCCTCCTCTGTCCGGCAGGGTCAACTTAAGATCCGTGCCGGCACAAAACCATCCGCTTTCGGGTCGCCTTCCCCATCTTCTTTTTACGTAAAGGTCAAATTTTGTCACGCAGATTTTGCAATTGCAGTGGCGCACGCTAAACTTGGCAAAAGCCGGACCAGTTCGACCGGCGACAGATCAAGATACCGGATCGGACCGCCCGTGCTCGCCAGACCTGACGCCTATCGCTGCATCGAATGCGGCCTGCCCTACCGAGCGGCAGGTTTTTGGCACCATCGGGGCAAGATCGAGGACGGCGCCGCCTATTGGTCGGATCGCGGCATTCTGTGTTCGCCCCAATGCTCGCTCGCCCATCACCGCAAACGCCAGGCCGAGGGAACACTGCCGCAAGTGCCGGCGCCCGATCCGTTCGAGATCCAGCCGCTCTTCCGCCGTTGAGAAACACCAGACCATCACCGGACTTGCCCGCCGCTGGCCTCCGAAAGCATTTCCTTAACCATGGCGGTTCAGGATCGGGCTTTGGCCAGCAAGGATCTGCCGTTTGAAAACGCCGGCGCACCCTCTTCGCCGCTTCAAGCCTTTGTTTGTGCATGTCGTTATCCCAAAGCCGCTGCGCGCTTTTGGGCGACCTGCACTGGTGCTTCTCGCCATCACCGCCGCGATGGTGCTGGCGCAGGCAGCAAGGGCTTCCGATTTCTCCCAGCCGTGGAGGAATGCCGACCGGGCGCTGGTGATCGACGCCTACGAATACAATTCCATCGATTGGGCTAAGCTTACAACCGATAAGCGCATCGTCGGCTTCATCAACAAGGCGTCCGACGGGATGCCGCCAGCCTATTTCTGTTTCGGCGGCGAGACTGAGACGAGGCTCTGCAAGACGCTGTGGAAGCGCCATGCAGTGGCACAGGAACTGTTTCAGACGCGCAAGGTGGTGGCCAAGGCGCTCGGCCTGAAATGGGGCGCTTATCATCTAGGCCGCCCCGGCAACCCGGTGGGACAGGCCAATAATTTCATCGATTTCGCGAAACCTGGTCCGGATGACCTGCTTGCCCTCGACATCGAGGACGACGACCCCACGCAATGGATGTCGCTCGAGGATGCCGAGGAATTCGTTCGCCATGTGCATCGGCGGCTCGGCCGCTTTCCGGTGCTCTACACCAACGGCAAGACCGCCAGGTACATCGCCGACAACAAGTACAAATACCAGCTCCTGTCACGGCTGCCGCTCTGGTATGCGCGCTACAAGCCCGACATCGGCGTGCATTTTCCGATAGGCAACTGGCAAGGTTACGCACTCTGGCAGTTTTCGGCGAAAGCCAATTGCGGCCGGTTCCGCTGCCCCTACCGGGTCGCGGGCACGCCAAACGATATCGATGTCAATGTCGCACCGATGGATGCCGCCGCATTGCGCGCGCAGTGGCCGTTCGGCGGCCTGATCGATGTGCAGCCGGATTACCTCGCCTCGATACCGGTGCCGCTCTCACGCGAGGCCGGGCTGGCCGGCGACACCATCACCTACGCCACCGTGGCGACACCACCGACCTTCGCAGAAATGGTCGCCGTGTTCAGCACGCGCTGGGCCAAATTTCGCAACAGCTTTCAAATGCCTGCCGTGAAGACGGCGCCACGCGCTCCGCGCGGAATTGCCGAATATGTGGCCTGGACGCGGAAGGAAAAGCGCTCGACATCAGCCGTTGAAGCCGTGCCCGTCGCCAGCGATCCGGTCAGCACCGCCTCGACCGAGTTCGACCGAGGCCTGCGCTGAAGCGCGTGGCGCTTGAACGGACCATGCGACGCCGCGCACCCTCGCGACATGCATCAAAGCGCGTTCATCTGGTCAGCGGCGGCTGCCCATGCTGGCGTACATGCCGGTGGTGCGGAACTGGCTGGGCGTAATGCCGTAGCAACGGCGAAAGACTTTCGAAAAGTAATTCGCATCCTCGAAGCCGCACATGATGGCGACTTCCTTCACCGGCAGGAAATCCGCCTTTGTCAGCAGCTTCGCCGCGCGTTGCAACCGCTGCTGCAACACGAACTCGGCCGGTGGGATGCCTTCGCTGTCGGCGAAAGAGCGCGAGAAGTGCGCGCGGCTGAGACCGCTGATCTGAACGAGATCCGCCACCGGCAAGGCCTTGTCGAGATTGGCGCTGATGTGATCGATGATCGGTTGCATGGCGCTCTGTTTTTCAGCGAAGGCGTGTGAGCCGAAAATATCGTCATAGAGGGCCATCGCCGCCTCATAGGCGACGGCGGAAGCCGCGCCCGGTGAAGCGGCCCCCTTGATCAGACGCAGGCTGCAATCAGCAAGATGATCGATCGTCGCCGGCTGCAGCCGAAACACCGGACCCGATGTGCCAAGAATCGACTTGTGGATGCGCAGCGCCTCCTCGCCGTTCATCGAGATCCAGAAATATTCCCAACGATCGCCTTTCGCCAGCCAATAGCGATGGTTGTGCGGCACCAGCACCAGCAGCGTGTCGTTCTTCTGCAGGCGGTAATTGCGGTTCTCGTAGCGCAGCTGGCCGGTTCCGCTGATCGTATGCTGGAGCACGGTGAACGGTGTCTGGCCGCGCTTTCGCCCGTCCCAATCATAGGTCTCGTCCTCGCGCACCTCGTAGCCCGTGCTCGTCGGCATGGCGTGCAGGCGCTGGCGGCCGCGCGGCAGCGAGATCGTCCGCATCGATGGCCCGTTGGCGATCAGATCTTGCAGCACAAAATTACCCCTGAAAGCACAATCCTTCTCTGTTCGCGCTTGCGAATAAGCGCATAATCCCTCCTCAGAGAACGCGAAAGACCTGCGGTCGAGGAGCGAGCGGGGAGGAAAAAAGCCGGAATCCGGCTTAAATGGCAGGTGCGCCGTGACGCATGGCCATATCTTCCCTTGTTGTTCCTTTGCTAGCATTCGATTGGATCGAGGTGAAGGTGATGAGTTTCAAAATCGCTATTATCGGTGCGGGTAGCGTCGGATTCACCAAGAAGCTGTTCACCGACATTTTGTGCGTGCCGGAATTCAAGGACATCGAATTCGCGCTGACCGACATCAGCGAGCATAATCTGCAGATGATCAAGGCGATCCTCGACAGGATCGTCGACGCGAACAAATTGCCGACAAAAGTGACGGCGACCACCGACCGCCGCAAGGCATTGGAAGGCGCACGCTACGTCATCAGCTGTGTACGGGTCGGCGGCCTCGAAGCCTATGCCGACGACATCCGCATTCCCCTGAAATACGGCATCGATCAATGCGTCGGCGACACGATCTGCGCCGGCGGCATTCTCTACGGCCAGCGTAATATTCCGGTGATCCTGGATTTCTGCAGGGACATACGCGAGGTCGCCGAGACGAACGCGAAATTCCTCAACTATGCCAATCCGATGGCGATGAACACCTGGGCGGCGATCGAGTATGGCAAGGTCGACACGGTCGGGCTGTGCCACGGCGTCCAGCATGGTGCGGAACAGATCGCCGAGGTGCTGGGCGCGAAATCGCGGCAGGAGCTCGACTACGTCTGTTCCGGCATCAACCACCAGACCTGGTTCATCGATCTGCGCCTCAACGGCCGCCGCATCGGCAAGGACGAACTGATCGCTGCCTTCGAGGCCCACCCTGTCTACTCCAGGCAGGAAAAGCTGCGCA